>NZ_CAXAQH010000028.1:0-83179 GCF_963970905.1 Pseudomonas sp. EL_65y_Pfl2_R96 | reverse complement strand
AACGGCGCGCCTTGGAACGCAAGGCGCGCAAGCTGGGGATGCAGTTGGTGATGGTTGGATAAATTTCAGAGCAAAAACAATGCGTTATTTTTTGTTTGATAAGAGCTGCCGAAGGCTGCGATCTTTTTGCTCTTGCTATTAGCTCTTATTTTTCCCAATCGGCCTTGGCAATGTGCAAGCCATGCAACCCTTTGTAAGCCGCACGCTCCGGCTGGCTCCAGCCCTCAAGCAACGAATCCTCCAACCGATAAATCTCCACCCCCAGCGGGCGACACACGCTCAGCGGGTCCTGTGCATCCGGTCCCCACATGGCCAGTGACAAATCGCCACCCGGGCAAGTCGAGAGCGCGCACAGCAAATCAATCTCGGCAAAGAACTCCAGGTAATCGCCCTTCTGTGCCGGGCAGGCTTTCATGAAGTACATGTCGTCGTGATTCAGGCCGGTGCACTGAAAAATGTTCAGCACATCATGCACGTCGAACTCGGTCAGGCCATGGGGCAACACTGCGCGAGTCAGATTGGAGTGGCAGTGATGATGGAAATCCTCGCCCGTGAGCATTTTGTTCACATAGGGATCGCAGCGCGTCCCCAGCAAATCGTGCAAACGCCCGCCATGTTCGTCGATGCCGTAACCCGCCAGGCTGTCGTCGGTAATGGTCACCAGCGGTCGTAAAAAGGGCAGGTTCGACCAGAGCCGGTCATGGGTGCTGACATGCGCCCCTTGCAACTGCCGGGTCCGCGCGGCCCACAAGCGTTCGCGCGGGTCGTGGGCATTCCAGACATTGAAGTCTCCGACTTGCGGGCCGACAGGGGTCGTGACCCTGAACACATGCCCCGCCGGCACATTCCAGGCGCGGCCGGTGCGGATCGGCACTTCAAACTGCTCAATCAGCGTGCGCCCCTCTGTTTTGTCGCGGATCCTTTCGTAGAAGGCTGTGTCCACCTGCAAGGCCGAGCCTTTGCTGACTTGGTAGGCCGCCGGATAGTCTTTGTACATGGCACAAATCCTCGATCAGTGATGGGAAGAAGGGGCAAGCATCTGCAATAGGAGGTGTTCGGAGTCATCGAGATACAGGCTCATGGCATCCCCGGCCGCGCGCTTATCGCCGTCGGCCAGCAACTCATGTATTTGCCGGTCGCGAGCCAGCCAGGGCGCTTGAAAACGTGATTCATCGGGAGCGGTGCAAAACACCAGGCGCAATTGCGCAACGACGTTGGTGAAGAACTCATCGAACAACGGGCTGCGCAGCAACCCGACGATGTGTTGATGAAACGCCAGGCTGTAGGTGCCGACGGCGCGCCAGTCCTCACGCTCCCGGGCCAGCTCGGCGGCCTCCAGGGCTTCGAGCATCCGGTCGGATTGATCATCACGCAGTGGCTGACTGGCGCTGATGGCTTGCAGTTCCAGAGTGCGACGGACCTTGAACAGATCGCGCACATCATCGACCCCTAGCCTGCGCACCATCACGCCCTTGTTGCGGACGTAACGGGTCAGCCCTTCCTGGCCCAGACGGTGCAACGCCTCGCGAATCGTATTTCGCGAGGCGTTGTAAGCCGACACCAGATCGTTTTCCACCAACGCCATGCCAGGCAGCAAACGACCGCCGATGATGTCAGCGCGTAACTCCAATGTGATGTGGTCGGCCAGGGAGAGTCCGCTGCTCATACTCAATGCCTCGTGATTGTTCAACAATCGTCAGCGAATGAGTAATCACTATTCGTGCCATCACCTGTCGTGAACTAACCCTGCCAGCGTTTGAACAACACACTGGCGTTCACGCCGCCAAATCCGAAGCCGTTGGACAAGGCGTACTCGATGGCCATCGGCCGTGCCTGACCGTGAACGATGTCCACCCCTTGCGCCGCCGGATCCGGGTTATCGAAATTGAGCGTCGCCGGCGCAACCTGATCGCGGATCGCCAACAGGGTAAAGATCGCCTCGATCCCGCCAGCGGCGCCGAGCAAATGCCCAGTCGCGGACTTGGTCGATGTCACGGCTATCTTATTGTCCGAGCCGAACAACGACTTGATGGCCGCCAATTCCCCCAAATCCCCGACCGGAGTCGAGGTCGCGTGAGCGTTGAGATGCTGCACCTGCGCCGGCGAAATGCCCGCCTGGGCCAACGCCAGCGACATCGCCCGACGCGCGCCACTGCCATCCTCCGGCCCCGCGGTCAGGTGATAGGCATCGGCGCTGGTGCCGTAACCGACCAGCTCGGCCAATGGCTGAGCCCCCCGCGCCAGGGCATGCTCCAGGGATTCGATCACCAGAAGGCCCGAGCCCTCGCCCATCACAAAGCCATCGCGGCCACTGTCGAACGGCCGCGAGGCGCGCTCCGGTGTGTCGTTGTAACCGCTGGACAAGGCTCGAGCCGCCGCAAACCCGGCGAGGCTGACACGATCGATCGCCGCCTCCGCGCCGCCACATACTGCAATGTCCGCCTCGCCACATCGAATCAGCCGCGCCGCGTCGCCAATCGCCTGAACCCCGGCCGCGCACGCCGTTACCGGAGCCCCCAACGGGCCTTTGAAACCGTGCTGGATCGACACATGCCCCGCCGCGAGGTTGACCAGAAACGAAGGGATGGTGAACGGCGACAAACGTCGCGGGCCACGGCTGTCAGTGGTGCGCACCGCGTCGGCAATCGCGCCGAAACCACCCACGCCCGAGCCGATGATGGTGGCCGTGCGCTCCTGGGCATTGGCATCCAGCGCTTGCCAACCGGCCTGCTCCAGCGCCTGACGCGCCGCCTCCATGGCAAACATAATGAAGCGGTCCATCTTCTTCTGTTCTTTGGGCGGCGTCGCCCGATCCGGGTCAAAACCCGCCTCGGGATCTTCCGCCAGGGTTTGCACCGCGCCACCGACCTTGGTCGACAGATCGGCAACCACCTCGTCCGGCAACGCCCGCAACCCGGAGCGCCCGGCCAACAGACGCGCCCAAACCGCTTCGACGCCACTACCCAACGGCGACACCAGGCCCATGCCCGTGACCACCACTCGACGATTACTCATAACGCAAATACCTCAAGCCGATTCATGGTGCCTCACTTGTAGCGCGTTGCGGCCGTGCTTCTGGACAGATTCGGCGCCATCGCATGACGCGCCGCTACATAGGACTCCCACTCAGAGAGATTCGGCAAGGAAGGAATGGTGATCAACTCACCCTGATCCAGCCCCGACAACGCCGCATCGACCATCTCCCCCGCGTCCATGACCATCTCCGCCGGAATCTGGGACGCATCGATACCGGAACGCTCCCAGATCTCGGTGCGTGTTACGCCCGGCAACACCGCTTGAACCTGAACCCCGGTGCCCGCAAGCTCAGCGCTCAACGACTGAGTCAGGCTCAACACATAAGCCTTGCTCGCGCTGTACGTCGCATTGAATCGCTCAGGAAACAACGCCACCACCGACGCAATATTGATGATCGTCCCGCGACCCGCCTTGGCAAAACTGGCTGCCGCCGCCGAAGCCAGCCGCGTCACCGTGGTGACGTTCAGCTGAATCAGGCGCTCCAGTTGATCCATGTCGGCGTTGGCGAGCAAACCATCCGCCGCGATACCGGCGTTGTTCAGCAACAGGCTGATGCTCGAATCACTGCGAAGACGCTGCTCAAGCTTCAGCACATCATCCTTTTGCGTCAGATCCGCCTTGAGCACCTCGACCTGAACACCATGCTCCGCGCGCAATTTGCTCGCGGCAGCCTCCAGCCGTTCCTGATCACGGGCGACCAGCAATAAATCAAAACCACGCGCCGCCAAGCGCTGCGCATAAACCGCACCGATGCCGGAAGAAGCGCCGGTAACAAGGGCCGTACCTTGGGTCTGGACAGCATTCATGACAGTGCTCCTGGGAGGATGCTTTAGGAAGGCGAGCGCCGAGTGTCAGGGCGCTTCAGCGAATGACGAATTTATTATAGGCATAATTCAAGAGCCATATGATAGCCGTAATTTTTTGCCTCCCGATGAAAGGCGCCGGATCCCCCCAACGACACTATGCAAAAAGGCCGGTCAATGACCGGCCTCTTGGTGTGGATCTACAAGCTTAGTTCACTTCCAGCCTCTCGCGATTCTTGTCCAGAATGGCTTTGCCGATCCCTTTCACTTCCAGCAATTCGTCGACAGACGAAAATGGCCCATTACTCTCACGATAAGCAACAATCGCCTTGGCCTTCGCCTCACCGATCCCGGACAACTCACGTTGCAGGGTCGACGCATCGGCCCCATTGAGATCGACCTTGGCGGTTTGAGCCTTGGCGGCAACGTCCAGCATCAAGGGGGCCTTGGCAGCCTCTGGCGCAGCCGTCGGCGCAGCGATGGCCGCAATGGAGGCGCTGGTGAGCAGGGCAAAAACCAGAGAGTAGAAATAGCCAGTACGCATAAATGAAGCTCCATGACATCAATTGGAAGAAGCAGCTTTTCCGAAGCTGCCTCCCAAACTTAGGCGATGTGATGGAGCTGTCAAAAATGTGTCCGTTACAGGATGTGAAACAATCAGGGCTCGAGGCGACGTTGCTGGTGGATCCAGTCGACGATCTCACCGTCGGGGGTGTAGCCGCTGACTGTTTCGCGCAGGAGCTGGCGCACGCGGGAGTAATCATCCTCCTCGACAGCCAATAACAGCTCAGTCAAACGGCCCTTGAGCACGTCCCAGGGCAAATGGTCTTCGTTGGCGGTCATGATCATCGGATGTGGCGTCGCAGCAACGTTATCGCCGATCAGTAACTCTTCGTAGAGCTTCTCTCCCGGACGCAGGCCCGTAAACTCGATCGAAATATCGCCTTGGGGATTTCGCTCGGAGCGGATGCTCAAGCCAGACAAGTGAATCATCTTCTCCGCCAGTTCGACAATCTTCACCGGTTCGCCCATGTCCAGCACGAACACGTCGCCGCCCTGCCCCATGGAACCGGCCTGGATCACCAGCTGCGCGGCTTCGGGAATGGTCATGAAGTAGCGGGTGATTTTCGGGTGCGTGACCGTCAATGGCCCACCGGACTTGATCTGGCTGTGGAACAACGGGATCACCGAACCGGACGATCCCAACACGTTGCCAAAGCGGACCATCGTGAAACGGGTTTTGTTGACCCTGGATACGTTAGCCTTGTCGCCGAACAGTACCGGGGCGATTTCACGACTGAGGGCCTGAAGGGTCAACTCCGCCAGACGCTTGGTGCTGCCCATGATGTTGGTCGGGCGTACGGCCTTGTCGGTGGAGATCAGCACGAAGTTGGCCACACCCGACTGCAAGGCAGCCTGAGCGGTGTTCAAGGTACCCATGACATTGTTGAGCACGCCTTCAGCGATATTGTGCTCGACCATTGGCACATGTTTATAAGCGGCCGCGTGATAAACGGTATCCACGCGCCAGGTCTTCATCACATCGAGCAGTTTGTGCGGGTGACGGATGGAGCCGAGGATGGGCAGCAACTTGACCGACACCGAATCACGGCAGCCGCGCTGCTCCAGTTCCGACAGGATGCTGTAGAGGTTGAACTCGCCGTGTTCGAACAGAATAAGCGTGGTCGGGCCAAGGGAGAAAATCTGCCGGCACAGCTCCGAACCGATCGATCCGCCAGCGCCAGTGACCATCACTGTCTTGCCTTTGATACAGCGCTCGAGCAAATCGGCCTGGGCTGGCACGGCATCCCGGCCCAGCAAATCGGCAATATCCACTTCCTGAATGTCTTCAACCTTGACCCGACCGCTGGCCAGATCGGTGAAGTTCGGAACACTTCGCACGTGAAGGGGGTAAGCCTCCAGCAGATTGAGAATTTCCCGGCGTCGTGCTCGGGTAGATGACGGCAGGGCCAAGAGGATTTCCTGGGCGCCGGTGACGTCGATCATTTGTTGGATGTGTCTGGGTTTGTAGACTTGCAAACCCGAAATAGAGCGATCAGCGATGCTGGGGTCGTCGTCGATAAAGGCCACTGGGCGCATCACCCGGCCCATGCGAAGCGCCGCTACGAGCTGGTTACCTGCGACGCCCGCACCATAGATGGCGACTTTCGTCAGACCATCCTCGCGATTGGTGAACGGTACGTGCTGGGCGGCGGTGAACCAGTCGCCCATGAAGTATTGGCGCATGCACAGGCGCAGGCCGCCGATGATGACGAGGCTTAACCACCAGTAATTGAAGATGATGGAACGCGGGACGACGGCCTGGTGGTTGCTATACCAGAAAACGACCACCGCCAGGATGAGCGCAGAAAGGCTGACCGCCTTGATAATGGCAATCAGCGCATCATTGCCAAAGTAGCGCATGACTGCCCGATACATGCCAAACCGAATGAACAGAGGAATCGCAATCACCGGCGCGCTGAGAAACAACCACAGGTGAGCCCTCAGAGGCTCAAGCAGGTCGTCTATACCCAAACGAACCACGAACGAACCCCACAGCGAGATCCAGACCAGGAACACGTCCATGATCACCTGAATCAGTCGCTTTCTCTGACGAGGCATTCCCAAAAGGAATATCCGCAGTCTGTCCATTCCCCTTCCTTCCATTTTTGATCTCAGTTAGTCCAAACCATGCAGGGATTGCACCACAGTCACAGAACAATTCCTTCGACAAGCGAAGCAGGCGCCAAGTGCCCGGGCGCGCTTCGCGCATTCACTCTAGTCGCTAGTAGAGCGTAAAAGAGTAGAGATTAAACCTTCCAGACAGATAAAATGCACGTCCTGTACGCATCCCCGATGCCGGTTCTATCACTCGGGATGATGTCAAGTAGGCATCAGTCTTTTTTTACACATTGACAATGCTATTTTTAAACCCACGATGCGAGGACGCATGGACCAGCAACCGCCCCTGTCCGGTAGATCAGACGCTGAGCTATTCGTCGAAAACTCAAGGAATTCACCGACCTCTCCTGAAGTAGCGATACTTCTGTGCACGTTTAACGGATACACATTTCTCAAAGAGCAAATTGATTCTTTCATTGCCCAGACCCATCAAAAATGGACGCTATACATTTCTGATGATGGCTCTACCGATGGAACCCTTGCACTGCTGGAAAATTACCAGGACCTGATCAACACGCAACGCATACAAGTGTTCAGCGGTCCACGCGCCGGTTTTGCTGAAAACTTCATGTCGCTGGTAAGAAACGAGAATATAAAAGCAGACTTTTTCGCATTCAGCGATCAGGACGATATCTGGTTCAATAACAAGCTGGAAAGAAGCATCCGACAATTGGAGTCGTTGCCCACCCATCTGCCGGCCCTGTACTGCTCCCGCACTCGCCTGATCGATGAAAACCGGAAAATCATTGGTTTTTCACCCGACTTCAAACGAACCCCGGTCTTCCAGAATGCGCTGATCCAAAGCATCGCCGGTGCCAATACTATGCTCCTCAATGGTGCAGCACGGGACCTCTTGAACAAGATTCCACACGCCATGACCATCGTTGCGCACGACTGGCTTACCTATCTTTTGACGACAGCCTGTGGTGGAAACGTCATCTACGATTCAGAGCCGACGCTGGACTATCGCCAGCACGGTGGCAATGTCATCGGTGCCAACTCCGGCTTCAAAGAACGCATGATACGTATCGGTAAGTTGATCGACGGACGCTTCAGCCGCTGGAGTGATTCGAATGTGCAGATTCTTGAGTTGCTTGAAGGGGAGCTGACCCCGGTGAATAGGCAGACATTGAATGACTTCAAACAAGGGCGTCAAAGCTCTATTTTCAAGAGGTTTCGCCTCATGAAAAAATCAGGTGTTTATCGCCAGACCCTGGCGGGCAACATCAGCCTCATTCTGGCCATCTGCCTGAACAAGATTTAAATCGACACAAAGGGCACCGATACAAGGTGCCCTCTTCAAAAAAACGCTGCCCGCACCGCTTACAATTTTTTAATGATGTATCGGCACAGACGTACGTAATACAACGTGCGGGTTCTGAGTCGACCCAGCCATTTCTTGCCCAACTTGTGATAAGGCGCCTGAAATGCAAGATCACGAATCACCGCAGTGACGCTCAACTCAGAAGTACGATCCATGCCTGCGTCGATCTGGGCCAACAGCGTAGGCCTTACATGATGCTGGGCAACCTCCCTGGCAACCTCGGCACGGCTGATAAAGCCGCTTGCGATGGCTCTTCTAAGGCATGCCATCCAGACATGGCCATTGGGATTCTCAAGAGACACCCATGGCTGAGTGTTCATGTCGGTGTAATGCAGCAATGACGTCTGTCCGGCCGAGTAGTGCTCCAGAGAGTTCCACGTCACCGGCACCGAGTAGCCAACCTGTTTCGCGACGCTCATCTCGAACATCAATGAGCGGTACTCAAGTGCCCCGCTGTCCAGATCCGCAACGATGTCTTCGATGTTCCAGGCCAGCTGCTCACAGTCCAGGACCATGACGCTGAATTGCGAACGGCGCCCCTGGGTGCCGCTTGCCACCGTCAACAGATGATTGTCGCCGAACGGCTGATTCCAAAGCCCTTCAATATCCTCAAAGACTTGCATGTCGGCGTCCATGTAAATGGCTCGCCCCTTGAACTGACACAACTCCGGGATAAGGAACCGCTGAAACGAAAACGGTGTACGCGCCCGGTTTTCCATACCTTTAGGCTGCGGTATTGGTCGCTGATGGCTATAAATCGCCGACAGTTCGACCGGCAGGGAAGACCGCTCCCGGATCGAGAATTCCAGCACCCGCATTGGCAGCCATTCCGCCGGAGTGGCGGCTACAAAGACGCGGACCGGCGTCAAAACGGTATTTCCAGCCATTCCTATTGGATCGTCGGTCTGCACGTTCACACCTGGCTCCCTTCAAACTGCCAGTCAGCAAGCTTCTGTACAGGCACGGCGTTCAAGTATTCGCCGCTGACCCTGAATGCAACACTTTCTGACAAGGACAGGTGACTGACGCCATCCGGACTCATCACCTGAATAGACAAGGAATAGGGGCCCGGGGCCAACTCTGCGCCGCCCAACTGAGCGACCAGCCGACTGGCAGAATCAGGCCAGGTCAAGTTACAACGAGCTGAGTTCCAATCCATAAGAACACCTTGCGAACTGTCTCTTAAAAATACACAGACCTGAGCATTAGCGGGCAGTCTGGAAACATCGATATCCAGAACCATTTGCGCGCCATAAGGAATGGTCTGTCCCGAAGGCAGCACGCGTTCATCAATCAACAAGTCAAATGACACCAGTTCCGGATTCAACACGTGACCGCGTTTCTTCTCGCTCTGGTCACCCAACTTGTCCTGGTAGATGGAAATGGCTTGTTGTATGCCGCCATCAAAAATGACCCGGCCCTTCTCCAGAAAGAAACCGCGATCGCACATGCGTGCAACTTGTCCGATGGAATGAGAGACAAATAACACCGCAGCATTACGTGCCAGCTCATTGACTCGCTCATAACACTGCAGACGAAACGAAAGATCACCCACCGCGAGCACTTCATCGATGATCAGAATGTCGGGCTCAATGACCGTTGAGGCAGCAAATCCCAGACGGGATTTCATCCCCGAGCTGTAAAATTGCACAGGGGAATCGAAAAACTCATTGAGCCCGGCAAAATCCTGAACAGCACTAATGTAGTGTTTGAGCTCTTTGCCGGACTTCCCCATAAGCTGACCACGTACAGATACGTTGTCCCTGCCCGTCATGGAAGGCACAAATCCGGCACTCATTTCGAGCAGGAATCCGATTTCCCCCTTGCGAGAGATCTTACCGCGGTCGGCAACCAGCTTTCCCGCTATGCACTTGAGCAACGTGCTCTTTCCCGCGCCGTTGTGCCCCAACACTCCAAGTACTTCGCCTCTGCGCAACGAGACATTGATATCCCGCAAAGCCCAAAACTCGGAGTCGCGCAATTCAGTGGACGCTGCGCCTCGCGACAACGCTCCCCGCAGCAAGTCTTTGGAGGCATATTTGACGGATGATTTCAGGTCCCTGGAGTACTTTTTCCACAAACCGTCGATTTCAAGCAAAGCACTCATCAGTTACCCATCCGTTCAAGAAGAATTGGCACCTGACGACTCAAGGACTTGATCAGCCAACACAGTACCAGAAGCGAAACCCCCATCGCGATCAACATCGGGAGCATATAAACAGACTCCTCCCCGCGCAGGGATCGGGAGATGGCCGCCAAAGGAGAGGCAATAGGGTTGAAAACATTCACCCAAAACAACGCGCCACTTTTTTGCTCAAGGGCCGCATAAAAAATGGGGGAAATCAGAATGATCGGTAAGCTGATCGAACTGAGGCCTTTACGCACATCAGCGTACAGTACAGCCCAGGGCGCCAACAGCAGACCGAGCATGGTAGCGGATATCAACAAGGCAATCAGACTGCAGAAAAACCACAGCCATGACGAGATATCCGTGGGCAACGCAAGCCCGAGTACAGGAACAGCGATCAGAATCAGTACCACTCTGATAACCAGCGCGATAATGCCCTCAAACGCAACGGCCAGCACGAAAGGAACGGGGCCCACATTCATGCCCTTGAGCAAACCACGATTGCGTCGAATGAATTCGGAAGTTTCCTGAACCATGTGCATCCAGCACTGAAACAGTGTGATCCCGGCAAAGGCGCGCAATACATCCCAGCTCCCCTCCACCGTATGGGTGGCTTCACCGTTCAGTTGACGTTTTACAAAGATATAACAGGCGGCGTAAAGCATCGGGATGATTAGCGTCCAGGCATAGCCCAATGCATGCTGCTTTATTTGCATGACAATACTGCGACGTGCCAGCGCTAAACTTGAGTTGATAATACTTGCGATCATAGTGACGATCAATCCTCAGCGCACAACAGATGGTGAAATTATCGAAAGAACTTGCGCTGCAATTTCATCTAGCCGGGCCTTTGACGCTTGCGGTTGAGACATATCCACCGCATAGCATTCAAGAAACCAATCTACAAAATTCTTATATCTTACTTCCAACTCAGCTGCGGTACTGCTCTGAACATAACCCCAAGCCTCATCCAAAGTGGTCGGCGTCGCGTTGAATGTAACACAGTCGTACTCGACGCGACCGAAAGTAACAACTGGCTTGACTTGCAGCAGCGCCTCAAAACCCACGCCACTGTTAATGGTATAAACCGCAGTAGCATGCGCGATCAAATCCTGAACATTGGCTTCGCTGTAAAAAACGTTCGTGTTATCGACCATTTTCTCGAAAGGCTTCATGCTCTTCATGTTTGCGGGATGAGGCTTCAGCACCACAGTGACGCCATTTTCCTTCGCCCATTCTACCAGCGACTCAACAAGCACTTGTTCCGAAAAATCGGAGAACAATTGAATCGATTGATCTGTAGGAACCTGCAGAGGAAAAAAAATATAGGGGCGCAGAGTGCGACGGGGGAACCAGCGGCCATTGATATCAAATGGTAACAAACCTTCATCAATCAACTGTCTCTTCGACTTGGCAGCTTGCTGGGCAAACTTGCTAGCCAAGCGGCCATCAACAAGACGCGCTCGATATTCGTCAAAAGACGTTTGTGCCTTATCAGAGTTAATATCTCGTGCAACGGGATAGACGCTGGACGCTGCGCTCCATCCTCGCCCATCGACAACAAAAGCCCATCGAAAGAACTCTTGCATGTAAAACAACACCGGAGTCTTGCCATCCAAAAAGTTCAGGTGACATCGATGGGGAACAAACGCGAGAGCAGCGCCGTCCGCGTCAATTCTTTCACGATCGATTTCCCAGCCTGGCAACTCGATAACGTTGACGGTCAGACCGGCACGCTCAAGCGCATTAGCCATGCGCACAGCAAATTCTTTCCAGCGCAAACGCAGGTCGATAACGTCATCACTGACCACAGGAAACTGGGTTGACGTTGCCGGCATCCTCCTCCAAGGACGGTCGAGCCTGGGAATGTAAAAGGCAATATTCCGGGTGGAGGCTTCCAGGTTCAGGGACCGATTACCAAGGCTCTGGAGGTACTTCCCTTCCACTGCCGTGGCTATCCGTGAACGAATCCATTCATTGGCCAGTGAGTTGTCTACAGTAAAAAACTCTTCAGCCAGATGATGGCTAATGTTACGTTTTTGCGCATCGTCACAGAGCAGGTTCTGAAGCAGAAAAAAACGCAGGTCATAAAGTTTGAGACCGCCTTTGCCGGCCCAGAGAATGCTGGAAGTGGAAAATGTCCAATCGGCATATTTACGCTTCAAATTGTAAAACTTGAGCTGATCGGCATATGCGTTCATCTGCCTGAAGAACAACCTTTGATCGACGAACCATTCTAGAGAGCGCTCAACAACGCCCTTGTCGATTTCGCTGGAGATTTCTCTCAGTAACCGAATAATCCTCTCCGAAGGAGCCAGCCAGATAGACCCCGTAGCAATAGCCAAATGCTCTGGCTGATCCTCGGCCAGGTTTCGCCGAACAATAATGACGTCGGCGTCTGTTTTGTTCGAAAAATCAAAATCAAACGGATTAACCACCAACGAATCAGCATCAATGCTGAACACAGGAACAGAAAATACAGACAGAATATTGGAAAGTTGCAGAAAGCGGGCACTGGCGTAATAAGCGCGCTGCTGATCTGTATTCAGAGCTGAAAGATCAATGGTTTCGAATGATACGCTGAGTCGTGTCGACACCAAACAGCGAGACAGCATTCCGATACGGCTTACGGTGTCCGCACCGGGATTGATGACGTGTAAAAAGAAGGTAGCACCTGGAGAATACAGATCTACACTTTTGATCAAAGAGATGGCGTAACCGAGATAACCCGCGTCACAGGCAGAAAACAGTAAAAGGGGCTCATCACCGCTTACTTCCGGAGCGATGAGCCACTGCACAGTCCGATTAACCATTTTCACAACACCTTGCAAAACAACATTTTAAAAACTCAATACAATACAGCATCAAATGCCCCCCAACAATTTCTCGACACCTGACCCCATGAGGCCTCAACACACGCTAACCGTATCAAAAATTGTGGTCAGTTGTTGTTCGAGCTTATGAAGCGAATAGTGCTCAGAACAATAAGACTGAGCTGTTTCAACAGCCCGCTTTCTAGCGTCTGTCGAGTCAAGATATAGTGCCAACGCTGAGTGCCAATCTTCATTTACCAAGACCCCAGCACCTTCAGGAATGATCATGCTGTAAACCGGAATGTTCGAAGCCACCACGGGAATACCGGCGGCAGTGTATTCAAGAAACTTCGTGGGAGCCTTACAAAGGTTGAACTCCTCATTGACCAATGGAGCGAGACCGATATCCCAATTCAACCCAGCCAGGACTGATAAAAACTCAGTATAAGACTTGTTGACTTTATGGCTTTTCACCCTGTCTCCAAAGCGCAAAAGACGATCGGGCATCTGTATCGTCCCGAATACTTCAAAGTGCAATTTCGGCCGCTCTTCGAGTAATCGTTCCAACACCGGAACCACCAAATTCAGATCTTCCTGGTGCCCTTTTGATCCCATATACCCAATAGTCTGGTACTGCCGTTCTTGTCGATTAACCGTCACCCGCTGCCCCATGTACGGAAAATATTCTCCAGTAAAAACATGCTGCATCGGAAACAGACTTTTGAGCAGTTCGGCAAGGTGAGGGGTCGACGCATAAATCAGGTCACATTGCGCCAGCAGATTTCGACGCGCATCAATGACGTCTTTAGCGCCTTGACGTTTCTGAATTTCGGCCCCTAGAGAAGGGGGTAGTTCAAGCAAGTTATCATCAATGTGATAGATAACGGGAACATTCAGTGCTTTAAAGAACTTGAGTATATCCACACCAAACGGTTGACCATATCGAGTAAATATGACCAACTCAGGTTTAAAGCTATCGTTCCACTGTTCCCAGCAACCAGCCCCCTTTTGCGAAACCAGTTTTTGCGACACCACAGCGACATTGACCTCTCCTCGCTGATGCATCTCGCGCAGAGGGATATCAAAGCTAATGAAATACGTGGCATTCACCTGCTCTGTGAATATAAGAATATTCCTCCCCTTCGGGTTCCCGTCGAGGAGGACATCAAACTCATTCGGCGCGATGATATGGCGCTTTTTGAAAAGCGCCTTGAGCAACGTAATCATGCGTTTGAAGCCTTTTGCCCGTTAGAGTCGCTGGCTGGGAGCCTGGCTTCGTAGTCCTTGATAACCTGCTGACGGCGCCGCTTGGCTTCGTAAACGGCTTTATGAGGAACATAGCCGGCAAGCTTGTCCCGAGCCGCATTCTTCTTATCCCAAAGACTATGGAGAAACGAGGGAATAAGATGACGATATTTGATATCACGAATCAATGAAGGTCGGAAATAACCAAGGTCGATCTCTTTTTGGATTTCCGCCTCGGTCAACGCCCCATTTTTAAGCATCAACCGAACTTCCGCGAACCACGGCCAGGCATTTTTATTTGCACAAGCAGACCAAGGCTGAGTATAAACGTCGGTGTAATGAATCAACCGAGTGTCTTTATCCAAATGCTCGAGGCTGTTCCACTCAAAAGGCACGCCATACTTGACGTATTTTTCCTCGAGAATGATCAACTCCCACATTAGCTGGTCATAATTGTACTTGCCCTCATCCATTTCTTGAACGATGGTTTCAATTTCCCAGTCCAGCTTTTCGCAGTCAAGCAGCATGACGGCGCATTGTTTCTTGCGAGTTTTCGGCGCCCCGACCTTGTCGGTCGACGCTTCGGCAAACTTGACTTCTTGCTGGATTATAATTTTCGCACCGTCGAACGGAATGTTCCACAACTCACGAATATCGCGAAACACCAACATGTCTGCGTCCATGTAGATGGCCTTGCCCTTGTAGCCACAAAGCTTTGGAATGCAGAAACGACTGAATGAAAAACCGGTACGTTGACCATTGCGCGGATCCAGTGGCTCGGGAACCGGGAGATCCAACATCGGAATGACTTCAACATTTGCAGTCGTGTGGCGTTTGATGGAGTATTCAAGAACAGGAACGGCGAGCAATTGCGAACGATCGACACCTACATATACCCGTATTACTTCGTCACCATCAACCATGGGAAATTCCTCTTAAAACGTTAGCACTCTGAAAATCAACTATCGACCATCGTACAAGATGCCTATAGCGGACCGGATACTCATTTGAAGCTCTGGTCCAAGGCTCTGCAGGGGTGACGTTGCTGGAGCACGCATAGCGAATATCACCGGCTCGAAATTGTCCGGTTATTTTATAGAAGCTGTCATTTATTCCCGAGATGCGCATCGGCTGCTACCTTCAAGAACTGACTTCATTAAGAATTGACGTAGAGAGCAAGTCGTCAACCAATCGGGCGGCGGCATCGCCTTCCAAAACCATACGGTTTACAAAGCACTCGGAAAGATGCTTGAGCTCTGGCGCTTGGCTTTCATCCAGAACGCGTTCGATGAACGCGGACCAGTTCGCCATCTGCTCGATGGTATAAAGTGGGGCATAGGTTTCAGTGTCGAGATCTCCCTTGACCACCGCAACCGGCAACCCCCGCGCTGCAGCATCTAGGGCCACGGTAGAGGGGCTGGTAATGACCGCTTTCATTCGACCCAACAGGCCGCCAGCGGTATAACGCTCCCATTCAGCCTGCTTGGGATCAGCGATGATCAGGTTCGAGCCGACGGGCTTGTCTCCTTTGTAACGGGAAGTCAGCCACAGGCCCGCATGATGAGGCTTGATCAAAAAGGTGACAGAAGGGAATTGCTCCGCCAGTGCGGTCACTCCCTCAAGAAAAAATTGTCGATACTCTTCAGAGTACCGATGCCAGTGCAGGTTTTCGAAGACACCGATCACACAGGCCTCGGGAGCGATCAACGCATCCAGATCGGCGCGTTCATCCCGGCCAACCTTGGAGCAACCTATCGCAACGCATTTTGCGCGAGTGGCTGCGCTGATATCTGCGTGCAACGTGTCCAGCCCGCCCCAAAGGTAGATCCTGTCGGCGGCGAAATTGATCCGGTCTATCGAATGGATCTTGTCGCTGTAGGTCAACCCCACATTCTCGAGCCCATGTTGCAAGGTCGCGGTCATGATGCCGGCGGCCTTCGCCGCTTCGGTAAGCGTGCGACTGAATAGATGAGGACTGAGATTGGTTTCCGACACCGTCAGCAGCGCTCTGGTCCGGGAATCGAAGCAGAATCCAGCCAATGGCTCGTCGGCTGACACCACCCGGATATTGATCTGATGAAGTGACAGGGTTTTCATTACTCGCGGAGAAGCCTTGAGCAATGCGTGGCTGCACACCACTTGCACTGCTATCTCGCGCTGTTTGAGTTCAAGAATGATGGGCAGCGCAAGATCCAGATCCTGGACTAGGTGCAGTACCACGAGGGCCTCCGCTTCGTGGACTTCTGCTGCGCCGGAGCGTTGAGCGATGGCTGATTGCAGCGCATCCCGCCACAGAGAGCCAATGACAGTAGAGCTGAAGTGCTGCTCGATCAGCGTCCTGGCGAGTGCTACGTCCTTGCGACCATTTTCGGTGCTCGACAGATAACGACGCAGTCCCTGTAAAAAATCACCGGTCATGATGCTGCCAGCCAGCGGCGACAGTGCAGGCGTTGCGGTAGCGACGACAGGAATGCCTTGGGTCAGGGCATGAACCGTTCGATTGGCGGACTTGCAGACGCTGAATGGATCGCAAGAGTTGGGGATCAGAACAACCCGTGAAACAGCCATCCAATCGTCTACAACGTTGATCGACCACTCCACATAGCGTGATGCAATTGCCATCGGCTTGATAAAGCGCTCGTACTTGGCAGCATTGTTGCTGATCACCACAAGCTCAACCGGATATTCCAGCGCGATTGCTTCCAGTGCATCCTGGATGAGAAGCAAGTCCAGCATGCCGAAGTCGGCGTAATCGGCGCCGTGATTACCGAACCATAGTAAATACATAGTTTTCGACGGATCACAGGCTGGCGCATTTGAAATGGCGGGTGTGATCGCGGGAGCGGCGACGACCGATGCCTTTTTGAAGCGGGCAACGTGTTTCCGGAGCGGGCGCAAGAGCACTCCCGGAATGGCCTTGACCGTCGCGATCGAACCATCCCTGCCACGCTTTTTCCTGGCGCGTTGCAGTTGCTTTTCCAGCAAGAGCTTGAACATGCTCAGCAAGTGCTTGAGCGTGTAGATGACGCCTGAATCCTTGATTTCATTCGACAACTTCTTCAATCGGCTGCACCACAAGGATGAAGCCATGGATTTTTCAATCGCCCTGGCGTCTTCGATGAGCTCGCTGCCTGCATCCGTTACCGTTTCCGAAGCCAGGCCATCGGGAATGACGTGCACGACAACGCCCGGCACGTGGGCCTTTATGACGTCTGACAAAGGTTCGGTGGTTGTCACAACGGCAGTTGCGAGCAGGGCCATTCTGGTGAACATTTCACCATGCGCGCCCAACGGCCTCTTTCCATAACCAGGCACAAAAATGTTGTCACATAAATCGATGATGACGGGTATGTTCAGCGCTCGGGCACGCTGAACCAAAGCCAGACTTTCAACAGAAAAAGCCTTGACGATGACAAGGGCATCAAGACTTTCAAGATTGACAGGGCCTTGACTGGTAAACAGACTGCAGATAAAGCCTTGCGCTTCAAGTGCCAACAAAGGAAGCAATGCCCGGTAGCGCACGCTGGCCATGTCGAGCGACAGTGAGGCAACGCACCAGCCCACGTTTATCTGACGTCTATCCATAAGACTTCCCATCTCTGAACACTTCCCCGCCCTTCGGTCAATGCAGCAACAAACAGACCGGCCAATAAATAAAACAAAAAAAGATGAAAAAGAGGCATAGCAACCCGCGCCCATACATAAATACAGGCCCGCGGCACCGCGCTCACGACGTGAATCGGAAGGTCCGCCCATGCAGCGCAAGCTCAATCTGGACGCGAGTCATAACCGCGTATTCTACCGAACACACCGATTCGCGGGGCTTTTTTTTGATGCAGGGCATTCTGGACGATATTCGTGAGAAGACGCATGACTTGCGTCAAACGTACTAAATTGAATACGGCGAGCTGCAAAACGATCGCCAGCCAGATCCCCCCCCATTCACCGCCCTGCGACACACCAGCACAAAGGACTGACGGATGGTTGCATCCAAGCTTGTCACCACCGAATGAGCAAACCAGAAACTCCTATGAAGCAAAGTCAATTTGATTCGAACTTATGACCTGCCCGCCTTGAACAGATAAGCCAAACAAACAAGCGGAGCGTACGCCACAAATATCCCCGCCACGACATTCAAATGACCGAGTACAACCAGGATCGAAAGCGGCAGCAGAAAAACAACATTGATGACTGCCACACTTATCGTCACCGCTTTATGACCCCAACGACGTGCCGCTTTCTGATAGGCATGGCTGCTATGGGCCTGATACACCTTATCTCCGCCGATCAGGCGCCGAACGAGCGTCCATGTCGCATCGACAATAAAAACCCCCAGCAGAATCAACCAGCTCCAGATCAGTTCCGGCTTGCTCCAGGCCGCCTGAAGCGCCATTGCTCCGAGAATGATGCCGAGAAAGCCGCTCCCCGCATCGCCCATGAAGATCCGGGCAGGTGGAAAATTCCAGCACAGGAAACCTGCAACGGCCACAACCAGCATCAACGGCGCCCATACCAACTCAGCCGTGCCAGCAACCCCATAAACCAGACATATTCCCAGGCACACGGTGATGGCTTCAACGCTTGCCAAACCATCGATGCCGTCCATGAAGTTATAGAGATTGAGCATCCAGACCAGATAAATCGCCCCGAGGATGGAACCGACCCACCCCAGATCCAGCGAAACGCCCAACAAAGCAATGGGTGCGAGCCCATTGAGCCAGAACAACACCCAGGCCGCCGCGATAAAGTGCCCCAGCAACCGCCACCTCGCAGCGATATGGCCATGGTCGTCGGCAAAACCAATCACCGCAATCAGAACGCCCGCCCCAACCAATGCCATCAGCGCAGGCAGGGGCAACACCCCCAACAACGACAGGACCGGAAGCGCGAGCAAAAAAGCGACAACGATTGATACGCCGCCACCGCGAGGCGTGGGAACCGAATGAGCACTACGCTCGTTCGGAATATCCATGAGGCTTCGGGACAAGGCATACCGGCGCAAAACCCGGGTCAACCCCCATGAAACGGCAAACACCACCACCAATAACGCAAAAATCATCTTGTCTGTTTATCCCGATAATGATCGGCCGCCTGACGCAAAGCCCTTTCTGCACTGACAGGCGGATGCCACCCAAGCACCTCACGCGTGTGCCGGATATCCACCTGCAAAGAACCACACAACCGCTCGACAACCCCTGACTTGCCCATCATCGAGGCCACCACTCTCAACAACCCCACGGGCACTGGCAGCAGTCTCGCGACTTTGCCCAACGCAAACGCCATACGGCGCAGCAACTGGGTAGTGGACAGGTCTTCGCCATCGCTAACCAGAAAGACCTGACCGGCGGCGGCAGGGCTGTCGATGCAGGCCACCACGAGGTCCGTGAGATTTCCGAGTGCAACCAGACTGCGCTGATTATCAATGGCGCCCAATGGCAAAGGCACGCCGCGATCCAGCCAACGCATCATGCTGAGGAAATTGGCTTTGACACCCGGCCCGTAAACGAGAGGCGGACGGATAACAACAACCTCCATCCCGGTTTCCAGGCTGATTTGCCGTAACGCAATCTCTGCCTCGTGCTTGGACACCCCATAAGGATCGATTGGCGCAGGCAAATCCGTCGCCTTGAAAGGCATGTTGCGACCTGTACTTTCGCCATTCACCTTGATCGAGCTGATAAAAATAAAACGTTTCACGCCGGACTCCGCCGCACGCCTGGCCAGCCGGACAGTCCCCTCGACGTTGGCTTTACGAAACGCTGCGAGGCTGTCCACAGCCGTTTCGCTCATGACGTGCACTCTGGCCGCACAATGAATGACGACAGCAACGCCCTCCAGTACAGGCAGAGCAGTCGGCAGATCGAGATCGAGATCGAAGGGAACGACCCGGCACAAACCGCTCAATCGTGTGCTTGCGCGAACAGCGGCGACGGGAGTGAACTTCTTATCGAGCAACAACCTGAAGACCACGGCCTCGCCGACAAACCCCGTCGCGCCTGTCACTAAAACCCGCGGACCGCTCATTTGGATTTACTTCCGATCAATGCAGTAGTCCAACAAATCAAAAAGAAGAACACTTTATCCCGCGCGCGCCGGCGACACTTCCAGGCACTTAAAGAGAGCCTCAATAACTGCCTGCGCCCCAGACGTAGCCAACGCCGAACGAAAGGATCAGCATCCAGTCCTACCTGACATGCAATTAGCCGGACCTGGGAGAACCACCAGCCGTCATGAATCGTCTTGTAGCGTGCAATCAAAGGACTGAGACCCGTGTTGGCCCCAACCTGATTTCGCTCATGTTGGCGATATTGCATGGACGGCTGCGGGTCGATAAACCACTTGAAGCCACGGCTGCGCGCAAAGGCATAGAAGTACCAGTCATGCAAACTGACACCTTGCAAGCCAGCCCAATTAACCAACATGGACGCCTTTAAAAGCACCACCATTTTCTGGCTCATCACATACGTGCAACCTGGCCCAGCCGCTTCAAACAAGAAGTCCCAGGCAACCTGAGGTTGGGCCTTGTCCAGCAACTGTGTCCTGCCGTTCGACCAAAAAGCGGTGACGTTGCTGGAGTAGGCATCTACCTTACGAGCCTGAATCGCATCGGTCGCGCGCTGAAGCTTATCCGCGTGCCATACGTCATCCTGATCGGCAAAGGCGACAAACTCGTACTCATCAAAATCAACATCGCGGATCAACCTGAAGAAATTGCGAGAAGCACCACCGAATGTGCCAGCAGCGGGCAGCACGATAACGCTTGGGTGCCGGGCGGCATAAGCCGCGCACCAAGCCTCGGTACCATCGGTGGAAGGGTCGATACTGATATGAACGGTTACGTCGACAGCTGACTGACTGAGGATCGAGGCCAACTGCTCCTCGATCCACTGCATGCCATTGTAGGCAGCCAGCAAAACTGCAACCTTGGGATGTTTTACTGGCATGCCATTCCTGCCTGGACCGGTTAATCGCTACTGTTCGAAAGGTTTGAGCCGTCGAATCAGTGGGAAGGCGAGTCCAGGAGTTTCTGTAGATACTGACCGTAGCCCGTCTTCTTCAGGGCATCAGCCTGAGTACTCAACTGCTCGGCTGTGATCCAGCCATTGTGATAGGCGATCTCTTCGAGGCACGCCACTTTCAGGCCTTGGCGCTGCTCAATGGTATGCACGAAGTGACTGGCTTCCAGCAGTGAATCATGGGTACCGGTATCCAGCCAGGCGAAGCCTCGGCCGAGCATTTCAACGTTGAGGGCTTTCTGCTCAAGGTACGCGCGGTTAACGTCAGTGATTTCCAGCTCGCCACGTTCGGATGGCTTGATGTTCTTGGCGATCTCGACGACCTGGTTGTCGTAGAAGTACAAGCCAGTCACCGCATAGCTGGATTTAGGCTTCAGCGGCTTTTCCTCGATGCTCAAGGCACGGCCGGAAGCGTCGAACTCAACCACACCGAAACGCTCCGGATCCGACACGTGGTAACCAAATACAGTCGCACCGTGCTCTTGAGCACTGGCGGAACGCAGGTTGTCCGAGAAGTGCTGACCGTAAAAGATGTTGTCGCCCAGGATCAGGCAGCAAGGATCCTTGCCAATGAATTCTTCGCCAATGATGAAGGCTTGTGCCAAGCCGTCCGGACTAGGCTGCTCGGCATACGTCAGCTTGATGCCGTACAGGCTGCCGTCACCCAACAACTTACGGAAGCACGGCAAGTCTTCAGGGGTGGAGATAATCAGGATTTCGCGCATACCGGCGAGCATCAGCACCGACAGCGGATAGAAGATCATCGGCTTGTCGTAGATCGGCAGCATCTGCTTGGACACACCGAGGGTCAACGGGTGCAGACGAGTGCCCGAACCACCAGCGAGGATGATGCCTTTACGATTTGTCGTGGTCATTTATTCAGAACTTCCCTAAGCATTCGGGTGACACCACTTTGCCAATCCGGCAAGTGTAGAGAAAAATTGTCGCGCAGCTTCTGAGTATTCAACCGGGAATTCAGAGGGCGACGCGCCGGTGTTGGGTAGGCGGTTGTGTCTATCGGATTGATCGCCGTGACGGCGAGTTCTTCACCGCTGGCCTTGGCAAAACCAATCACATGACTGGCATAGCCGTGCCAGGACACTTCGCCAGCAGCTGCCAGGTGATACAGGCCCGCCAGTGCAGGACGCTGCATGACTTGCTGAATGGCCAGCGCCGTCACATCGGCAATCAAATCTGCGCCGGTCGGGGCGCCTATCTGGTCGGCGATGACGCTCAGGGTGTCGCGGTCCTTGGCCAGACGCAGCATGGTCTTGGCAAAGTTGTTGCCGCGCGCGCCATAGACCCAGCTGGTACGGAAGATCAGGTGCTTGCAGCCCGAGGTAGTAATCGCTTGCTCGCCGGCCAGTTTGCTGGCGCCGTAGTGATTCACCGGGGCGACAGCATCTGCCTCTTGCCATGGTTTCAAGCCTTCACCGCTGAACACGTAGTCGGTCGAATAGTGAATCAGCCAGGCACCCAGGGATGCAGCCTCTTCAGCCATGACCCGGCTGGCTTGACCGTTCACGCGGTCGGCCAGCTCAGTCTCGGATTCAGCTTTATCGACCGCAGTGTAGGCCGCAGCGTTGACGATGACATCGGGCTTGACCTGACGAATCGTCGCACGCAAGGCATCAAGGTCAGACAGGTCGCCGCTCAAACCATCGACCGAGTGACGGTCCAGGGCGATCAACTCGCCAAGCGGTGCCAGGGAGCGCTGTAGCTCCCAGCCTACCTGGCCGTTTTTTCCCAACAGGAGGATTTTCATGCGTTGTCCGAACGATCCGCGTAGTTCTGGTCGATCCATTGCTGGTAGCTACCGCTCTTCACGTGAGCCACCCACTCAGTGTTGTTGAGGTACCACTCGACGGTCTTGCGGATGCCGGTTTCAAAGGTCTCTTCCGGCGTCCAACCCAGCTCGCGCTGGATTTTGCTGGCGTCGATCGCGTAACGCTGGTCGTGGCCCGGGCGATCCTGAACGTAGGTGATCAGGCTGGCGTGTGGACGATGAGCGGAGTCTGGACGCAGTTCGTCGAGCAGTGCGCAAAGGGTATGCACCACTTCGATGTTTTGCTTCTCATTATGGCCGCCGATGTTGTAGGTCTCGCCGATCACGCCTTCGGTCACGACTTTGTACAGTGCACGGGCATGGTCTTCGACGTAAAGCCAATCACGGACCTGGTTACCTTTGCCGTAGACCGGCAGCGGCTTGCCTTCCAGCGCATTGAGAATGATCAGCGGGATCAACTTCTCAGGGAAATGGCATGGGCCATAGTTGTTCGAGCAATTGGTGACCAGGGTCGGCAGGCCGTAAGTACGAGCCCAGGCGCGAACCAGGTGATCGGAACTGGCCTTGCTGGCCGAGTACGGCGAGCTTGGCTGATACGGCGTGGTTTCGGTGAAGAGGTCTTCCGGACCTTCGAGGTCTCCGTAGACTTCGTCGGTGGAAATATGGTGGAAGCGGAAGTTGGCTTTACGCGCATCATCCAGTGCAGCCCAATAATGGCGTGCAGCTTCCAGCAAGGTGTAAGTACCGATGATATTGGTCTGGATGAATTCAGACGGACCGGAGATCGAGCGGTCAACGTGGGACTCTGCGGCCAGGTGCATGATGGCATCCGGTTGATGCTCACGCAGGACACGGTCCACTTGATCACGGTCGCAGATGTCGACGCGCTCGAACACGTAACGCGAGTTCTGGCTGACTTCAGCCAGCGACTCAAGGTTACCGGCATAAGTCAGTTTATCGACGTTAACGACAGAGTCGGCAGTGCTGGAGATGATATGACGAATGACTGCCGAGCCGATAAATCCGGCGCCGCCGGTTACTAGAATTTTCACGCGAAACCATACCCTTAAGTTACTGACAGGGCCGCCAACCGCGCACTGTCGAATCCATGAATGCAAAAGCCATCAAGTTCGCCGAGGCTTCTGACAGAGTCAGTCTGAACCGATTAGGGAATGCCCTATCGATCAAGCGCAGCATTTTACAGCTTAATGAAGGTTTTACTAATGGATATGGACAAGCTGCGACACAAATTCGATACACACAAAGGGTTTGTCACAATCAGGTAAGGCGCTTGCGTGAGGCTCTGGATGTACGCCCCAGAAACCAGCCGAGAATCGGCCCGATCACCATGCCGACCAGCAGCGCGATCACCATGATCAGCGACACCGGCAACTGTGGGCCCGACCACCCCAGGAACAACAGCGACACACCTTGCTGGTTCTCAAGAACGAACGCCAGGATCGCCAGAACGAGCAACAGGACAAATATAGCGAGAAGTACGCGCTTGAGGTTACGCATCAGCGACTCCTTGAAGTGCAGCAGCTGTCAAAACCCCTCCTCCTCTTCCTCGTTCACGCGATCACGCAGTTCTTTGCCCGGTTTGAAATGAGGTACGAACTTGCCGTCGAGACTGACGGACTGACCGGTTTTCGGATTGCGACCTACGCGCGGCGCGCGATAGTGCAAGGAAAAGCTGCCAAAACCACGGATCTCGATTCGATCACCAGTGGCCAGACATTGGGACATTTGCTCAAGCATGGTCTTGATGGCCAGCTCCACATCCTTGGATGAGAGTAGCCCTTGATGGGTGACAATTCGTTCGATCAACTCCGACTTCGTCATATTTTTCCCTTCTTTTTCAAGCAGCTAGATCAGCGCTTCAAAGGTTTTAGCATGCCCGGAGGAATTTGAACAGCCCGAGTTCTTGACATATATTTCCCGGCAATGAGATGCCCAATTTCAGAGCACCGGAACACCGCTCAACCCCCACATTCATCTGCAGATAACCAGCATGGTGCGCGTCAGATAACCCGCGGGATTGAAGCCGAAAGGGAATTCATCCTCCTCCTTCGCATCATCGGACCTTACGACGACTTTATAACCTGCGCCCTTGCACTCCCTGGCCGCTCGCTTGTGGCACCTCTCCCATCCCGAGCCCAATCCCGAACAATCGATCTCTATGCCACTGACGCCACGCACCGCATGAGTCTTCGCGCTGGTGGTACAGCCCGCCAATGTCATTACTGCTATCACGACAATGAGCTTGTTCATTCACTTCCTTATGCCGGGAGCATTACCCAGCGGTCGTTCACTTCAGACTAAGCCTAGCCCTGAATAGACGATTAACCTGTATAAAGAAACAGACAACTCATGCATATCATTGGTTTCACGAAGAAGTATTGCAGCATCAACAAGCTTGGGATTAACCAAATCACAGACACAAAAAAGGGCGACCGAAGTCGCCCCTTTTCTATGGTCTGACAGAACTCAGTTCTGTTTTTCCATTTGTGCACGCAACAGGTCGCCCAGAGTGGTAGGACCAGCAGCGATGCTATCCGAAGGCTTGTCTTTCAAGCTCTGGATGGCTTCTTTCTCGTCTTCAACGTCTTTCGACTTGATCGAGAGCTGGATTACGCGGCTCTTGCGGTCAACGCTGATGATCTTGGCTTCTACTTCTTCGCCTTCTTTCAGAACGTTGCGCGCGTCTTCAACGCGGTCACGGCTGATTTCAGAGGCTTTCAGAGTCGCTTCGATATCGTCGGCCAGAGTGATGATGGCGCCTTTAGCGTCAACTTCTTTCACGATGCCTTTAACGATGGCGCCTTTGTCGTTCTCTTGAACGTACTCGGAGAACGGATCGCTTTCCAGTTGCTTGATACCCAGGGAGATGCGCTCGCGCTCTGGGTCAACCGACAGTATAACGGTGTCCAGCTCGTCGCCCTTCTTGAAGCGGCGAACGGCTTCTTCGCCCACTTCGTTCCAGGAGATGTCGGACAGGTGAACCAGACCGTCGATGCCGCCGTCCAGACCAATGAAGATACCGAAATCGGTGATCGACTTGATGGTGCCGGAGATTTTATCGCCCTTGTTGAACTGGCCAGAGAAATCTTCCCATGGGTTAGATTTGCACTGCTTGATGCCGAGGGAGATACGACGACGCTCTTCGTCGATGTCCAGAACCATGACTTCCACTTCGTCGCCGACTTGTACGACTTTCGAAGGGTGGATGTTCTTGTTGGTCCAGTCCATTTCGGAAACGTGCACCAGACCTTCAACGCCTTCTTCCAGCTCAGCGAAGCAGCCGTAGTCGGTCAGGTTGGTTACACGAGCGGTAACGCGAGTGCTTTCTGGGTAACGAGCTTTGATAGCGACCCATGGATCTTCGCCCAGCTGCTTGAGGCCCAGGGAAACACGATTGCGCTCGCGATCGTACTTCAGAACCTTGACATCGATCTCGTCGCCAACGTTGACGATTTCGGAAGGATGCTTGATACGCTTCCAAGCCATGTCGGTAATGTGCAGCAGGCCATCGACGCCACCCAGATCGACGAATGCGCCGTAATCGGTGAGGTTCTTGACGATACCTTTGACTTGTTGGCCTTCCTGCAGGGATTCCAGCAGAGCTTCACGCTCGGCGGAGTTCTCGGCTTCGAGGACGCTGCGACGGGAAACGACAACGTTGTTGCGTTTCTGGTCGAGTTTGATGACCTTGAATTCCAGCTCTTTGCCTTCCAGGTGCGTGGTGTCGCGCACTGGACGGACGTCAACCAGAGAACCTGGCAGGAACGCACGGATGCCGTTAACGTCGACAGTGAAGCCGCCTTTAACCTTACCGTTGATAACGCCCTTGACCACTTCTTCGGCTGCGAAGGCTGCTTCCAGAACAATCCAGCATTCAGCGCGCTTGGCTTTTTCACGGGACAGCTTGGTTTCACCAAAGCCGTCTTCAACCGAGTCCAGAGCAACGTGAACTTCGTCACCGACATTGATAGTCAGATCGCCAGCGTCGTTGTAGAACTGCTCAAGCGGGATGAGTGCTTCAGACTTCAGGCCAGCGTGAACGGTTACCCAGCGAGCCTGGTAATCGATATCAACGATAACACCGGTGATGATGGAGCCTGCCTGAAGGTTCAGGGTTTTTAGGCTTTCTTCAAAGAGTTCCGCAAAGCTTTCGCTCATTTTAATTCCTGTTGAATAAGGGCGAAGGATACGCCCATCTCCACATCCCAGACGATGTGGGTTACGTTCATTTAAAGAAACAACGCAGGACTATGACTGGTCCCCTGGGTCGCTTCTTGGTCACCCGGCGATATCGCGAATGGCGATCTCGCTCATGATGCGTTCCAGCACCTGATCGATGGACAATTCCGTGGAATCCAGCTGTATGGCGTCAGCCGCCGGCTTGAGCGGGGCTACCGCTCGCTGGGTGTCACGCTCATCGCGCGCACGTATCTCATCTAGCAGACTCGACAGACTAACACCATCGACTTTGCCCTTCAACTGCAAGTATCGGCGGCGCGCACGCTCCTCGGCACTGGCCGTGAGGAAAATCTTCAATGGCGCGTCGGGAAATACCACCGTACCCATGTCGCGGCCATCAGCCACCAGACCCGGTGATTCTCGAAAGGCCCGCTGGCGCTGCAGCAACGCCTCACGAACGGCGGGCAACGCCGCGACCTGCGAGGCACCCGAGCCGATACTTTCGGTACGGATGACATCACTGACTTCATCACCTTCCAGAATAATGCGCTGCAGTTGACCGTCGGTCGCCGCAATGAATTGCACATCCAGATGAGCGGCGAGCTTCTTGAGCAATTCCTCATTGGTCAGATCGACGCCATGGTTATGCGCCGCGAAAGCCAGCAATCGATAAAGCGCACCGGAATCCAGCAGGTTCCAACCCAGGCGCTTGGCCAGCATTCCGGCGACAGTACCCTTGCCAGAGCCGCTTGGCCCATCAATGGTGATGACCGGTGCGATGCTGATCACGACTGAGCCTCTTGTGCAACACGGATACCGACCTGCGCACACAGCGCGAGGAAGTTCGGGAACGAGGTCGCAACGTTGGCGCAATCATGGATGCGGATCGGTGCGGTGGCGCGCAGCGAAGCCACGCTGAACGCCATGGCAATCCGGTGATCGCCGTGACCGTGCACTTCGCCGCCGCCGATCTGGCCGCCATCGATGATGATGCCATCCGGGGTTGGCTCGCACTTGACGCCCAACGCCAGCAAACCATCCGCCATGACCTGGATCCGGTCCGACTCCTTCACGCGCAGCTCTTCGGCGCCACGCAGCACGGTGCGCCCTTCGGCACACGCAGCGGCCACGAACAGCACCGGGAATTCGTCGATGGCCAGTGGCACCAGTGCCTCAGGGATCTCGATACCTTTGAGTTTAGCTGCCCGTACGCGCAGGTCCGCTACCGGCTCGCCGCCGACTTCACGCTGGTTTTCCAGGGTGATGTCAGCGCCCATCAAGCGCAGGATGTCGATCACGCCGGTACGGGTCGGGTTGATGCCGACGTGCTCAAGCACCAGTTCCGAACCTTCGGCGATCGACGCCGCCACCAGGAAGAACGCCGACGACGAGATATCGCCCGGCACCTCAATGTGGGTCGCGGTCAACTTGTGGCCGGACTCGACCGAGGCGGTGGCGCCGTTGACGGTCACCGGGTAGCCAAAGCCGCGCAGCATGCGCTCGGTGTGGTCGCGGGTCGGGGCCGGCTCGGTGACGGTGGTCTTGCCTTCGGCGTACAGACCTGCCAGCAGCAGGCAGGATTTAACCTGGGCACTGGCCATCGGCATGGTGTAAGTCAGCCCCTTGAGCTTGTTGCCACCACGAATGGTCATCGGTGGACGGCCTTCAGCGGCGGTCTCGATGACTGCACCCATTTCACGTAGCGGATTGGCCACGCGATTCATCGGACGCTTGGACAGCGAAGCGTCGCCAGTCAGGGTGCTGTCGAAGTTCTGCGCAGCCAACAGGCCAGACAGCAGACGCATCGAGGTGCCGGAGTTGCCCAGATAGATTGGGCCCGGCGCAGGCTTCAGGCCATGCAGACCGACGCCGTGAATGGTCACACGACCGTGGTGCGGACCTTCGATGACCACGCCCATGTCGCGGAAAGCTTGCAAGGTCGCCAGGGCGTCTTCGCCCTCGAGGAAACCTTCCACTTCGGTGACGCCTTCGGCCAGGGAACCGAGCATGATCGAGCGGTGGGAAATCGATTTGTCGCCCGGTACACGAATCCGCCCAGTCAGGCGGCCACCAGGTTGTGCCAGGAAAATCAGATCGTTGGAATTCATAGCGTCCACATAGGCCCGGCGGGCCAGGATTTTACTGAAATGCTCGCGGGCAACCCGGGCGCGCGTAAACACGCCCAATAATTGGTGCCCATCCCCTGCATCGACCGCGTCGCGCAAGGCGTCGAGGTCGCTGCGAAATGTATCGAGTGTGCGCAGGACAGCTTCGCGGTTGGCGAGGAAGATGTCGTGCCACATGACCGGGTCGCTACCGGCGATTCTTGTGAAATCGCGGAAACCGCCCGCAGCGTAACGGAAGATCTCAAGATTTTCATTGCGTTTGGCCAACGAATCGACCAAACCGAACGCCAGCAAGTGCGGCAAATGGCTGGTTGCCGCCAACACTTCGTCGTGACGCTCGACCTGCATGTGCTCGACGTCGGCACCCAATTCGCGCCACAGCCGGTCGACCACGGCAAGGGCGTCCGGATCAGTCTGATCCAGCGGCGTCAGAATCACCTTATGGCGACGGAACAGTTCGGCATTGGAGGCTTCCACCCCGCTCTGCTCGGAACCGGCAATCGGATGCCCCGGCACGAAACGCGTCGGCATGCCGCCAAACGCTTCGGTCGCCGCGCGCACCACATTGCCCTTGGCGCTACCGACGTCGGTCAGAATCGCTTGCCCCAGATCCATGCCCGCCAACAATGCGAGCAACTTCTCCATGGCCAGGATCGGTACCGCCAGCTGAATCACGTCAGCGCCCTGGCAAGCCGCGGCCAGGTCTTCTTCGCAGCGATCCACCACACCCAACTCGACCGCCAGCTTGCGCGACTGCGGGTCGAGATCGACCCCGACCACTTCGCGGCACAAACCGCTTTCGCGCAAGCCCTTGGCAAACGAACCGCCGATCAACCCCAGACCGACCACCACCAGGCGACCGATCATAGGTTCAGCAGATTGCAGTGCAGTGACATCAACCACGAGCCATAACCTTGGTCAGCGCCTCAAGGAAGCGGCTGTTTTCCGCTGGCAAACCGATGGTGATGCGCAGGTGGTTCGGCATGCCATAGTTGGCCACCGGACGCACGATCACACCTTCGCGCAGCAACCCCTGGAATACCGGAGCAGCAACGCGACCCAGATCGACACAGATGAAGTTGCCTCTGGATGGAATCCAGCTCAGCCCCAACTCACGGAAACCCGCTTCCAGCTGCAGCATGCCGGATTCGTTCAGACGACGGCTTTCTGCCAGGTAATCGGTGTCTTGCAGCGCCGCGCAAGCAGCGGCCAATGCGAGGCTGTTGACGTTGAACGGCTGCCGCACGCGATTCAGCACATCCGCGACCACGACAGTGGACAAGCCGTAACCGACCCGCAGCGATGCCAGACCATAGGCCTTGGAGAAGGTGCGCGACACCAACAGGTTCGGATAGGCCGCCAGATAATCCAGACCATCCGGCAAGTCACCGCCTTCGGCGTACTCGATGTAGGCCTCGTCCAGCACCACCAGCACATGCTCCGGTACGTCCTGCAGGAATTCATCCAGCGCTTCGGCGTCGAACCAGGTCCCGGTCGGGTTGTTCGGGTTGGCGATGAACACCACGCGGGTATCAGCATCGATCGCGGCCAGCATGGCCGGCAGATCATGCCCCCAATCTTTGGCCGGAATCACTTTTGCCTGGGCGCCAACGGCCTGGGTCACGATCGGATAGACCGCAAACGCATGCTCGCTGAACACCGCGTTCAGGCCCGGCGCCAGATAGGCACGCGCCACCAGCTCCAGAATGTCGTTGGAGCCGTTGCCCAGCGTCACCTGGCTCAGCTCGACGCGGCACTGCTCGGCCAGCAGGGTCTTGAGCGCAAAGCCATTGCCATCCGGATAGCGGGTCAGCTCGGCCAGCGTTTCGCGAATCGCTGCCAGCGCCTTGGGACTGGCGCCCAACGGGTTCTCGTTGCTCGCCAGTTTGACGATGCTGGCCGGATCGAGGTCCAGCTCACGGGCCAGTTCGTCCACAGGCTTGCCCGGAACGTAAGGCGAAAGTTGTTGCACGCCCGGCTGTGCCAGAGCGAGGAAGTTGCCACTCATTTGCTACCGCCCTTAGAGAACTGCTTTCGGGTAGGAACCCAGCACTTTGAGTGCCACCGCTTCCTGACTGATCTTTTCCAGCACACCTTTGACCAGCGGGTCGCGGTGGTGGCCGACGAAGTCGATGAAGAACACGTAGGTCCATTTACCACTGCGCGACGGACGGGTCTCGATCCGTGTCAGATCGATGCCATTGTCGTGGAACGGCACCAGCAATTCGTGGAGCGCGCCGGGTTTGTTGCTCATGGAAACGATGATCGAGGTCTTGTCGTCGCCGGTCGGCGGCACTTCCTGGCTGCCGATCATCAGGAATCGCGTGGAGTTGTCCGGGCGATCCTCGATTTTCTCGGCCAGACGGGTCAACCCGTACAAGCCTGCCGCCATGTCGCCGGCAATCGCCGCCGAGTTCCACTCACCCTTGACCCGCTTGGCCGCTTCGGCGTTGCTGGACACCGCCACGCGCTCGACATTCGGGTAATGGGCGTCCAGCCACTTGCGGCACTGGGCCAGGGACTGAGCGTGGGAATAGATGCGGCTGATACTGTCGGTCTTGGTGTTTTCACCGACCAACAGGTGATGGTGAATCCGCAACTCGACTTCGCCACAGATCACCATGTCGTGTTCGAGGAAGCTGTCGAGGGTGTGGTTGACCGCGCCCTCGGTGGAGTTTTCCACCGGGACCACGCCAAAGTTCACCGCGCCGGCCGCCACTTCACGGAACACTTCGTCGATCGCCGCCATCGGCTTGCTGATCACCGCATGGCCGAAGTGTTTCATGGCCGCAGCCTGAGTGAATGTACCTTCAGGGCCAAGGTAAGCCACTTTCAGCGGCTGCTCGAGCGCCAGGCACGAGGACATGATTTCGCGAAACAGCCGCGCCATCTCTTCGTTGCCCAGCGGCCCCTGGTTACGCTCCATCACGCGCTTGAGCACCTGAGCCTCACGCTCAGGACGATAGAACACCGGCACTTCGCCTTCGGCCAGCGAGGCCATCTTTACTCGCGCAACTTCCTGGGCGCAGCGTGCGCGCTCACTGATCAGCTCCAGGACTTTTTCGTCCAGAGCGTCAATGCGCAGGCGCAGTGCCTTGAGTTCTTGCTCAGACATTAACCGTGTTCCTTCTCGAACTCTGCCATGTACGAAACCAGTGCGTTGACCCCAACGATATCGACGGCGTTATAGATGGAGGCACGCATGCCGCCCACGGAACGGTGGCCTTTGAGGTTCAGCAGGCCTCGTTCGTCGGCACCGGCCAGGAACGGCTTGTCGAGACGATCGTCGGCCAGACGGAACGGCACGTTCATCCACGAGCGGTCCGACTTGTTGATCGGGTTGCTATACAAGCCGCTGGCGTCGATGAAGTCGTACAGCGTGCGCTGCTTCACGTCATTGAGCTTGCCGATGGCTTCGACGCCACCCTGCTCTTTCAGCCACTCGAACACCAGACCGGACAAGTACCAGGCCAGGGTGGGTGGAGTGTTGTACATCGAGCCATTATCGGCCGCGACCTTGTAGTTGAGCATGGTCGGGCAAATGGAACGGGCATGACCCAGCAGGTCTTCGCGAACGATGTTCACGACGATGCCGCTCGGACCGATGTTTTTCTGGGCGCCGGCGTAGATCATGCCGAAGCGCGAGACGTCCACCGGGCGCGAAAGAATGTCCGAGGACATGTCTGCGACCAGCGGCACATCACCGGTTTCCGGGATCCATTGGAATTCCAGGCCGCCAATGGTTTCGTTCGGCGCGTAGTGAACGTAGGCCGCATCTGCAGACAGGTTCCATTCGTTCTGACCGGGAATAGCGAAATAGTCGTAAGGCTTGGCGGTGGCGGCAACGTTGACGTGGCCGTAGCGCGAGGCTTCTTCGATAGCTTTCTGCGACCAGATACCGGTGTCGATATAGTCGGCGGTGCCGCTTTCCGGCAACAGGTTCAGAGGAATCTGAGCAAATTGCTGGCTCGCGCCACCTTGCAGAAACAGCACTTTATAGTTCGAGGGGATATTCAGCAGATCACGCAGATCCTGCTCGGCCTTGGTGGCTATGGACACGAACTCATCGCTGCGATGGCTCATTTCCATGACCGACAGGCCCTTGCCATGCCAATCAAGGAGTTCAGCCTGGGCGCGCTTCAGGACAGCTTCGGGAAGCGCCGCAGGGCCGGCACAGAAGTTATAGGCTCTCTTGCTCACATCCAATCTCGCTCTGATTTGGTGGTCACTTAAATCTTTCGGTCTGCGGATGATCGTTCCCATGCTTTGCGTGGGAATGCATCCAATGACGCTCTGCGTCATGGGACGCGGAGCGTCCCGAGCGGCATTCCCACGCAGAGCGTGGGAACGATCCTGCGCAGTGTCGCAAATTTTCAAACAGAACAAACAACAAGGGGGCGAATCTTCATCCGCCCCCTGCTTGCCCGCTTACTCTTGCGGTTCTTCGTCGGCGGCAGCGTCGAGTTGCTGGTCGTCGGCAACGTCGTCGATCACGACTTCACCGTCGAACACTGCACCCTCTTCACCTTCAAGCTCTTCGCCCTCGACTTCCGACGGCTCCTGAACCCGCTCCAGGCCCACCAGCGTTTCATCGTTGGCCAGCTTGATCAGGGTCACGCCCTGGGTGTTACGACCCAGGCTGGACACTTCGTCGACACGGGTACGAACCAAAGTACCCTGGTCGGAAATCAGCATGATTTCCTCGCCATCGAGCACCTGGACTGCGCCGACCAGACGGCCGTTACGCTCGTTGCTGACCATGGCGATAACGCCCTGACCGCCACGCTTGTACTCAGGGAACTCGGTGATCGCAGTGCGCTTGCCGAAACCACGCGCCGAAGCGGTGAGGATCTGGCTGCCTTCTTCCGGGATCAGCATGGAAATCAGCTTCTGGCCTTCCGGCAGACGCATGCCGCGGACACCGCGAGCGGTACGACCCATGGCGCGAACGTCGGTTTCCTTGAAGCGAGTGACCTTGCCGCCGTCGGAGAACAGCATGACTTCGCGCTCACCATCGGTAATGGCGGCAGAAATCAGTACGTCGCCTTCATCCAGCTCCAGCGCGATCAGACCGACACTGCGTTGACGACTGAAGGATTCCAGCGGGGTCTTCTTCACCGTGCCTTTAGCAGTGGCCATGAAGATGAAGTGACCTTCGGTGTACTCCTCGACCGGCAGCATGGTGGTGATGTATTCATCACTGTCCAGCGGCAGCAGGTTGACCAGCGGACGACCACGGGCAGCACGGGACGCTTCCGGAATTTCGTAGGTTTTCAGCCAGTACACTTTACCTTTGCTGGAGAACAGCAACAGCGTGGTGTGGCTGTTGGCGACCAACAGGTGAGCGATATAGTCCTCATCCTTGACGCCGGTGGCCGACTTGCCTTTACCGCCGCGACGCTGAGCCTGGTACGCAGCCAACGGCTGGGTCTTGGCGTAGCCACCGTGGGAAATAGTCACGACGCGCTCTTCTTCCGGGATCATGTCACCCAGGGTCAGGTCGAGACGGGCATCGAGAATCTCGGTGCGGCGCACATCGCCGTATTCGGCACGGATCACTTCCAGCTCTTCGCGAATCACTTCCATCAGGCGCGTGGCGCTGTTGAGGATGCGGATCAGCTCGCCGATCTGGTTGAGGATCTCTTGATACTCGGCCAGCAGCTTTTCGTGCTCCAGACCGGTCAGACGGTGCAGACGCAGCTCCAGAATGGCTTGCGCCTGCTCTGGCGACAGGAAGTACTTGCCGTCGCGCAGACCGTATTGCGGGTCCAGGGTCTCTGGACGGCAAGAATCGGCACCGGCACGTTCAACCATCGCGACCACCGCGGAGGATTCCCAGGCAGTGCTGATCAGCGCTTCCTTGGCTTCCGACGGCGTTGGCGAGGCCTTGATCAGGGCGATGACCGGGTCGATGTTCGACAGGGCAACCGCTTGACCTTCCAGAATGTGACCACGCTCGCGCGCTTTACGCAGCTCGAACACGGTACGACGGGTCACGACTTCGCGACGGTGACGAACGAAGGCTTCCAGCAGGTCCTTGAGGTTCAGGATCCGCGGACGGCCGTCGATCAGCGCGACGATGTTGATACCGAATACCGCTTGCAGCTGAGTCTGGGCGTAGAGGTTGTTGAGGATGACCTCAGGTACTTCGCCGCGACGCAGCTCGATCACGACGCGCATACCGTCCTTGTCGGACTCGTCACGCAGTTCGGTGATGCCTTCGAGCTTCTTCTCTTTCACCAGCTCGGCGATCTTCTCGATCAGACGGGCCTTGTTCAGCTGGTAAGGGAGTTCGGTGATGACGATCTGCTGACGGCCACCTACCTTGTCGATGTCTTCGATCATCGAGCGGGCACGCATGTAAATGCGCCCGCGACCGGTGCGGTAGGCTTCGATGATGCCGGCGCGACCATTGATGATCGCGGCGGTCGGGAAGTCCGGACCGGGGATGTATTGCATCAGCTCATCGACGGTCAGCTCAGGGTTGTCGATGAGCGCCAGGCAACCGTCGATGACTTCACCGAGGTTGTGCGGCGGGATGTTGGTCGCCATGCCCACGGCGATACCGCTGGAGCCGTTGACCAGCAGGTTGGGAATGCGGGTCGGCATGACCGCCGGGATCATTTCGGTGCCGTCGTAGTTCGGCACCCAGTCCACGGTTTCTTTGTGCAGGTCGGCCAGCAGCTCGTGTGCCAGCTTGGTCATGCGCACTTCGGTGTATCGCATGGCCGCGGCGTTGTCGCCGTCCACCGAACCGAAGTTGCCCTGACCGTCAACCAGCAGGTAACGCAGCGAGAATGGCTGCGCCATCCGAACGATGGTGTCGTACACCGCGGTATCACCGTGAGGGTGATACTTACCGATCACGTCACCGACAACACGGGCAGATTTCTTGTACGGCTTGTTGAAGTCGTTGCCCAGCTCGCTCATCGCGAACAGCACACGCCGGTGCACGGGCTTCAAGCCATCGCGCGCATCCGGCAGTGCCCGCCCGACAATTACGCTCATCGCGTAGTCGAGGTAGGACTGCTTCAGCTCGTCTTCGATATTGACCGGGAGGATTTCTTTGGCCAGTTCGCCCATGAGAAGCCTGATTCCTTTTTTTGGTGAAACTTCGTCACATCCATATGGGACGAACGAAGCTCGCCGATGCAGACTGAGTGCCGTGCACCGACTTACGACAAATCAACGAGTTATGCCATGGATCTGCGCAGTAAAGGCAGCCACATCAGGCTACCCTGGAAACCGCCGGATGTTATCACAAGAGCCGCCACGCACCTATCCCCCAGATGCGCATGGAGCATAGTTAGTTGACCGGTGACAGGCTTAAAGGGGACGAGAGGGGCTTAGAGCCGTGTTGAATGGAGAATTCAGGGCAGATTCAGCTTGCCTCATTGATTTTCAGGGCCCAATCGCGGGCAAGCCCGCTCCCACAGAGTTTTGCAGCGCTCACAAAACCTGTGGGAGCGGGCTTGCCCGCGATAGCGATTGATCAGGCGCCTGAGACCGTCAATGCAAGCGCTTACGGCACATCAACTGCGCCATTTTCGCCGTATCCGGACGCTCGACAATGCCCTTTTCGGTGACGATTGCATCGATGAGATCGGCCGGGGTCACGTCGAACACCGGGTTGAAGGCATCGACATCCGCCCCCACCCGCTTGCCGCCAACTTCCAGCAACTCGCGACCATCACGTTCTTCGATAGGAATCTCGTCGCCACTGGCCAGGTTCATGTCGATGGTCGAACTCGGCGCCACCACCATGAAGCGCACGCCGTGGTGCATGGCGTTGACCGCCAATTGATAGGTGCCGATCTTGTTCGCCACGTCGCCATTGGCAGTGATCCGGTCGGCGCCGACGATCACCCAGGTTACGCCCTTGGTTTTCATGATATGCGCGGCGGCGGAATCGGCATTGAGGGTCACGGGAATGCCTTCATTGGCCAATTCCCATGCGGTCAATCGCGAACCTTGCAGCCATGGTCGGGTTTCGTCGGCGTAGACGCGCTCGACCATGCCTTCGATGAAGGCTCCGCGAATGACCCCCAGCGCCGTGCCGAAGCCACCGGTGGCCAGTGCGCCGGTGTTGCAGTGCGTGAGGATCGCCTGGGCGTTGCCCTGATGCTTGCGGATCAGATCGACACCCAGCTGGGCCATGGTCAGGTTGGCTTCGCGATCGCTTTCGTGAATGGCGATAGCCTCCGCCTCCAGTGCCGCCAGAGGGTCTGCGTCCTCCTTGAGACGGTCCAGGCGGTCACGCATGCGACTCAAGGCCCAGAACAGGTTAACCGCTGTTGGACGGGAATCGGCCAGTAACGCGTAATCCTCTTCCCACGCTGCCTGCCAGTCACCGCCCTCGGCAATTCGGGCGCGGGCTGACAGCACCATGGCATACGCCGCACTGATGCCAATCGCTGGCGCGCCGCGCACCACCATCGAGCGAATGGCTTCGGCCACACCCGTGGCGCTGGTGTAGGCGATCCAGGTTTCCTCGAACGGCAAAATACGCTGATCCAGCAGGTACAGTGCGCCATCACGCCAATCGATGGCCTTCACCTTCTCCGCAGCCAACAGTCGATCGCGCATCCCCACACCCCGCACTCATGAACAAAAGCCGCCGATTATAGCGATCCCCCCGCGAAGACGCTCGGGTATACTTCGCCATCCTCTACAAAAGCACTGGAACCGACTCTCGATGCCGACCCCCACCGCTGCGCTCGACCTATTATTGCTGCCGACCTGGCTGGTACCCGTCGAACCGGCTGGCGTGGTCCTTAAAGAGCATGCCCTGGGCATCCGCGACGGTCGCATCGTATTTATCGGCCCGCGCGCAGCAGCCTTGAAGCTTAACGCAACCGAAGTCCGCGAATTGCCGGGCATGCTGCTCAGCCCCGGCCTGATCAATGCCCACGGGCATGCGGCAATGACGCTGTTCCGCGGCCTGGCCGACGATCTGCCGCTGATGACCTGGTTGGAAAACCATATCTGGCCCGCTGAAGCGAAGTGGGTCGACGAGGCTTTCGTACGCGACGGCACTGACCTGGCCATCGCCGAGCAGATCAAAGGTGGCATCACCTGCTTCTCTGACATGTATTTCTTCCCGAAGGTCGCCAGCGAACGCGTACATAACAGCGGCATTCGCGCCCAGATCGCCATTCCGATCCTCGATTTCCCGATTCCAGGCGCCAGCACAGCGGATGAAGCCATTCGTCAGGGCGTCGAATTATTCGGCGATCTCAAGCATCACGAGCGAATAAAAGTCACCTTCGGCCCCCATGCCCCCTACACCGTGGGCGACGAAAACCTGGAAAAAATCCGGGTGATCGCCGAAGAGCTGGACGCCTCGATTCATATGCACGTCCACGAAACCGCCTTCGAAGTGCAGCAATCAGTGGAACAACGCGGCGAACGGCCACTGGCCCGCCTCGGCCGCCTGGGCCTGCTCGGGCCGCGCTTCCAGGCCGTTCACATGACCCAGATCAGCGATGAAGACTTGGCGCTGCTGGTAGAAAGTAACACCAATGTGATTCATTGCCCGGAGTCGAACCTGAAGCTGGCCAGCGGTTTCTGCCCGGTCGAGCGCTTGTGGCAGGCCGGGGTCAATGTGGCGGTCGGCACCGATGGCGCGGCCAGCAATAATGACCTGGACCTGCTCGGCGAAACCCGCACCGCCGCGTTGCTGGCCAAAGCGGTCGCCGGCTCGGCCACCGCGCTGGACGCCCATCGCGCCCTGCGCATGGCCACGCTCAATGGCGCCCGCGCACTGGGAATCGAAGCTGAAACGGGTTCGCTGGAAGTCGGCAAAGCGGCGGACATCGTCGCGTTCGACCTGTCGGGCCTGGCGCAGCAACCGGTCTACGACCCGGTTTCGCAACTGATTTATGCCACTGGCCGCGACTGCGCGAAACACCTTTGGGTCGCTGGCAAGCAACTGCTCGACGACGGCCGCCTGACCCGCCTGGATGAAGCGCAACTGTGCGCCATGGCCAAGGCCTGGGGCCAGCGCATCAGCGGCCATACCGAATCGTAAGCACCGAATTGTAAGCACCCTGGACCAAAACCGGGGCAACAGGATTTTTCAAGTTTTAGAGGACTGACACCATGAGCAACGTCGACCACGCCGAAATCGCCAAATTCGAAGCCCTGGCCCATCGCTGGTGGGACCGCGAAAGCGAGTTCAAACCGCTGCACGACATCAACCCGCTACGGGTCAACTGGATCGACGAGCGCGTCAATCTGGCCGGCAAGAAAGTTCTCGACGTCGGTTGCGGCGGCGGCATCCTCAGCGAAGCCATGGCCCAGCGCGGCGCCACCGTCATGGGCATCGACATGGGCGAAGCGCCACTGGCGGTCGCACAGTTGCATCAGCTGGAATCCGGCGTGAATGTCGAGTATCGCCAAATCACCGCCGAAGCACTGGCCGAGGAACTGCCTGAACAGTTCGATGTGGTCACCTGCCTGGAAATGCTCGAACACGTACCGGATCCGTCCTCGGTCATCCGCGCCTGCTTCCGCATGGTCAAACCTGGCGGCCAGGTGTTCTTCTCCACCATCAACCGCAACCCGAAGGCCTATCTGTTCGCCATCGTCGGCGCCGAATACATCATGAAGCTGCTGCCGCGCGGCACCCACGACTTCAAGAAATTCATCCGCCCTTCCGAGCTGGGTGCCTGGAGCCGCATGGCCGGCCTGACCGTCAAGGACATCATTGGCCTGACCTACAACCCGCTGACCAAGCACTACAAACTGGCGGCCGATGTCGACGTCAATTACATGATCCAGACCCTGCGCGAGGAGTAAGCCGATGCGTATCAGAGCAGTTCTTTTCGACATGGACGGCACCCTGCTCGACACCGCGCCGGACTTCATTGCCATCTGCCAGGCGATGCGCGCCGAGCGTGGTTTGCCGCCAATGAACGACAAGCACATCCGCGACGAGATCTCCGGCGGCGCCAGGGCGATGGTCGCTGTGACCTTTTCCATGGACCCGGAATCGCCGGGCTTCGAAGCGCTGCGCCTGGAATTTCTGGAGCGCTATGTCAAAGGTTGTGCGGTGCACAGCAAGCTCTTTGACGGCATGGGCGAATTATTGGCCGACATCGAGAAGGCCAACCTGATCTGGGGCGTGGTCACCAATAAACCGCTGCGCTTCGCCGAACCGATCATGCAGCAACTGGGGCTGGCCGAGCGTTCGGCGCTGCTGATCTGCCCGGATCATGTGAAGAACAGCAAGCCGGACCCGGAGCCGTTGATCCTGGCGTGCAAGATGCTCGACCTCGACCCGGCCAGTGTGCTGTTTGTCGGCGATGACCTGCGCGATATCGAGTCCGGGCGAGATGCCGGCACCAAAACAGCCGCCGTGACCTATGGCTATATTCATCCGGACGATAACCCGCGGCATTGGGGTGCGGATGTGGTGGTCGATCATCCGCTGGAGTTGCGCCAGGTGCTGGATAGCGCCCTCTGTAGCTGCTGAGACCCGTTTTCAGGCTCCGGGGATGTGGCGTGAATGCTGACGCCTTCGCGGGCAAGCCCGCTCCCACAGGATCACGTTGCCGGGAGAAAATGTGTGAACACTCTCAGTCCTTGTGGGAGCGGGCTTGCCCGCGATTGGCCGCGCCGCGATCTGTCTTCTGTTTTTGTGAGGTTTTTTATGTTTGATTATTCCGCCCGCCCCGAATTGCTCAAGGACCGGGTCATACTGGTCACCGGCGCTGGCCGTGGCATCGGTGCTGCCGCCGCAAAAGCCTACGCCGCTCATGGTGCCACCGTGCTGTTGCTGGGCAAGACCGAAGCCAACCTGACGCAGGCCTATGACGAAATCGAAGCGGCCGGGCATCCACAACCGGTCGTGATCCCGTTCAATCTGGAAACCGCCCTGCCCCATCAATACGATGAACTGGCGGCCATGATCGAGACCGAATTCGGCCACCTCGATGGCCTGCTGCACAACGCGTCGATCATCGGTCCCCGCACACCCATCGAGCAGTTGTCCGGCGAGAACTTCATGCGCGTCATGCACGTCAACGTCAACGCCATGTTCATGCTCACCAGCACCCTGCTGCCGCTGCTCAAGCTGTCGCAGGACGCCTCGGTGGTGTTCACCTCCAGCAGTGTCGGTCGCAAGGGTCGTGCGTACTGGGGTGCTTACGGCGTTTCCAAGTTTGCGACCGAAGGCCTGATGCAAACCCTGGCCGACGAAGTCGATACCGTGGCACCGGTGCGCTCCAACAGCATCAACCCCGGCGCCACCCGTACCAGCATGCGCGCTCAGGCCTACCCTGGGGAAAATCCGCTGAACAACCCGACGCCCGAGGAAATCATGCCGGTCTACCTTTACCTGATGGGTCCGGACAGCACCGGCATCAATGGCCAGGCGTTCAACGCTCAGTAATGCCCGTGCATCGCTTTTGTGTCGCGACGGTTTCCCGACGCGGCACGCAAAACAGGTATTAATTGCAGCCACTTCAAGTCAAATAAACGTCAACGCACTCAGCAGCCCCTCTCGCACAACCTTTCACCTTTTTGATTTAGAACGTTTTTTATCCAACTGAACCGAATGGCACGACTTTCGCTCTAATTTTGCTCAGACACGCCGAGTGAAAGCAAACGGGGCGGAGCGTGAGCCGATAGGTTACTAATCTTCGGTAAAGCGGACTAAACTCGTGCCAAATGTCCTACGGGACTGATGGACCAGTATGACGCGCAGCCCAAAGCCGCTCTCACCCAGCCTGTAAGACAGCCTTACTGCTTAGGGGCTCACGCCATATGAAATCACCTCCCCAGACCAACGCAATTGACTTCGACAGTGCCAAATTGCAACGCCTGGGCTTTGGTCAGCAGCCTCCTCTCCAGGGGCGGCCCGTCAGTCTTGCGCAGTTGCGCCAGGTGCTGGGCCTGAAGCTGCAAACCAGTCTTGAGCCGCAACGCATTCTCGGGCTTTTCTTCCGCGAAATTCAGCGCCTTGTGCCACTGGATGCCTTGAGCTATGAGCATCAGCCCAGCGACTTGCGCCTGCAATTCGGCCTGCGGGGTCATCATTCAATCACCTACAACCTCAGCCATGAAGGCGAGCCGTTGGGTGAACTGGTGTTCCGTCGCAATCAGCGTTTCAGCGAGCAGGAACAGGGCTCTCTGGAATCACTGCTGTCCACCCTGCTCTTCCCCATGCGAAACGCCCTGCTCTATCGAGCGGCGACCCAAAGTGCGTTGCGTGATCCGCTGACCGATACCGGCAACCGCATCGCTATGGATCAGACGCTGCAACGGGAAATCGAGATGTCACGGCGACACTCGCAACCTCTGTCGCTGCTGATGCTGGACATCGATCACTTCAAACACATCAACGACACCTACGGGCACAGTGCTGGCGATGAAGTACTCAAGGCGGTCGCAGCCTCGATCAAAAACCAGTTGCGCAACGTGGACATGGTGTTCCGGTTTGGTGGCGAAGAATTCATGATCCTGCTCTCCAACACCAGTCGGGAAGCCGCGGCCATGGTCGGTGAACGTCTGCGCTTTGCGGCGCAGACTCAGGACTATGTGGCCGATGGCAAGGTGATCGCGCTGACGGTCAGCCTGGGTTGCTCGACCCTGCTGCCCGGCGAGTCTGCCGAAAGCCTGTTACGACGGGCTGACAGTGCGCTGTATGTGGCCAAGCGCGAGGGGCGTAACCGGTTGGCGATGGCTGGCTGAAATTTCAGCAACACTGCATAACCCATGCAGGAGCGGATTTGCTCGCGAAAGCGGTTTGACATTCAGCATCTGTGTTGAATGTTAAGCCGTCTTCGCGAGCAGCTTCCACATTTGGTTTGTGTCGTTTTCAGAGGATCAGCTTTCGGCCAACGCCATCCGCTCACGGGCTACCGGGGTTCTTCCTGCCAGTTCCAACTGCATGCAACGTTCCAGGAACAGGTACATGTAGTCGTAACTTTTGCAGACAGCCTGGCGCAATTCCACCTGAAGGGATTTGCTCGGGTTCATGCCCGCCAGGGTGCAGATGATTTCCAGCGCTTCCCATGGATGGGCATCGTCGTACTGGGCGTGCATCTTCAACCACTTCATGGCCCGTTTGCGATCTTCCTCGGGAAACGAGGCCGCATAGACGCCATTGGAACAGACCACTGCCGACCACTCCCCGGTTGCACCCTCGATGGCGTAGTTGGTGGCGGCGATGGCCACGATCAACGAATCCGACGAACTGGTGTGCCAACACCAGTGGCTCAAGGCGTGAAGTTCAGGGGTAACCTGCTGCGCTCGCAGATCTTCCAGGCTGACGCCGTGAGCACGACTCCAGTGCACCCAGTAGTCGGCATGGTTCAATTCGACGCGAATGTTGCGCATCAGCCAACGACGCGCCATGTCTTCGCCAGGGTGGCGCGCAAATCGGGTTTTTGTCAGGTTCTGTGCCATGTATAACGCGAACTGTTCGACCACTGGCCAGCCACCAATGAGGTACTGACGCATGGTTTTTGCGCTGAGTCTGTTATCACGCATGCGCTGATACAGTTCGTGTTCGACAACCCGGCGCTTGCTCTCGCTGCAATCCTGAATCAATTGCTGAGCCCAGGCGGGGTAACTTGCAGCTTCCATGAGTGGTCCGGTTCGGTTGAATGTGTCGATCACTGTCGGCTCCTTTTGATTGTGATTTTAAGATCAGCAAGAGATTTCAACGGAACGTGCCGGGCGCCTTGAATAACAAAGGTTGTGGCCTGGCAGGACGACTTTGCAAACTATCGCAGGTAAACAGATGCGGGCGTTCAATCACATACCCTTGAGCGTAATCCACCCCGATCTCCAGCAATGCCTGCTCGATCTGAGGTGTTTCAACGAACTCGGCAATCGTGCGCTTACCCATGACATGGCCGATGTGGTTGATCACTTCGACCATGGCGCGGTTAATCGGGTCGTCCAGCATATCCTTTACGAAACTCCCGTCGATCTTCAGGAAGTCTACAGGTAAATGTTTCAAGTAAGCGAATGAGGACATACCGGCGCAGAAGTCATCTAATGAAAAGTGGCAACCTAAACCTTTGAGTTCATTGATAAATCTAATTGCGCTTCCTAAATTGGAAATCGCGCTGGTTTCTGTAATTTCAAAACAAATCATTTCAGGCGGAATTGAATAGGTAACAAACTGTTCACGAAGGAAGTCCAGAAACGCCTCGTCTCCGATCGTAATACCTGACAGATTTATCGCACACATGGCCAACGGCCCTTGGCGTTCTTCAGTGATGGCTTGGGCAATGACCTTGAAAACGTTCTCCACCACCCAGCGATCAAGCGACGTCATCAAACCATAACGCTCAGCGGCCGGAATGAAACTGTCCGGCAGAATCATGCGCCCGGCTTCGTCATGCAGGCGCAGCAGGATTTCGATATGCCCGCCGCCCTGCTCGCCAGGGCCAAGGGGCGCGATTTCCTGGGCATACAGGCAAAAGCGGTCTTCTTCCAATGCCATGTGCAAGCGCTGCACCCAGGCCATCTCGCCAAAGCGCAGAGACAGCTCCGAGTCGTCGGCGTGATAGACCTGAACCCGGTTGCGACCCTTTTCCTTGGCCATATAACAGGCCATGTCAGCCGCACGCAGCGAAGCCTCGAGGGTGGCCGGACTCTGGGCCACATGCACCAGACCGATACTCACCGTGGTCACGAACGGCCGGCCTTTCCAGACAAAATGCAGGTTCTGCACGGTCAGCCGCAGGCCTTCGGCAATTTTCTCGGCCGCTTCCGGCGCACAGTTTTCCAGCAAAATACCGAACTCGTCGCCCCCTAACCGGGCCAGGGTGTCGCCTTCGCGCAAACCTGATTGCAGCAACGCACAAATATGCCGCAACAGCTCATCGCCCGCGGCATGACCGCAGGTATCGTTGACCAGCTTGAATTGATCCAGATCGAGGAACATCAAGGCGTGACGCCCCACCTGTCGCGTCAGGTGATGCAGGGCTTGCTCCAGGCGATATTCGAATTCGCGGCGGTTGGCCAGCCCGGTCAAGGCGTCATGGGTCGCTTGCCAGGACAGATTGGCGATGTACTGCCGCTCCTGGGTCATGTCATGCAGCACCAGCACGGTGCCACTGACCTTACCCGTGTTGCGGATCGGCGCGCCGACCAGAGTGACCGAGACCGTACTGCCATCCAGCCGCTGGATCAGTCTGGAATGTTCGCTGCCACCGCTGAACTGCCCGCTCAAAATGTGCTCGATCAAGGTAAAACCGTCGGCCTGAGCGTTCTCGTCCAGCAGGTTGAACAGCGCCGCCAATGGCAACCCCGCCGCCTGTTCGGCTTTCCAGTGCGTCAAGGCCTCGGCGGCCGGGTTCATGTAGGCGATCGCGCCCTCGACGTCCGTGGTGATCACCCCGTCGCCAATCGATTGCAAAGTGATCTGCGCCCGGTCTTTCTCCAACTGCAAGGCATCGGCGAAAGCATGGCGCTGCTTGAGCAGCTTGTGGGTGCGCAGCAAGGCCAGCACGATCAGGCCCAGCGCTGTGGCGAGGTTCGTCACCAGCAGCAGCCGGAGAATCATGCGTGAGCCCTCGCCCAAGGCATCGCTGAACGCTTTGGCAGGGGGCGTCACGCCATCGTTGATGACTAAAATCTGCTCCTTCCAGCGCTTGATGTCGGCATCGCTGGCCTGGCCATCGACAATACGCTGATGCATCTCCCGCGCGACATCATCGAGCCGCACCAGGTACGCGTCACCGACCGTCCAGAGCTCGATGGCTTTTTCAAGGTAACTGAAGTGCCGGAAATTGAGGTACAGCCAAATCAGGCTGGAGACGTCGTCCGGGTGATTGCCGCCTTTGAGAATCGCGAGCCGCGCGGCCTCGATATTCGGTGGCTGATGATCCAGCGCCATACGCAACTCATGGCCACCCTGAGGCACGGCAATCGCATTCTGGTATTTGAGAAAGATCGTCTCGTCGCGGCTGTCGGCGTAGAGATTGAGGTAATAGATGGCGTCTTTCTGGCCCTTGGACCACAGGCTTTCACCACCGACGTAGCCGCGAACCGCCGAAAGAACGTAAAGACTGACGCCGCCCAACAGTGCCTGAAACAACACGACGGCGATAAATGGCCAGACGATGCCCAACAGCCGAGGCGTTCCGAGAGTCCGCTTTTGCTTCATGAGGTCCCTTGCATTAGCACAGCCTGATGAACACCCGAATAAGTCCCGCACCCGACAGCACAGACTAGGCTAATTTTCGACACTTCGAATGATCGGGCACGCAGCTAAAACCCGATGGTCTGATCAGACAGAGCATGAAAACGCCAATGTCGGATTTCCCCCGGGACAGCTCAAACACTAAGTACAGTAAATCGCACGACGTTCAAGGTCGTTGAATTTGCTGCAAATGCCCGTAAAGCTTGGCGTACAAACCACCATCGGCAATCAGCTGCTGGTGGTCGCCATCCTCGGCAACCTGCCCGCCGTCGAATACCAATACCCGGTCAGCCTGCTTCACGGCCGACAACCGGTGCGCAATGATCAACGTGGTGCGATGGCTCAAGAACCGCGCCAGCGCCTGGTGCAGGTTGTATTCAGTGGCGGCGTCCAGGGCGGACGTGGCCTCGTCGAGGATCACCACCTTGGGTTCGGCCAGCACCATCCGCGCAATGGCCAGACGCTGACGCTGCCCGCCGGATAAACGCACGCCGGAACGCCCGACGATGCTGTCCAGGCCATTGGGCAATGCACGCACCGCGTGGTGCAGCTGAGCAATTTCCAATGCTTGCCAGCAGGCTTCGTCGCTGCGTTCGCAGCCCATGGTCAGGTTAGCCCGCACGGTGTCATTGAACAGGGCGGGATGCTGCAAGACCACGGCGACATTCTCACGCACGGTTTCCAGGCCGATCTCTTGCTGAGTCGAACCACCGAAACGGATGGTGCCGGCCAGCGGCGTGTACAAGCCCAGCAGCAACTGCACCAGCGTGCTTTTGCCACCACCGCTGGCGCCGACAATCGCGACTTTTTCACCGGGGGCAATCGACAGGTTCATTTGGTTCAGCACCAGTTCATCGCCGTAGCCGAAACTCAGCCCTTGAACTTCGATGCCCACCGTGTCGCGCCCCTGAAACGGGTCAACAGTGCCGGTGTATTGCGGCTCGTCGGCACGGGCCAGCAGCTCGTTGATCCGCGACAGCGCACCGCCGGCGGCGTAAAAGGCGTACTGCAGGTTAAGCAGCTGTTCCACCGGACCGATCATGAACCACAGGTAACTGAACACCGCCAGCATCTGGCCAATGGACAGGTCGGAAAACAGCACGGTGAGCATGGCCGCGGCGCGAAAAATATCGATGCCGAACTGGAACAGCAAACCGCTGGCCCGGTTCGATGCATCGGTTTTCCACTGCGAGTTCACCGCGTAATCGCGTACTTCCCGCGCTCGCTGCCCCAACCGTCCGAGGAAAAAACCCTGACGGTTACCGGCGCGCACTTCCTGGATGGCGTCCAGGGTTTCGGTCAAGGCCTGAGTGAAACGCGAGGTGCTGTCGTTCTCGAGTTTCTTCAGATGTTTGACGCGCTTGCCCAGCTGCACCGTGGCGTAGATCACCAGCGGGTTGAACAACAGAATCAGCAGCGCGAGTTTCCAGTGCATCCACATCAGGATGGAGGCGGTGCCCACCAACGTCAGCATGGCCACGAGGAAACGACTGAGGGTTTCACCGACGAATTTGTCCAGCGTGTCCAGGTCAGTGACCAGGTGAGTGGTCACCGTGCCGCTGCCCAGGCTTTCGTATTCCCCCAGCGAGATGCGCTTGAGCCGTTCGATCAGCCGCACCCGAATCCGATACACGATGTCCTTGGCCAGCGCCGCAAACAATTTCGCCTGCACCACGTTGAACATCAAGGCGGTGCAGCGCAGCACCAGGGTCACCAGCAGCATCAGACCAATGTAACCCGCGGCTTTCTGCCAACCTTCGGGCAGCGCGTGGTTCATGATTTTCAGTGCGGCGTCACCATGGCCCAGCAGCACTTCGTCCACCAGCAACGGCAACAGCAACGGGATCGGCACGCTGCACAGCGTTGCCAATACCGCTACGCCATTGGCGATCCACAGGGATTTTTTATGGTGCAGGGCCAGACGACGGATTTCCGCCCAGCTCAGCCGATCGACACGTTTGGGAGCCGCTGCATCATCGGGCAGATCATGCACAGGCTGCGCGCTCCAGCCAGCGGCCGAGCAACGGTGACAACTCGCTCAGGGGCTGATAACCATTGGTCAGCAGCGCCAATTGACCATCACGCTCCGCCAGCAAGGTCGGGAAACCGGCAATGCCCAGGTCCTGGACCCAGGTGAAATCGGCAGCGGTCGCGGCGTGCTGATCGGCACGATCGAACGCGGCGGCGAACTCGATGCGCGGCAAACCGGCCTGCTCCGCCAGCTCCACCAACACGCTGGCGTGGGTGACGTCGCGACCTTCGACGTAGAACGCCTGCTGGATCAGCCCGAGCAGTGTCCAGGCGCAATCCGGTGCCAGGCTGCGCGCGGTCACCAGTGCCCGACAGGCAGGCTCGGTGTCGTAGACAAGCCCGTCGGGCAATGCGCCCTCAAACTTGAACGGTTGGCCGGTGGCCTCGCTGACCGCCTGCCAGTGCTCAAGGATGTAGCGCCGGGTGGTCGGCTCCAGTGCCGCGCCACTGCCGGTGCGCAAACCACCCACCACCAGATGCAACTCCACACCCGCTGCCTGCGCCTGCTCAACCAGCGCTTTGGCCACCGGAGCGAAGCCCCAGCACCAGGAACACATCGGATCCATCACATAGAGCAGGCGCGCAGACATGGTTCAAGCCTCGGAAGCGGATTGCTTGTAGTTGTAACCGATCGGGTGCGGCATGTTGCGTGCCTTGGCCAGTTCGATCTGCTTCTGCCGGTCGATGGCACTGCGACGGGTTTTCTCGCTCAGCTTATCCCAGCAATGCGGGCAACTGATGCCGGCCACATAGTGCTCGGATGCGCGGTCTTCCACGCTGACGGGCGTACGACAGGCATGACATTGATCGTAGTCGCCTTCGCTGAGGTCGTGACGAACGGTCACGCGGTTATCGAACACGAAACAGTCGCCCTGCCATTTGGTTTCTTCCTGCGGCACCTCTTCGAGGTACTTCAGAATGCCGCCCTTGAGGTGATAGACCTCATCGAAACCCTGGCTGAGCATGTAGCTCGAGGCCTTCTCGCAGCGAATGCCGCCGGTGCAGAACATCGCGACTTTCTTGTGCACGGCCGGGTCGAAATTGGCTTTGATGTAGTCGGGGAATTCGCGAAAACTGGTGGTCTTCGGATCGATGGCGCCTTCGAAGGTGCCGATCGAGACTTCATAGTCGTTGCGGGTGTCGATCAACAGTACTTCCGGGTCGCTGATCAGGGCGTTCCAGTTTTCTGGATCGACGTAAGTGCCGACTTTTTTGTTCGGGTCCACGCCTTCGACGCCGAGGGTGACGATCTCTTTTTTGAGTTTGACTTTGGTGCGATAGAACGGCTGCTCGTCGCAGTACGACTCTTTGTGGTCGATGTCGTCCATGCGTGGGTCGTTCTTGAGCCAGGCCATCAGCCCGTCAATGCCTTCGCGGCTGCCGGACACGGTGCCGTTGATGCCTTCTTCGGCGATCAGCAGGGTGCCCTTGATGCCATTGTCGACCATCGCTTGCAGCAGTGGCTCGCGCAGGTCGACGTAATTTTCCAGGGTGACGAACTTATACAGTGCCGCCACGACAATCTGTTGTGTCATGGGTAATTCTCCAGGTGGCTACCCTCGTAAGGGGTGAACCGGATACGAAAAAAAACGCGCCGGGTGAGCGGCGCGTTGCGGATTCTAGCAAAAACGGCGTGATTTTAGGACTGCGAGAATGCCTTTGTGGCGAGGGAGCTTGCTCCCGCTCGGCTGCGAAGCCGTCGTAATGCTGGCGACTGCACTCTTTCAGACAGAACGCTGTTGCAGGTTTTGGGACTGCTTCGCAGCCCAGCGGGAGCAAGCTCCCTCGCCACAACAGCGCTTCAGCCCTTCACATTAATGCTTACTGCCGCCAGCACAGGTCGGAGAAGCCGGAGCCGCGTCGATCTGTGCCCATTCTTGCGGCGTGTAGGTATGCAGCGCCAACGCATGGAACTCGCCCATCAGTTCGCCCAAAGTGCCGTACACCTTCTGGTGACGCTTGACGCGATTGAGCCCTTCGAACTGCTGGCTGACCACCACCGCCTTGAAGTGGGTCTGCAACCCACGGCTGTGCATGTGGCTTTCATCCAGCACTTGCAGATGCTCGGGCTGCAACAGCCCCAGGGTCGATTCGATGCGTTGTTGCATGGTCATACCGAACTCCGCTTAAGGCTTTTTCTTGGCAGGAGCAGGTGCAGTAGCTGCAGCCTTAGGATCCAGTTCGTTGGTCATGTCAGCCAACAGTTTGTTGACCACAGGCACCGCGCTTTCCAGCTTGGCTTGAGTCATCTGGGCCGATTGCTGAGTCAGCTGCGGCATTTTTTCCAGGACTTTCTTGCCCAGTGGCGACTTGTAGAACGCAACCAAGTCCTTGAGCTCGGATTCACTGAAATTGGTGGTGTAGAGCTTGACCATGTCCGGCTTCAGCTTGTTCCAGCCAATGGCTGCGTCCAGCGCGGCGTTGGCCTTGGCCTGGTAGGTTTCCAGCAGGGCTTTTTTCGATTCAGGGGCTTTGGTCTGTTCAAAGCGCTGAGCGAACATTTGCTGCACTTGCATGTACACCGGAGTGCCCAGTTTGTCAGCGTGCGCCAGGGTCAGGAAAGCTTCGGCACTGGCGTTGTGGCTGGCGGTATCGGCAAAAACCTGGCCGCTGGCGCAAACCAGTGCAACCGCGGTACAGATGGCACGAAGACGAGTCATCGAGTTTCCTTTTCTAGCAGGCGAGGTAAAACCCCAAGGGCGTCCATTCTGCGCCTAAAAAAGTGTGTCGCTCAACCCCAAGCCTTGTCGGGCCTGATTTAGAGGGGTTGAACGGTCAAAATATCGACTGATGGAACCACGACCGGCGATCACGGCCTAAACTGCGCTATCGACCTACAGGAGTGTGCATGATGAGCCGTATCGAAACCGACAGCCTGGGCCAGGTGGAAGTCCCGGACGAAGCTTACTGGGGCGCTCAGACACAACGCTCGCTGATCAACTTCGCCATCGGCAACGAACGCATGCCGCTGGCGGTGCTGCACGCCCTGGCCCTGATCAAGAAAGCCGCGGCGCGCGTCAATGATCGCAATGGCGACCTGCCCGCCGACATCGCCCGCCTGATCGAACAGGCCGCCGACGAAGTGCTCGACGGCAACCATGACGATCAGTTCCCGCTGGTGGTCTGGCAGACCGGCAGCGGCACCCAGAGCAACATGAACGTCAACGAAGTGATCGCCGGTCGCGCCAACGAACTGGCCGGCAACCCGCGTGGCGGCAAGACCCCGGTGCACCCCAACGATCACGTCAATCGCTCCCAGAGTTCCAACGACTGCTTCCCCACGGCCATGCACATCGCGACGGTTCAGGCGGTGCAACAGCATTTGCTGCCGGCGATCAGCGAGTTGTCTGGCGGGCTGGCGGAGCTGTCCGCGCGGCACATGAAACTGGTCAAGACCGGTCGTACCCACATGATGGACGCCACGCCGATTACCTTCGGCCAGGAACTCTCGGCGTTCATCGCACAACTGGATTACGCCGAACGGGCGATCCGCAGCGCACTGCCGGCGGTCTGTGAACTGGCTCAGGGCGGCACCGCGGTCGGCACCGGGTTGAACTCGCCCCACGGTTTTGGCGAAGCGATCGCCGCCGAACTGGCCGCCCTCTCCGGCCTGCCGTTCGTCACCGCCCACAACAAATTCGCCGCCCTGGCCGGTCACGAGCCGTTGGTCACCCTATCCGGCGCCCTGAAAACCCTCGCCGTGACCCTGATGAAAATCGCCAACGACCTGCGCGTGCTGGGCTCCGGACCTCGAGCCGGGTTCGCTGAAGTGAAACTGCCGGCCAACGAGCCGGGCAGCTCGATCATGCCCGGCAAGGTCAATCCGACCCAATGCGAAGCGCTGTCGATGCTGGCCTGTCAGGTGTTGGGCAACGACGTCGCCATCGGTTTTGCCGCCAGTCAGGGGCACCTGCAATTGAACGTGTTCAAACCGGTGATCATTCACAACCTGCTGCAATCAATCCGCTTGCTGGGCGACGGCTGCAGCAACTTCCAACAGCATTGCATCGCCGGGCTGGAACCGGATGCCGAGAAAATGGCCGAGCATCTGGAACGAGGCTTGATGCTGGTGACTGCGCTGAATCCGCATATCGGCTACGACAAATCGGCGGAGATTGCCAAGAAGGCTTATGGCGAGGGGCTGACCTTGCGTGAGGCGGCGTTGCAGCTGGGCTATCTGACCAATGAAGAGTTCGATGCGTGGGTGAGGCCGGAGAATATGCTGGAGGCCGGTAAGCAGGGGTGAATCACCACCGCCCGTGATCGTTCCCACGCAGAGCGTGGGAACGATCATTCAACCGCCATTTTGGTCTTTCTGGCACGAAGCCCCGCCATCAACGATGGCCCCAACGCCACCAGCGCCGAGCCCACCACTACCAACACCGCCCCGCCATAACCCAGGCCATTGATCTGCTCGGCATGCACATACTCCGGCCATAACCACGCGGCCACAGCCACAGCGGCAAAGGTCACCAGCGGCGTGATCGCCAGCGTCGCACTGACCCGCGAAGCCTCCCAATGGGCCAGCGCTTCGGCAAAGGCGCCGTAAGCGATCAGCGTATTCAAACAGCACGCCAGCAGCAGCCAGCCTTGCAGCGGGCTCAGTTGCAGCGCTTCCAGCGGATGCACCCACGGCGTCAGCAACAGTGCGCAGAACAGGTAAATCACCATCATCACTTGCAACGAATTCCACACCGTGAGCAACTGCTTCTGACCCAAGGCATAGAAGGTCCAGACCGTGGACGCCAACAGCACCATCAGCACGCCTGCGGTGTAATCGGTGAGGGAGGTGAGCAACTCGCTCAAGCGCTGATTGAAGAACAGCCCAAAGCCGATCAACAGCACCAACAGGCCAATCCCCTGCCCCACGCTGAACCGCTCCTTGAACACGAACAGACTGGCGATCAACAACATGATCGGGCCCATCTGCACCACCAGTTGCGCGGTGCCGGGGCTGAGCAGGTTCAGGCCCATCAGGTACAGCACGTAGTTGCCGACCAGTCCGAGTACCGCCATCAACACCAGCCAGCCACCGCGCGGGCCAAGCACTTTGCGACTCGGCAGGCGTTTGGTCGCCGCCAGATAAATGAACAGGCAACCACCGGACACCAGCAGGCGAAACCAGGTCACCGTCACCGGGTCCATCACCTGCAGCACTTGCTTGAGCTTGATCGGCAGGATTCCCCACAGCAACGCAGTCAGCAAGGCCAGGAACAAACCGTACACCCAGCGACCCGATGAAATATGCATGCTGACCCCGAAGCCCATTGGCAAGAACGGTCATTCTAGGCTCAGACCAGAGCGCGACACAGGGACCGTTGCCGGCGGGCCGCAAATGAAACTGTGCAGGTCGCACCATAACGTTGACGATATGCCGTCGATCAGGTGGCCAGGCGTTGCAAGTGGTTCATGCATAAGCTCATTGAAACCGACATCCGCAGGAGATCGCTCATGTACGGCATGCGCGCCCAGGACAACGCCCCCGCCACGCACTTTCGCTGTGACCGGTTGTGTCGTGTCAATGGCGAGTTGTATTTCACCACCCGGGAACACACGCTGGAGGGGCCGTTTGCAAACCGGGAAGCAGCGGTGCGTGAGATTCAGGCGTATGTCGAGCGGATGCAGTTCTTGTGCATGAGCCGGTAAACCGTGGCGCCTGCATCGCGGGCAAGCCCGCTCCCACAGGGTTTGTGGCGTTCGCTGTATTTGTGATCGCCGCCAATTACTGTGGGAGCGGGCTTGCCCGCGATAGCAATGCAACAGTCTCTACATAATCAGGGTACTTACCGCACCGCCTCAAACAACCCGGTAGCCCCCATCCCGCCCCCCACGCACATGGTGACGATGCCGTAACGCAGGTTACGCCGCTGCAACTCACGCACGATGTGCCCGACCTGACGCGACCCCGTCATGCCGAACGGATGGCCGATGGAAATCGAGCCGCCATTGACGTTGTATTTGTCGTTATCGATTTCCAGCCGATTGCGGCTGTACAAGCACTGGGACGCGAACGCTTCGTTGAGCTCCCACAGATCAATGTCGGCAATCTGCAACCCCTTGGCCTTGAGCAACTTCGGCACCGAGAACACCGGGCCGATGCCCATCTCGTCCGGCTGGCACCCGGCCACGGCGAAACCGCGAAAGAAGGCTTTGGGCTTGAGCCCCAGCGCCAGGGCTTTTTCCAGGCTCATCACCAGGGTCATCGAGGCGCCGTCGGACAATTGCGACGAGTTGCCGGCGGTTACCGAGCCGTCTTCGGCAAACACCGGTTTCAATCCGGCCAGACTTTGAAGGGTGGTGTCGGGGCGGTTGCAGTCGTCATGATCGACGATGCCGTCGAGGATCTGCACCTGAGCGGTGGTCTTGTCTTCAACGCGATACTTCACTGCCATTGGCACGATTTCATCGTTGAACAACCCGGCGGCCTGCGCCTGGGCGGTACGCTGCTGGCTTTGCAGGGCATACAAGTCCTGCTCTTCGCGGCTGACGTTGTAACGACGCGCGACGATCTCGGCGGTCTGGCCCATGGGGAAATAGATGCCCGGCACCTGTTCTTTCAGCAGCGGGTTGATCAGGTTGTCGGTGTTGACGCTTTTCATGGTCAGGCTGATCGACTCGACGCCACCGGCGACGACGATGTCGCTGCACCCCGAAGCGATCTGATTGGCGGCAATGGCAATGGCCTGCAAGCCCGACGAACAGAAGCGGTTAAGGGTCATGCCTCCCGTGCCGATACCCAAGTGCGAGAGCACCGCGACGTTGCGACCGATGTTGTAGCCCTGGGCGCCTTCGTTGGAGCCGGCGCCGACGATGCAATCCTCGACACTGGCCGGGTCGACGTCATTGCGCGTGAGCAGCGCATTGACGCAGTGGGCCGCCATGTCGTCCGGACGGGTCATGTTGAACTTGCCGCGAAAGGATTTGGCCAGGCCGGTCCGCACGCTGTCGACGATCACCACTTCACGCATGGCATACACCTCATTGTTGTTGTCAGTCAGGAGTTGGAACGAGCATAAGTCCAGCCCATGACTGACCGCGACAATCATTCACCCCGCGTATGCGTAGCCATCGGTTCAGCGCTTGTTTTTCTGCAGTTTCTTCTCGCGTTTGTCGGACTTTTCGAAGGCCTCTTCCAGCGCATGGTTAATGGTGCGCAGGACCTTGACCCGCGCCCAGCGCTTGTCGTTGGCTTCCACCAGGGTCCAGGGCGATATCTCAGTGCTGGTGCGATCGACCATGTCGCCAACGGCGGTGCGATAGTCATCCCATTTATCGCGATTGCGCCAGTCATCTTCAGTGATCTTGAAGCGCTTGAAGGGGATCTGTTCGCGCTCCTGAAAGCGTTCCATCTGAGTCTGTTTATCGATGGCCAGCCAGAACTTGGCCACGATCACCCCGGCATCGGCGATCTGCTCTTCGAAGTCGTTGATCTCGCCATAGGCGCGCATCCAGTCCGCCTTGCTGCAAAAACCTTCGACGCGCTCCACCAACACCCGGCCATACCAGGAGCGGTCGAACACAGTGAATTTGCCCCGCGCCGGAATATGCCGCCAGAAACGCCAGAGATACGGCTGCGCCCGTTCTTCCTCGGTAGGCGCGGCGATCGGCACGATGTCGTACTGGCGTGGGTCAAGCGCCGCGGCCACCCGACGAATTGCCCCGCCCTTGCCTGCCGCGTCGTTGCCTTCGAACAACGCGATCAACGCGTGGCGACGCATGCGCTTGTCGCGCATCAGCCCGGAAAACCGCGCCTGCTCGGTAATCAGTTGCTCTTCGTAATCGTCCTTGTCCAGGTTCAGGGTCAGGTCCAGGCTATCGAGCAGATTCACTTGATCGACGCTGGGGAACAAGGGCGCGGCGCTGACTTTATGCGGGTGAATCCTCGGTCTCTTCAGCGCGCTCTGCAGGCCCTCGAGCAGGATCTTGCCAACCGTCAGACTGCGGTAGTGCGTGTCCACGCCAGCGATCACATGCCATGGCGCATAGTCGCGGCTGGTGCGGCGCAATACACGTTCGCCGTACTTCACAAACTTGTCGTACGTTTGGGACTGTTGCCAGTCCAGCGGGTTGATGCGCCAACTGTGCAGCGGATCGTCAGCCAGCGCCTTGAGCCGCGCTTTCATTTGTTTTTTGGAGAGGTGAAACCAGAACTTGAAGATCAGCGCGCCTTCGTCGCAGAGCATCTTCTCCAACCGCTCGGCCCCGTTAATGCTTTGATCAAGTCGCGGATCCTTGAACAGGCCATGAACCCGTCCCTGCAGCATCTGGCTGTACCAGTTGCCGAAGAAAATCCCCATGCGGCCCTTGGCCGGAAGCATCCGCCAGTAACGCCAGGCGGGCGGTCGCGCCAGCTCTTCGTCGGTCTGCTGGTCGAAGGTGCGGACCTCGATCAAGCGCGGGTCCATCCATTCGTTGAGCAACTTGACCGTCTCGCCCTTGCCGGCCCCTTCGATGCCGTTGATCAAAATGATGACCGGAAAGCGGTGTTGCTGCCGAAGTTCGAACTGCGCTTCGAGCAAGGCTTCACGCAACGCCGGCACTTCGGCTTCATAGGTTTCTTTGTCGATGGCATGACCGATTTCGGCAGATTCGAACATGGCGCGGCTCCTTCCAGGATTGAGCAAGACTAGCGGAAGATGGAGGTTTGCGGTGAAGCAAAAAAAGATCAAAAGATCGCAGCCTTGTAGCAGCTGGCGCAGCCTGCGTTTGATCGCGAAGCGGTCGCCAAACCGGCGACAATGCATTACCGGAAAACCACGTTGTCTGACTTTGCGACCGCTTCGCGATCAAACGCAGCCTTCGGCAGCTGCTACAGAATTTCAGCGACAGGTCGAACGTGTCTTGCCATGGATCAAGCACCGCTGCGGCGATCGGCTAGAATGGCCTCCTTGCCGTTGCCGAGCCTGCCATGAAACCTGTATTGCCCCACGCCCAGCTCGACTGGGACGACCAAGGTCGCCCGCGCTCGCGGGTGTTCGATGATGTGTATTTTTCCGACCAGTCGGGCCTTGAAGAAACTCGCTACGTGTTTCTGGAGCAAAACGATTTGCGTGACCGTTTCGCCGCATTGCCGGTGAATGGTCGACTGGTGATTGGCGAGACCGGGTTCGGCACCGGGCTGAATTTTCTCTGTGCCTGGCAGTTGTTCGAACAACACGCGGTGACCGGTGCACGGCTGCATTTTGTCAGTGTCGAAAAGTACCCGCTGAGCGCCCCCGACCTGCAACGGGCCCTGGCGTTATGGCCAGATCTCAAGCCGTTCGCCGATCAACTGCTGGCGCAATACGTGGCGATCCATCAAGGTTTCCAGCGCCTGGTGCTGGACAATGGCCGCGTCACTCTGACCTTACTGGTCGGCGATGCGCTGGAGCAGTTGCCCCAACTGGATGCGCAGATCGATGCCTGGTTTCTCGACGGTTTCGCCCCGGCGAAAAACCCCGACATGTGGACCGCCGAACTGTTTGCCGAACTGGCTCGCCTGGCGGCACCCGGCTCGACCATCAGCACCTTCACCAGCACCGGTTGGGTGCGCCGCCTGCTGAACGCGGCGGGCTTCAAGATGAAACGCACGCCCGGCATCGGCCACAAGTGGGAAATTCTACGGGGCACATTCCTCGGCTGGCCTGAAGAGGCTGCTAAACCAGTCTCGGCAAAACCCTGGTTCGCTCGCCCACAACCGCTGACCGGCGAACGCCGCGCCCTGGTGATCGGCGCCGGGCTGGCCGGTTGCGCCAGTGCCGCCAGCCTCGCCGCACGGGGCTGGCAAGTGAGCCTGCTGGAACGCCACGAGGCACTGGCGCAGGAAGCTTCGGGCAATCCTCAAGGCGTGCTTTACCTCAAGCTTTCGGCCCATGGCACCGCGTTGTCGCAATTGATCGTCAGCGGTTTCGGTTACACCCGACGCCTGCTGGAACACTTACAGCGCGGCGTCGACTGGGACGATTGCGGGGTCTTGCAATTGGCCTTCAATGCCAAGGAAGCCGAGCGTCAGGCGCAGTTGGCCGCAGCTTTTTCGCCAGGCCTGGTGCACCTGCTCGATCAACTCCAGGCTCAGGCCCAGACCGGCATCGAACTGGAGCACGGCGGCCTGTTCTTCCCTGAAGGTGGCTGGGTTCATCCGCCTGCGTTGTGCCAGTGGCAGGCGTCTTCAACGAACATCCAGTGGCTGCCCCATCGCGAGGTGCTGGAACTGCGCAAGGTCGATGAACAATGGCAGGCCTGGGACGGCGATGCACTGCTGGCCAGCGCGCCCGTGGTGATTCTGGCCGGCGCCGCCGAGATCAAGCGGTTTCCCCAGAGCGCCGAGCTGCCCCTCAAACGCATTCGCGGCCAGATCACCCGACTGGCGCAAACCCCTGAAAGCCAGAGCCTGGCGACCGTCGTCTGCGCCGAAGGCTACGTGGCGCCCGCGCGTCTGGGCGAACACACCCTTGGCGCCAGCTTCGATTTCAAGAGCGATGATCTGGCCCCGACCGTCGCCGAGCACCTCGGCAACCTGGCGTTGCTCGAAGAAATATCCACCGACCTGGTCGCCCGTCTGCATGTTCAAGACCTGGAGCCGCTGCAGCTAGAAGGGCGCGCGGCGTTCCGCTGCACCAGCCCCGACTACCTGCCGATCGTCGGACCACTGGCCGACCAGGCCACCTTCGCCACTGCCTATGCCGCGCTGAGCAAAGATGCCCGGCAAGTGCCCGACGTCCCCTGCCCATGGCTCGAGGGTTTTTACGTCAACAGCGGCCATGGTTCTCGCGGTTTGATCACCGCGCCATTGTCTGGCGAGCTGTTGGCGGCATGGCTTGAGAACGAGCCGCTGCCCTTGCCCAAATTGGTGGCCGAGGCTTGCCATCCCAACCGTTTTGCGTTGCGCCAGTTGATCCGCGGAAAAGTCTGACGCGCCCGCTTATAACTTATCGGTCTAAAACTCCGGGGATTCAGCCGGGTCAGTTTCTGAGTACCTGCCGTTTTTGGCGGGTATCGATTGACCCTCCCCAACGGAAAAACCGGTAAGGACTTATGTGCGGATTAGCTGGAGAATTACGTTTCGACCATCAACCTGCGGACCTCGCAGCCATTGAACGAATCACCCATCACCTGGCCCCTCGCGGCCCTGATGCGTGGGGCTTCCACAGCCAAGGCCCGATTGCCCTCGGTCATCGGCGCCTGAAAATCATGGACCTGTCGGACGGCTCGGCGCAGCCGATGATCGACAACCAGTTGGGCCTGTCCCTGGCTTTCAACGGCGCGATCTACAACTTCCCGGAACTGCGTACCGAGCTGGAAAGCCTCGGTTACACCTTCTATTCCGGTGGCGACACCGAAGTGCTGCTCAAGGGTTATCACGCCTGGGGCGAAGCCCTGTTGCCCAAGCTCAACGGCATGTTCGCCTTCGCCATTTGGGAGCGCGATGCCAAACGTCTGTTCATTGCCCGTGACCGTCTCGGCGTGAAGCCGCTGTACCTGTCGCGTACCGGCCAGCGCCTGCGCTTTGCCTCGGCCCTGCCGGCATTGCTCAAGGGCGGCGACATCAACCCGATCCTCGATCCGGTGGCGCTCAATCATTACCTGAACTTCCACGCAGTGGTCCCGGCCCCGCGCACCTTGTTGGCGGGCATCGAGAAACTGCCCCCGGCGAGCTGGATGCTCATCGAAGCGGACGGCACCACCGAGCAAAAAATCTGGTGGACCCTGCCCTACGGTCCACACGCCGACGAGCTGAATCTGACCCTTGAAGACTGGCGCGACCGCGTACTCGACAGCACCCGTGAAGCGGTGGCGATCCGTCAGCGGGCAGCGGTGGATGTCGGTGTGCTGCTCTCGGGTGGCGTCGATTCGAGCTTGCTGGTGGGGCTGTTGCGCGAAGTCGGGGTCGAAGACTTGTCGACCTTTTCCATCGGCTTTCAGGATGCTGGCGGCGAGCGCGGTGACGAGTTCCAGTATTCGGACCTGATCGCCAAACACTACGGCACCCGGCACCATCAACTGCGCATCGACGAAAAAGAGATCATCGATCAGCTGCCCGCAGCGTTCCGCGCCATGAGCGAGCCGATGGTCAGCCACGACTGTATCGCCTTCTACCTGCTGTCCCGGGAAGTGGCCAAGCACTGCAAGGTGGTGCAAAGCGGTCAGGGCGCGGACGAGTTGTTCGCCGGTTATCACTGGTACCCGCAGGTGGACGGCGCCAGCGATCCGTACACAGCGTACCGCGATGCGTTTTTTGACCGCAGCTACGCCGACTACACCGCCACGGTGCAGCCGAAATGGCTGACGGCCAACGACGCGGCCGGTGACTTCGTGAAGGAACATTTCGCCCAGCCCGGTGCCGACGCGGCGGTGGACAAAGCCCTGCGTCTGGACAGCACCGTGATGCTGGTGGACGACCCGGTCAAACGGGTCGACAACATGACCATGGCCTGGGGTCTGGAAGCGCGTACGCCGTTTCTCGACTATCGCCTGGTGGAATTATCGGCGCGGGTGCCGGGTAAATTCAAACTGCCAGATGGCGGCAAGCAGGTGTTGAAAGAGGCGGCGCGACGGGTCATTCCGAGTGAGGTGATCGACCGTAAAAAAGGCTACTTCCCAGTGCCGGGACTCAAACATTTGCTGGGCGACACGCTGAATTGGGTGCGTGAATTGCTGCTCGACCCGAGTCAGGATCGCGGCCTGTTCAACCCCGCCATGCTCGACCGCCTGCTGACCGATCCGCAAGGTCAACTGACCCCGTTGCGCGGCTCCAGGCTGTGGCAATTGGCGGCCCTGAACCTGTGGCTCAGCGAACAAGGAATCTGATCGATGAAACCCCACGCCACGGCTTACAGCCAACGCTTGTTGCGCGGTCAGGCCCCCTCCTACGAACGCTTGCAGGCACGCCTGGCCGAAGACGGCAGTGAACTCGGTGCTGCGCCGATAGCCGTGCATTGCGGTTGGGGTCGGTTGCTGATCGGCCATACCTTTCCCGATGCCGGGAGCCTCGCCCAAGAGTTGCTCAATGAGCAGCCCGGTGAACGGGACATCGCCTTGTACGTCGCCGCTCCCCAGCAAGTGCTGGGGCTGGAGCCTGCCCAGTTGTTTCTCGACCCGTCCGACACCTTGCGCCTGTGGTTCAGCGATTACCGACAGGCCACCCGGGTATTTCGCGGTTTCCGCATCCGTCGTGCGCAAAGCGAGGCGGACTGGCAGGCGACCAATCAGCTGTATCAGGCCCGCGGCATGCTGCCGATCGACGCCAGCTTGCTGACCCCACGCCATCAGGGCGGCCCGGTGTATTGGCTGGCCGAAGATGAGGACAGCGGCGCAATCATCGGCAGCGTCATGGGCCTCAATCATCACAAGGCATTCAACGACCCGGAAAACGGCAGCAGCCTCTGGTGCCTGGCGGTCGATCCGCAATGCTCCCGCCCAGGTGTCGGTGAAGTGTTGGTGCGGCACTTGATCGAACACTTCATGAGTCGTGGCCTGAGCTACCTGGACCTGTCCGTGTTGCACGACAACCGTCAGGCGAAAAGTCTTTACGCCAAGCTCGGTTTTCGCAACTTGTCGACCTTCGCCATCAAGCGCAAGAACGGCATCAATCAGCCGTTGTTTCTTGGCCCGGGCCCCGAGGCCGAGTTCAATCCGTATGCGCGAATCATCGTCGAGGAGGCTCATCGCCGCGGCATTGATGTGCAAGTGGACGATGCGCAAGCCGGTCTGTTCACCTTGACGCACGGTACTCGCCGCGTGCGTTGTCGCGAATCCCTGAGCGATCTGACGAGCGCCATCAGCATGACCTTGTGTCAGGACAAGAGCCTGACCCACAAGGCGCTGAAAAATGCCGGTCTTAAACTGCCCGCCCAACAACGGGCGGGGAGCGCGGACGACAATCTGGCGTTTCTCGACGAGCACCAACGGGTGGTGGTCAAACCGCTGGACGGTGAACAGGGCCAAGGGGTGGCGGTGGATTTACGTAGCATCGAAGAGGTCCAGCAAGCCATCGAAAACGCCCGCGCATTCGACAGTCGAGTGCTGCTGGAAAGTTTTCACGAAGGCCTCGATTTGCGGATTCTGGTGATCGGATTCGAGGTCGTCGCGGCCGCCATTCGCCGGCCGGCGGAAGTGGTGGGTGATGGTCAGTATTCCATCGGGGCGCTGATCGAGGCCCAGAGCCGTCGCCGTCAGGCCGCCACCAGCGGTGAAAGCAAAATCCCGCTGGACCATGAGACCCAGCGCACATTGCAGGCGGCGGGTTATGACTACAGCAGCATTCTGCCGGCCGGCGAGCATCTGTTCGTACGGCGCACGGCGAACCTTCATACCGGCGGCATTCTTGAAGACGTCACGGCGATCCTGCATCCAACCCTGGTGGACGCGGCAGTGCGCGCGGCGCGGGCGCTGGATATTCCGATGGTCGGGCTCGATCTGATGGTGCCGGCCGCCGACCAGCCGGAGTATGTGTTTATCGAAGCCAACGAGCGCGCGGGGCTGGCCAACCATGAACCGCAGCCGACGGCCGAGCGGTTTGTGGATTTGTTGTTTCCGCATAGTCAGCCGGCGGTTTCATAAATGTGTGCAGCCTGATCTGACGCCATCGCGGGCAAGCCCGCTCCCACAGTTGACCGCGCGCCCTGTGGGAGCGGGCTTGCCCGCGATGGCGGCCTGACAGGCAACGTAGATTCTCCCCCTTCATCGAAACCATCGATGCTCTCACTTCATCAGGAGTTTCCATGACCCGCAAAATTCCCGAACCGGATCTCAATTACCTGCAAAAAGTCCTGCTGGAAATGCTCGCCATTCCCAGCCCGACCGGGTTCACCGACACCATTGTGCGGTACGTCGCCGAGCGTCTTGAAGAGCTGGGTATTCCCTTTGAAATGACCCGTCGCGGCACCATCCGTGCCACCCTCAAGGGCAAGAAGAACAGCCCGGACCGCGCGGTTTCCGCCCACCTGGATACCATTGGCGCGGCGGTTCGCGCGATCAAGGACAACGGCCGCCTGACCCTGGCGCCAGTCGGTTGCTGGTCCAGCCGTTTTGCCGAGGGCAGCCGCGTCAGTCTGTTCACCGACAACGGCGTGATCCGCGGCAGCGTGTTGCCGTTGATGGCCTCCGGGCACGCATTCAACACCGCCGTGGATGAAATGCCGATCAGCTGGGATCACATCGAATTGCGCCTGGACGCCTATTGCGCCACCCGCGCCGATTGCGACTCGCTGGGGATCAGCGTCGGCGATTTCGTCGCCTTCGACCCGTTGCCGGAGTTCACAGAAAGCGGCCACATCAGCGCCCGTCACCTCGATGACAAGGCCGGCGTTGCCGCACTGCTGGCGGCGCTGAAAGCGATTGTCGACAGCGGCGAAGAGTTGATGATCGACTGCCATCCGCTGTTCACCATCACCGAAGAAACCGGCAGCGGTGCGGCGGCGGCCCTGCCCTGGGACGTCAGCGAATTCGTCGGCATCGACATTGCGCCGGTCGCGCCCGGCCAACACTCCAGCGAACACGCGGTGAGCGTGGCGATGCAGGATTCCGGCGGGCCTTATGACTATCACCTGTCGCGGCACCTGCTGCGTCTGGCCAGCGACAACGAACTGCCGGCGCGTCGGGACCTGTTCCGCTATTACTTCAGCGATGCTCACTCGGCCGTCACTGCCGGCCACGACATTCGCACCGCCCTGCTGGCCTTCGGTTGCGACGCCACCCACGGCTATGAACGCACCCACATCGACAGCCTCGCCGCCCTCAGCCGTTTGCTCGGTGCCTACATCCTCAGCCCACCGGTGTTCGCCAGCGATGCACAACCGGCCACGGGATCGCTGGACCGGTTCAGTCACCAGATAGAACACGAGACACAGATGGAAAGCGATACACGAGTACCGTCGGTCGATAGTTTGATTGGGCAGCGCACAGACAGCTAAGGCGAACTGTAGGAGCTGCCGAAGGCTGCGATCTTTGAATCTTGATCTGCAGCGATGCAACAGGTGCAAAGATCAAAAGATCGCAGCCTTCGGCAGCTCCTACTGGTGATGCGTTCATAACCGCCGTAGCATCGCGCCATTGTTTAGCCGAGGTGCCTATGCTGATCCCACACGACCAACTTGAAGTCGATACGCTGACCCGTCTGATCGAGGATTTCGTGACCCGTGACGGCACGGACAACGGCGATGACACACCGCTGGAAACCCGTGTCTTGCGTGTCCGTCAGGCATTGACCAAGGGCCAGGCACTGATCGTCTTCGATCCGGAAAGCGAGCAATGCCAGTTGATGCTCAAGCACGACGTGCCCAAGCACCTGTTCGACTGAGGCCCTTGAAAACGCCCCCTAACGAGCTTTGGCTTTTGCCTGTTTGATCTGGATGCGCTCATAGACTTCGGCGCGGTGTACGTTGACCTGCTGCGGCGCTTCAACACCGAAGCGCACGCTGCTTCCGTTGACGGCAAGAACGCGCACGGAAATGTTGTCACCAATGGATATCAACTCGCCCACAACGCGACTGAGTACAAGCATGGCATTCGTCCTTCTGGATGACCGGCCCTTGAAGATGCCCGGCGCGTGGCGGGTCTTCAATGCAACAGCAGCAAAACAGTCCCGCCCTACAGCGCAAGATGCATCACCCTGACGGACGCGTCCGACAAACCGGTTGAATGAAGGACCGATCCTTCAGGAAGCAGAGAAGCGCGGACCAAACAGGATGACACCTGCCCCAAGCACACACAGCGCCACGCCAATCCAGTCCGAGCCCAGTGGACGAATCCGCTCGACCACCGCCAGCCAGCCAATCGACGCAATGATGTAGATGCCACCGTAGGCGGCATAGGCGCGGCCGGCGTAGCTCGCTTCGACCCGGGTCAGCAACACCGCGAACAAGATCAGGCTGAGCAACGCAGGAATGACCCACAAGACGCTTTTACCTTGGCGCAGCCACATCCAGAAGGCGAAGCAGCCGGCGATTTCAAACAGCGCGGCGAGGAAAAACCACAGGTAATTGAGCATGCAGAGGTCTCGTGAGGATGGCCGGTTGCGGCCACCCTAACGACGCTGTTGCGCACGGGCAAGTTCAGCTTGCGTTTTGTTTGGCCTTGGCGCGCATTTTGTCGGCCATCACGGTCATTTCGTTGTAGAGCAATTGCGGGTTTTTCTGCTTGATCGCCCAGGCCATGCGCCCCTGTTCGTGAGGCAGGATCAAGAATTCGCCGGCGGCGACCTGCTGATAGATGTAGTCGGCAATGTCGGCAGCGGTAATCGGCGAGCTTTCCAGCAATTTGCCGACCTGGGCTTTCATGGCCGGGGTCGGGCCGCGGAAAGAGTCCAGCAGGTTGGTCTGGAAGAACGACGGGCAGACCACATGCACGCTGACTTCCTCGTGGGCCAGTTCGATCAACAGGCTTTCGGACAACGCCACTACGCCCGCCTTGGCCACGTTGTAGTTGCTCATGGCCGGGCCTTGCATCAGGGCCGCCATCGAGGCGATGTTGATGATCTTGCCTTTACTTTTCTCCAGCAGCGGCAGGAAGGCCTTGCAGCCCTTGACCACGCCCATCAGGTTGATCGCGATCTGCCAGTCCCAATCCTCCAGCGACAGTTCACTGAAGAAACCGCCCGAGGCCACACCCGCGTTGTTGACGATGACATCGATGCCGCCGAGTTTCTCTTCGCAGGCTTGGGCGAAGGCGGTCAGCTGACTGTAGTCGCGCACATCGCAACGCAGGATGAAACCGTCGCCGCCGGCTTCGCGCACCCGCTTCAGGGTTTCTTGCAGGCCGGGTTCACTGACATCCGACAAGGCCAGCTGCCAGCCTTCACGCGCCCAGCGCAGCGCGATTTCGCGACCCAGGCCTGAGCCCGCGCCAGTGATCATCATGCGATTTTGCATAGCAAACAGCCTTGTTGTTCCGGGGAAGATGCACCGAGTGTAGCGAAGGATAATGCGCGACCCACGCTCCATCAGAGTGCTGAATGGCCAACGATGAACCGCGGCGCGGTACGGCTGTTTCAACTTTGAGACGCAGTAAAAGAAATAAGCGTGCTTTCCAAATACATTAAAAAAACCTGGAATTTTTTCTCATATCCATGAGTCGGATTTTGTAAGCAGCTAGGATTAATACAAGTCCAGCTGATGGCTAGAACCCTAGGTCAATCCACAACGCTTCCAACAAGGAAATAGACATGGGCACAATTCTTATCGTTATTCTTATTCTGTTGTTGATAGGTGGTTTGCCGGTCTTCCCGCATTCCAGAAGTTGGGGTTACGGCCCGTCTGGTATCATCGGCGTAGTGTTGGTGGTGTTGTTGATCCTGTTGCTGCTTGGCAAGATATAAAGATTTTACCGGCAAAAAAAAGAGGCCCTGCGAAGGGCCTCTTTTTATGTCCGGAGAACTTAGTCCGGCTTGCCGTCAACCACACCGGCGGTGTTGTCCAGCAGGCTCTTGGTGGCCGTCTGGATGAACGACTCGAGCTTCTGCTTCAGCGCAGCTTCGTCAGCCGATGCCGGGATCAATTCACCTTTCGGGTTAGCGCCCAGTTCGTATTGATACAACCTCGGCGGCATCTCTTTAGGCAGTACCAGCACGCGATCAGCCGTGAGCAACGCGACCGTCTGATCGCTGCCTGACGGCTTGATCATGCCGAAGCCTTTGTCACCTTCCGGCAGGTTCAGCAAATCGCGCCCCCAGCATTGATGAACCACGTCGCCACCAATGCGGCCCATGATGGTCGGCACGATGTCGATCTGGGTGCCCACGGTGTGGTCGACCTGACCGAATTTTTCCTGGATGCCCGGGCCGATCATCAGCATCGGCACGTTGAAGCGGCCCAGGTCCATTTCGGTGATCTGCTGTTCGTTGCCAAAACCGTGGTCGCCGACGATCACAAACAGGGTTTCCTTGAAATACGGCTCTTTACGGGCCTTTTCAAAGAACTGACCCAACGCCCAGTCGGAGTAGCGCATGGCGGTCAAGTGTTCATTGAGGCTGCCACGATCGGTCACGCGCTCCACCGGCAATGGCGTCGGCAAGGCGTATGGCGTGTGGTTGGACAGGGTTTGCAGCAAGGCATAGAACGGTTTCTTGTCCTTGCCGTCACGGGTTTTCAGTTCTTCCAGGCCACGGTTGAACATGTCCTGGTCAGACACACCCCAGGTAGGGTCGGAGAACACCGGGTTGACGAAGTCATTGCGCCCGATGAAGTTGGTCATGCCCTGGTTGCTGAAGAAGCCCGACTGGTTGTCCCAAGAGAAGTCGCCGTTGTAGACGTACACATCGTCGTAGTCACGAGCGCTGAGCAACTGCGGCAGGCCGGACAGTTTGTGGCTGCCTTCCGGGGTCTGCATCAGGTATTCGAAACCTGGCAGGTTCGGGAAGCAGGCCATGGTAGCGAACATGCCCTGGTGGGTATGGGTACCGTTGGAGAAGAAACGGTCGAACAACAGGCCTTCTTTCGACAGTTTGTCAAAGTACGGCGTGACCTCGCCCGGACGTCCCAGAGCGCCCACCGAGTGACCGGCGAAGCTTTCCATCAGGATCACCACGACGTTCTTGATCGGCAGTGTCTTGTTGGTATCGGGGCTGTAGTTGCGGCGCACCGCGGCGGTCTCGGAATCGACCAGCTTGTCGCTCGGGGTCAGCAACATATCGCGCACGGTCTGCTGAGCCAGAGGCTGTTCCAGTGTGGCTTTCCAGATATTGTCGCGTTCTTCGGACATCCGGCTCTTGGCCGCCGCGATCAGCGACAGCGTACCGTTGAGGCCCAACTGGTTGGCGAAGTTGGAGTCGGTGGTGTAAACGTCACCCCAGCGCAGGGGCGGGCCCTGACGCAGGGTGCCACGAGCCGCGACCACGCAGACCAGCAGGCAGACCACGAACACCACGCCGCGCGCATACCACGGCGCGACCTGGCGCGTGCCGATGCTGCCACCGCTGAACGGCCCGCGAGGACGCGTGGCGCGGTCGGCGCCCTTGAGCGCGAGAGTCAGAATCAGCGTGCCCACGGCCCAGGCCAACAGATAGCGAACCACCGGAAAACCATACCAGAGCATGCTCATCACGGTTTTCGGGTCTTCTTTCACGTACTGGAAGACCAGGCCGTTGAGGCGCTGGTGGAACTCGCGGTAGAAGTCCATCTCCATCAGGCCGAGGAACAGCGCGATGCTCGAGGCAACGGTCAGCCAGAACCGGAAGAACCCGCGGGCCGCCATGGCCCGGGCGCTGAACAGGGCCAGCAGCAGCGGAACGCTGAGGTAAACCACCAGACGCAAGTCGAAACGCAGGCCGTTGGCGAACGCTTCCAGGAAGGTCGAAGCCGGTGTGTCGAGGATCATCGAGCGGTTGTAGACCAGCAGCGCGACGCGCAGCAGGCTGAACATGACCATCATGATCAGGGCACACAACAGCGTGTAGGCCAGATGCGATTTGACGGTCGGTTGCAGCAGGCGACTAGAAGCTCGCTGCTGACTCAGGGCGTCCGGGTTTGCCATGTCGTTTTAGGACCCATTGGAAGTTGAAGTTTCAAAAATACAGCAGCGCCTTGCCTAATGCTGATCGGTCAACCTGTGGGAGCGGGGTTGACTGAACTGGCATTAGGCGTCTTGCCCTCTGTTGGCCATTCTCGGCCCCGGGGCGTGCGCGGTGCGCAAATGTTGCACGATCAACCGCGGCATTACCATTGATTACTTAGCGCTCTGGGACAAGCAGCGTGGCGCAAAGTTGCGGGGTTGACTCGTTGGGGCGCGGGTGAATTGTCTTGGAGGCCTTGTGAAAATTTCGTGCAACGCATATCCGGTAACAAAATAACGCCCCGCCCTCAGTAAGAAACGCAAACGCCCCGAACCAGTCGGGGCGTTGTTGAACGGGCCGTATCAAAAGAGTACGCGATTACTTCTCGGCGCGTTCTTTCAAGGCTTTAAGGGTATTGAACGGCGCGTCTACCACGAACTTGTTGGCCAGCCACGACGGCACGCTGCCGCCCGGATCGGTGTGAACCTGATAAGTCACTTCAACTTGATCGCCTTTAGGCACGAGCTTCCAGAAACCTTTGACCTGGGCGACCCGTACAAAGCCCTTTTCTTCCGGAAGGTACTTCGGCTGCCCTTCCAGCTCGCGGGTCAGACTGCCATCGGCGCCTTCAACGGTGGTGACATGCATCACCGAATCGCGAGCAGTGACCGGCCAGGGGGTATTGAACTGGGTGTAAGTCCAACTCTGATTGCCTTCGTGTTTGAGCAGCTTCTGGGTCTTGCACTCGTGAATCCAGGCACAGGCACCTGGAACGTCTTCCTGCAATGCACGCAGTTTGGCCATGGTGGTCTTCATGACGGTTACGCCGCGGTAAGCCTTGTATTGGGAACCGGCCACTTCACTCAAGGACACTTTTATACCGTCTTCGTCCTTGGCGGTTTTCCAGTCTTCGGCCTGCGCCGTGGAGGCCAGCAAAACAGTCAAACCACACAGCACAGCCATACGATGCAGCGAACCCATAATCTTATTCCTTATTGTTGAAGTTCCGTTCGTTGAATACATCACGCGACCGTCATTTTCTCCCACCAGCCCAGCAACTTGATCGCTTCGTCGCGGCTGCTTCCACAGACCTCGACATCGGCTTCAAACGCTGAACACACCGCAGGACGTTCCGGCTTGCCAAAAATACTGCACAGGTTATCGGCAGACAGTTGTACGCAACGTTCTCCGGCGGCTTTGCCATTGGGCATGCCGGGAATCGGCGAACTGATGGAAGGGGCAATGCAACAGGCGCCACAGCCTTCACGGCATCTCATGACGACAAGCTCCTCGCGACGGGCAATGTGTTAAAGGGACGTGGCACAGAGTAACGGCTAAAACGGCTGTTTAAAATTACCAGAGCCCGAGTTTTTTCACTCAAACGAATGTGACTGGCCAGTCTCCGACAAAGCGTCTGGTCCGCGGGTCACGAATGGGGGAAATTTACTGCTTGAATTCGAATTCCAGCGCCGCGCCTTCAACTTCCCGGCGCTCTTCATTGCGCAGTTGCAGTTTCATTTCATTGCTGATCAGGCGACCGTTAAGCTGGAACGGACTGCTCTTGTCACCGAACATTTGCGGCAACACCGCATCGTGTCGGGGCAACGGTACTGTGCCGACCGGTTTCAGTTCTTCGACCATGTCCTTGGGCAAGCTCAAGTCGAGACTGGCGGGAGGGAATTTGGCTTTCACGACTTCACTGGCCGGTTTCGACTTGGAAGCAATGGGGGGGCGTTTTTTGACCGCCGCAGCCTTTTTATTGACCGGTGCGGCTTTTTTGACCGGGGCCGGTTTTTTCGCGGTTGTGCTGGCTGTCGTTTTTTCCTGAACGGAAGCCGCCATGACACCTTGCGCGTGACAGGTCATCAACAGGCAGATCAACAGCCATGCGACAGGAAAAATCGGTTTCATGGACCCAACGACACGAACGGCAGAGGCTCATATGCTCGCCTGTTGGCGACAACAAGACAAGCGGGCAGTTCACAACTGCCCGGCAGGTCAAAAACCGCTCGCCGTCTCCTGACAAAGTTGCGTCGCCAGCAACCCCAGCGTCATCAATGCACGCTCGGCCTCGCGGTTCCAGGGGATGCCACAGTTCAGGCGAATGCAGTGATTGAACTGCTCGGTGTTACTGAAAATCAGCCCCGGCGCAATGCTGATGCCCTGCTGCAATGCACGCACATGCAGCTCCTGCGTGTTGACCCGCCCCGGCAGGCTGACCCACAGAATGAAACCGCCAGTGGGCCGGGTCATCTGCGTGCCTTCCGGGAAGTACTGCTGCACCCCCAGCTGGAAAGCGCTGAGGTTCTTGCGGTACTCCTGACGGATATAGCGCAAATGCCGGTCGTAGCCACCGTTCTCCAGGTAAGCCGCAATGCCCATTTGCGTGACGCTGCAAGCCGAATGCGTGCTGAAGGTCTGCAAGCGCTGGATTTCCTGTTGGTACTTGCCGGCAATCATCCAGCCGATCCGCACGCCCGGTGACAGGGTTTTGGAGAAGCTGGAGCAATAGATCACCCGATCCAGCCGGTCGTAGGCCTTGAGCGATTTGGTGCGACCCTGTTCGAACATCAGTTCGCCGTAAATATCGTCTTCAACGACCTGGATATCGAAATCCGAGGCCAGACGCAGCAATTGTTTTTGCCGTTCTTCGGGCATGGTGCCGCCCAAGGGGTTGCTCAGACGCGTGGTCAGCACCAACGCCTTGATCGACCACTGGTTGGCCGCCAGTTGCAGAGCCTCGAGGCTCATGCCGGTGGCCGGATCGCTGGGAATCTCGATGACTTTCAACCCCAGCAGGTCGGCCAGTTGCAGCAAACCGTAATAGGTTGGCGATTCGGCGGCGATCAAATCGCCCGGCCGGGTCAACACGCGCAAAGACATCTGCAACGCATCGACACAGCCGTGGGTGATGACCACTTCCGACGGGTCGACCACCACGCCGGCATCGCGCATGCGGATCGCCACTTGCCGACGCAACGGCTCGAAACCGGGGCTGAACATGTAGCTGAATGCCCGCGGGCTATGGAAACGAGTGACTTTGGCCAGTTGCTGATGCAGCGCCCGCACCGGCAGATAATCGACACTCGGCACAGCCGCGCCCAACGGAAAAACACCTTCGCGACGGGATTCGACCAGGACTTGCTGAATGATGCTGCTGCGGGTGACAAGGCCGGGGCGCTCGACCCGGGCGATGTCCGGGGTGGGCGCCGTCAGGGCCGGCGTCTGGTGCACGTAATAACCGGATTGCGGCCGGGCGCGGATCAGCCCCTGATCCTCAAGGTTGGCATAGGCCTGCAACACCGTCGCATGGCTGACGTTGAGCTGCGAGCTCATCTTGCGCACCGAAGGCACGCGCTCCCCCGGTTGATAGACACCACGGCGGATGTCTTCGGCCAGTTGCTGAGCAATACGTTGATAGAGCAAGAGATTGGTCATGACGCAGCACTCGATTTCACGGGCATTTTATTCTTGTGTGGAACAATACCGGAACAGTTTAGAAGTGTACTGGGACAGTTACTACAATAGTCGACCATACAGTGCAGTGTCAGCAAAAACTGTACTGCTCTTATTGGCACGGCAAGCACAAAAAACCCGGCACTGCTGAACAGGCCGGGCCATAGGAGCTGTACAGGATTTCTGGCGTTTATCCAGTGACGCAGCCCTTAGCGGGCGGCGCCAAGCTGGCCTTTTTCGTCAGAGAACACAATTTCCACCCGACGGTTCTGTGCACGACCGCGCTCGGACGCGTTGGCGTCCACCGGGTATTCATCGCCATAACCTTCGACCTGGATGCGTTTGTCGTCGATGCCCAGGTCCATCAGCACGTCAGCCACCGACTGCGCACGGTCACGGGACAGCTTGAGGTTTTCCTGTTTACCGCCAGTGCTGTCGGTGTAGCCCTCAATCCGCACCACACGCTTGGGGTTGAGCTGCAGGAACTGGACGATCTTCAGCACCACGCGGTTCGCCGAGGTTTTCAGCTCCGCTTCACCGGTATCGAACAACACATCGCCCAAGGTCATCACCAGACCACGGTCGGTCTGGGTGGTCGCCAACGCCACGATCTGCTCTTCGATCCACTTGCCCTGTTGCTGCACGCTGAGCAACTTGGACTCGCGCAGGGCCAGTTGCAGGCGCTGACGCTCGAGTTCGAGCTTCGCCGCGCGCTCCTCATTGAGCACCTGGTTGGTGTGTTCCCGGGCGATTTCACTGTAGCGCTGGCTCAGGTAAGCGTAATGCAACACGTCCGAACCGCTGCCCCAGTAACTGGACAAGCGATCGGCGCGGGCAAGGGACTCACCGGCACGGATCACGTCTTTGGGCGCGATGCGCAGCACATTGGAGTCTTCCTTGACCTTCTGGAAGTCGACGCCAGCCTGCTGTAACGCGGCTTCGCTGTGTTGACCGGCGCAGCCATAAAGGCTTGCGCAACCAGCCAGGATCAAGCCGCCGAGTACTTGGGTCTTGAGGCTCATTGGGCATCTCCCAGTTGCTTGCGCAGGCGAGTGATGCGGGTATTGAGCACGTTCAACTGCTCCTCGCTCTTGAGGGTCAGGACCCGGGCTTCGGCCAGGCGCGCGTCCAGCTCGGCCTGCTCGGCCCGCATGCGCGCGTTCTTGAAGGACTGGTCGGCCATGTTGCCCTTGGCACGGTTGAACTTGTCCTGGGCCAGTTTCAGCTCCGGCACTTCATCGGCGGTAGCACCCACGGCCTTGGCTTGCTCAAGGGCCTGTTCGGTCAGGCGCATTTGTTCATTCGGCGCCGGATCGGCTGCACAACCCGCCAGAGCCAGAACGGCCAGGGCAGCGAAAAGAGGTCGAATACTCACTAAAAATCCCTACTGATTTGGGGTACTGACAGGTTGTTGCTGCGGTTGTGAGCTTTGCGCTTTCCAACGCTCGATATTGCGCAGCAGCGCGGCTTCCGTCAGTCCGGACGCGGGCAATTCTGTCATCTTTTTGGCCAGCTGTCCGCGCAACCAGGGATCGTTGCAGGCCGAGTTATGGGAAATGGCGAGATACAGACCCGGTTTGTCGACGGGTTGTGGGTGGGCCATCAAGTCATTGGCCATCCCCAGCGTTTGCGCCATGGCCATGCCCGAGTAGCGGCCGGCGAGGACAAATTCCACTTCGCCCAGCAGCAACTTCTGAAAGGCCTGGGTCAGGTTGGGTGTGCGCACAAGGGTCAATTGCTGCTCGGCGAACGTGCCAAATGACAGGGTCACTCGAGCCTTTTCCGACATGGCACCGGAATGGCCGTGAAGGTCCTGCGCTTCGTTGTAGACCAGTAACGAGTCGTTGCGGGTCCAGAGCAGGTAATCGTTTTCCAGCAGCGGTGGATGAATGTAATCCAGACTTTCCAACTCACTGACCGTCAACGGCGCATCGGCCAGCATGTCCATACGCCCGCTGCGCACCTCATCCAGGGCCTGGGAGCGTTTGCCGGCGTAAAGCAGCTCGACCTTGATGCCCAACTCCCCCGCCACGTGCTGCAACAGGTCGGCGCTGGCGCCAATCAGATACTTGGGGTTTTGCGGATCTTGCCACAGGTACGGCGGTGCGTCCGGGCTGCCGGTCACGATCAAGCGCTCGCATTTGCCCGCGGCAGCAGACAGCCCCGGCATCAGCGCCAGCCCCAGCAGTAATGACCAGCCACACACGCGGCGCAAATCCATGGCGACACACTCCACTCAAACCCCGTTATATCGACCGTAGGAGCTCCTACAGAAGCACAAAAAAAGCCCGACCAAAAGGCCGGGCTCTTTATAAGTCAAGCCGCCGGATTAGACCAGCTTCTCGAACTCAGGGATGGCTTCGAACAGATCCGCCACCAGGCCGTAATCGGCCACCTGGAAGATCGGCGCTTCTTCGTCCTTGTTGATCGCCACGATCACTTTGGAGTCTTTCATGCCGGCCAGGTGCTGGATCGCGCCAGAGATACCGACGGCGATGTACAGCTGTGGCGCAACGATCTTGCCGGTCTGACCGACTTGCATGTCGTTGGGTACGAAACCGGCGTCGACCGCGGCACGGGAAGCACCAACGGCAGCGCCCAGCTTGTCGGCCAGGGCGTACAGGTGTTTGAAGTTGTCGCCGTTCTGCATGCCGCGACCGCCGGAAACGACGATCTTGGCAGCGGTCAGTTCCGGACGATCGGACTTGGCCAGTTCTTCACCGACGAAGCTGGAAGTGCCCGCATCGTGAGCAGCGGCAACGGCTTCAACCGATGCCGAACCACCTTCAGCGGCAACCGGGTCGAAACCGGTCGCACGCACGGTGATCACTTTGACCGCAGCGTTCGATTGAACGGTCGCGATGGCGTTACCGGCGTAGATCGGGCGCTTGAAGGTGTCTGCGCTTTCGACCGAGATGATCTCGGAGATCTGGTCAACGTCCAGCTGCGCGGCAACGCGCGGCAGGATGTTTTTGCCGTTGGAAGTCGCGGTAGCCAGGATGTGGCTGTAGCCAGCGCCCAACTCAGTTACCAGTGGGGCAACGTTTTCCGGCAGTTGATGAGCGTAAGCGGCGTTGTCGGCCAGCAGCACTTTCGCCACGCCAGCGATTTTCGCAGCGGCTTCAGCCACGGCGCCAGCGCCCTGACCTGCAACCAGTACGTGGATGTCGCCACCGATCTTGGCAGCAGCAGCCACAGTATTCAGCGTGGCCGGGGCCAGTACTTTGTTGTCGTGTTCAGCAATAACCAAGATAGTCATTTAGATTACCTTCGCTTCGTTTTTCAGTTTCTCGACCAGTTCAGCCACCGACTTGACCTTGATACCCGCGCTGCGTGCAGCTGGCGCTTCGACTTTCAGGGTCTTGTTGGTGGAGGCGGTGGAAACGCCCAAAGCGTCCGGAGTCAGCACTTCAAGCGGCTTCTTCTTGGCTTTCATGATGTTTGGCAGCGACGCGTAGCGTGGCTCGTTCAAACGCAGGTCGGTGGTGACGATGGCCGGCAGTTTCAGCGAAACAGTCTGCGCGCCGCCGTCGATTTCGCGAGTCACGGCAACCGTGTCGCCGGACACTTCGACTTTGGACGCGAACGTGCCCTGGCCGTAGCCGCTCAATGCCGCAAGCATCTGGCCAGTCTGGTTGTTGTCGCTGTCGATGGCTTGTTTGCCGAGGATCACCAGCTGAGGCTGTTCCTTGTCGACAACCGCTTTCAACAATTTGGCAACGGCCAGGGAAGTCAGATCTTCAGCGGATTCGACGAGGATGGCGCGGTCGGCACCCAGAGCCAGCGCGGTGCGCAGTTGCTCTTGAGCGGTGGACGGGCCGATGGAGACGACGACGATTTCAGTCGCAACGCCTTTCTCTTTCAGACGTACGGCTTCTTCCACTGCGATTTCGCAGAACGGGTTCATCGACATCTTGACGTTGGCGAGGTCGACGCCGGAATTGTCCGCCTTGACACGAACCTTGACGTTGTAATCCACAACGCGTTTGACAGCTACAAGAACCTTCATGGATTCCTCGTTACTCTCCGGTGAAAAGAAAGTCGCCTAGGCGAACCTGGCGGTTGATGCTCATCGGCGCAAGGGCACCTCTAAAAACGCTGGCAGGTGTATCGGGTGAGCCTTGCTCACGAGGCAGATAACCGTTCGTCAGTGGTGACCGACGAGTCATTCATTATCGCGGCGTGTAAACTGCGCGCCAAACCTTCGCGGCGCATCACCTGGTACTGCCATCGCCCTGTCTTTAGAGGTGCTCTTGAAACCAACAGTCAGCCTACGGCGAGCGCAAAACCGCCCGTATCTTGACCGGAACACCTATTCCGGTCAATACGGCAAAATGGCCAGTCATAAGCCGCGTGACTTTGATTTATCTGGCTTTGAGCCAATTCAAACAAACGTTTGTATTGGACGCTAGGAGTGGTGTAGATATAATGCGCCACCTAGAGAGAAAGGTGGGTCATCCATTGTCGCTTTCGACGCCTGATCGAAGGAAATAATGGATGCAACGCCAAACCTCCAATTAGAAAAAAACTGTTGAGCCTTGAGTAGGAGATAGCCTGTGGAACGCGAATACATGGAATTCGACGTGGTCATCGTCGGTGCCGGCCCCGCTGGCCTGTCCGCCGCCTGCCGTTTGAAGCAGAAGGCCGCCGAAGCCGGTAAGGAAATCAGCGTCTGCGTGGTCGAAAAAGGCTCCGAAGTCGGCGCTCACATCCTGTCCGGTGCGGTGTTCGAGCCACGGGCGCTGAACGAACTGTTCCCGGACTGGAAAGAACTCGGCGCACCGCTGAATACGCCCGTCACACGCGATGACATCTTCGTTCTGAAAAACGCCGACAGCGCGCAGAAGATTCCTGACCTCTTTGTGCCCAAGACCATGCACAACGAAGGCAACTACATCATCTCCCTGGGCAACCTGTGCCGCTGGCTGGCCCAGCAGGCCGAGAACCTGGGCGTGGAAATCTACCCGGGCTTCGCCGCCCAGGAAGCGCTGTTCGACGAGAACGGCGTGGTTCGCGGAATCATCACCGGCGACCTGGGTGTCGATCGCGAAGGCAATCCGAAAGAAGGCCTGTACACCCCGGGCATGGAGCTGCGTGCCAAGTACACGCTGTTCGCCGAAGGTTGCCGCGGCCACATCGGAAAGCAGCTGATCAAGCGCTTCAACCTCGACAGCGAGGCCGACGCCCAGCATTACGGCATCGGCCTGAAAGAAATCTGGGAAATCGACCCGGCCAAGCATCAGCCAGGCCTGGTGGTCCACACCGCCGGCTGGCCGCTGGACATCATGGGCACCGAGAACACCGGTGGTTCGTTCCTCTATCACCTGGAAAACAACCAGGTGGTCGTCGGTCTGATCGTCGACCTTTCCTACAGCAACACCTTCCTGTCACCGTTCGACGAGTTCCAGCGCCTCAAGCATCACCCGGTGCTCAAGCAATACCTGGAAGGCGGCAAGCGCATCAGCTACGGCGCTCGTGCCATTTGCAAAGGCGGCCTGAACTCGCTGCCGAAAATGGTCTTCAAGGGTGGCGCGTTGATCGGTTGCGACCTCGGCACCCTGAACTTCGCCAAGATCAAAGGCAGCCACACCGCGATGAAGTCCGGCATGCTCGCCGCTGACGCCGTGGCCGACGCGCTGTTCGCCGATCTGGACGGCACGCAAGAACTGACCACTTACGTCGACGCCTTCAAGAAGAGCTGGCTCTATGACGAACTGTTCGCCAGCCGCAACTTCGGCCCGGCGATTCACAAGTTCGGCGCCATTGTCGGCGGTGGTTTCAACTGGATCGACCAGAACATCTTCGGCGGCAAACTGCCGTTCACCCTGCACGACACCAAGCCGGATTATGCTTGCCTGAAACTGGCGGCCGACTGCAAGAAGATCGACTACCCGAAACCGGACGGCAAGATCAGCTTCGACAAACTCAGCTCGGTGTTCATCTCCGGTACCAACCACGAAGAAGAGCAGCCGTGCCACCTGAAGCTGACCGATCCAAGTATCCCGATCGGCAAGAACCTGCCGCTGTACGATGAGCCCGCCCAGCGTTACTGCCCGGCCGGCGTATACGAAGTGGTAACCCAGGAAGACGGCGAGAAGCGCTTCCAGATCAACGCCCAGAACTGCGTTCACTGCAAGACATGCGACATCAAGGACCCTGCACAGAACATCACCTGGGTGGCGCCGGAAGGCTCTGGCGGCCCGACTTATCCGAACATGTAAGTCGAATCGCTGAACATCAAGGCTCCCGAAATGGGGGCCTTTTTGTTGCCTGCAATTCAAGCGTCAACACAAGACCTTGTGGGAGCGGGCTTGCCCGTGATGACGGTTTATCATCCAACATCAAAGTCGACTGACCCACCGCAATCGCGGGCAAGCCCGCTCCCACAGGGATTGGTGCTGTCTCAAGCAGCGCGCTCATCCCCAGGACTACGCTCAAAGTAGCGCTTGTACTCGCGGCTGAACTGCGACGTGCTCTGATACCCCACCCGATGCGCCACCTGAGCCACGCCCAGTCCTTCGCCCAGCAACAACTGCTGCGCCCTGAGCAAACGCAAACGCTTCAAATACTGCACCGGAGACAACAAAGTGCTGCGTTTGAAATGCTCATGAAACGTCGACGCGCTCATGTTCGCGCAACTGGCCAGGGTCTCGACGTTCAGCGGCTCGGTGTAATGCGCATGCAGATGGTTCAGGGACGCCGCGATCCGGGCGAACTGCCCCTGTTGCTCCACCAGCGCCCGCAACACATCGGCTTGCGGCCCACGCAACGCCACGAACAACAATTCACGCAAGCGCGCCGGGCCCATGACCTGACATTCCAGCGGATCGTGCAGGCAGCGCAACAACCGTTCCACGCAACCGCGCATGGCATCGTCGAGCACCGCCGAGGTCATGGACTCGGGTGTCTGCGCGGGAACAGTGCGCCCCGGCGACAATCCCATGGCCAGCACCAACTCACTGAGCAACACCCGGTCAATGGCGATGGAAACGCCCAGCATCGGGCCATCCGGAGCCGAAAACGTCTCGCACTCGAAGGGTACCGGCAACGCCTGAATCAGGTAATTCCCGGCACCATACTCAAGCGTACGCGGGCCCAGATACGCCAACTTGCTGCCTTGGGCGATGATGACCAGGCTTGGCTCGTAGATTTGCGGGCCACGGGCCACATCACAACTGGCCCGCAAAACCTGTACCCCCGGCAATGCGGTGGGAGCGAAACCATCGCGAACAGTCAGCGGCTGGATCAGCGAAACCAGGGTGGCATTGGCATCGAGATGACGGGTCAACAACATGAGGAGCTCTTCACAAAAAAAGTCGCGAAAAAGGGATGAAAGCATCATCGCAGGTCTGAACGCCAATGCGCCCCATCAAAGGCGCATGCCGGAGGATTAGGCATGACACCCGGAGGAATCGCCATGGCCGGTGCCCCGTGCGGCGCCCAGAATTGCTCGCCTCACCCGTCACAGCTTTTGCGAGGTTCACCATGTACACCGCCATCGGATACGCCGCTCAGTCAGCCACCACTCCCCTCGCCCCGATGAAATTCGAACGCCGCAGCCCGCGCGCCGACGACGTTGCGATCGACATTCTCTACTGCGGCGTCTGCCATTCCGACATCCATCAGGCACGCAACGAGTGGGGCATTGCGGTTTATCCACTGATGCCTGGTCACGAGATCGTCGGAAAAGTGACCGCCGTCGGTGCGAATGTTACCCAACACAAAGTCGGCGATCTGGTCGGCGTCGGCTGCATGGTCGACTCGTGCCGCCACTGCGAAGCCTGCCAAGCGGATCTGGAGCAATACTGCCTCGAAGGTCCGACCATGACGTACGCCACCCCGGACCGGGTCGATGGCAGCAACACCATGGGCGGTTACTCCGACAGCATCGTGGTCAGCGAGCACTTTGTCGTGCGCATCCCGGAGAAACTCGACCCGGCCAGCGCCGCGCCAATTCTGTGTGCCGGCATCACCACCTACTCACCGCTCAAGCACTATGGCGTCAAGGCCGGTGACAAGGTCGGGATTCTCGGCATGGGTGGCCTCGGTCACATGGGCATCAAGTTCGCCAAGGCAATGGGCGCTGAAGTGACGTTGTTCACCCGCTCGGCGAGCAAGGCTGAAGAAGGTCGTCGTCAAGGCGCGGACCACGTGATCGTGTCCACAGATGCTGAACAGATGAAAGCTGCCGCCGGACATTTCGACTTCCTGCTGGACACCATTCCGGTGCAGCACGACCTCAATCCCTACCTCGATACGCTGCGTTTCGACGGCGTACACATTCTGGTGGGCCTGATTGAACCGATCGATCCACCGGTCCACGCTGCCAAACTGGTATTGGGTCGTCGCGTGTTGGCAGGCTCCCTGATTGGCGGTATCGCCGAAACCCAGGAAGTGCTGGATTTCTGCGCCGAGCACGGCATCACCTGCGACATCGAAATGCTCGACATCCGCCAGATCAACGAGGCTTACACCCGCATGATTGCCGGTGACGTGAAGTACCGCTTCGTGATCGATATGGCGACGCTGAAGGTCTAAATCTTCGCGGCTTACACCTTCAAACCAAGCTCCGCAGACAGCCGGGCTGTGACCCCTTTGATCAGGGGAATCAGCTCGGCCATTTTTTCCAGCGGCATGTACGGCACGGTACTGGCGATGCTGATACCGGCGACGATGCGCTTGCTGGCGTCACGAATCGGCGCCGCTACGCAGCGGATCGACGGTTCGTTGTCTTCCAGGTCGAAGGCGTAACCGCCGGCCACGTACTCGATCATGCGCTGCTGAAACTGCTCCCAGGATTGCTCCGGGTGCTGCGGCCAGAACTGATTTTTCCCGCCCACCGGCAAGCTGATTTCGTACAGCCGTTGCCATTCTTCCTGCGTGTCATCGAGCATCAACGCCTTACCGATGCCGGTACGCGCCAATGGCATGCGATGGCCGACCCGCGAGCGCATTTCCGGGCCGTTGCGCCCTGGATTCTTGAGCAGGTACAGCACCTCGTCACCTTCGCGAATCGCCAGGTGAATGGTGTCGCCGGTCAACGCCGACAACTCATCCAGATACGGCCCGGCCAACGTTACCAGCGGCAGTTCTTCCCGCGCCTGGAAACCCAGCTCGATCAGTTTCGGCCCCAGTAGGTAACCAACTTGCGGCACCACCCGCAGATAACGCTCGTCCACCAGGCAACTGGCCAGACGATGAGTGGTGCTGCGCGTCGTGCCGATCAGCCGGGCGATTTCCTTGAGATCGCGGGCGCCACTGGCCACGGCCTGAACCACACCCAGGCCACGAAGCAGTGTCTGGGTGCCGGTCGGTGCGGCGTCCTTGGCGATTTTTGGGGCGTCTTCCTGCATATCCAGCCTTTACCGTTGAGCGAGTGAACGGGCGGCATTATGGTCGCCCGATGGCCGAGACTACAACTTGATACGCTCGACCTTACCCACCAGCAACACGTAGGAAAGCGCACCCAGCAACGCCAGCACCGAGATATAGGTGATCGCCGGGGCAAACGAATCACCGGAGGCGAGGAAACCGATGACGATGGGCGTGGTAATCGCCGCCAGGTTGCCGATGAAATTGAACACCCCTCCGGTCAATCCAAGCAAGCGTGCCGGGGCCAGGGTCGACACCAGCGACCAGGTGATCGAGGCCAGGCCATTGCCGAAGAAGGCCAGCGCGAGGAAGGCAATCACCAGCGGCGTCGACTCGACGAAGTTGGCACCGATGATCGAGGTGGAAATCAGCAGGCCGCCAATGATCGGCAACTTGCGGGCGAAACCCACCGTATAGCCGCGACGGATCAAAAAGTCCGAGAAGAACCCCGAACACAGCACGCCAACGAAAGCCGCCAGAAACGGTAGCGACGCCAGCAAGCCAGACTTGATGAAGTCCATGCCGCGATATTTCACCAAGTAAGTCGGGAACCACGTCAGAAAAAACCACAAGGTCGAATTGAGGCAAAACTGGCCGAGGTAAATGCCCCACAACTTGCGTTTGCTCAGGACAATCCCCAGATCGGTCCAGCTGAATTTCGCCTTGGCCTTCGCGGTTTCAGCCTGGATATCCACCAGCCCGCCGCCCTCGCGGATCAGCTCGATTTCAGCGTCATTGGCGCCCTTGAAATCCCGTGGTTCGCGATACACCGTGTACCAGATCACCGCCCAAATAGTGCCCACCACGCCGGTGCTGACAAACACCATGTGCCAGCCATATTGGTGTTGCAGCCAGGCGAGTACCGGCGTCAGGAACGCCAGGCCGACGAACTGCCCGGAGGTGTAGAAGCCAATGGCGGTGGCGCGTTCGCGCTCGGGGAACCAGGTCGTCACCACGCGGCTGTTGATCGGATAGGCCGGCGCCTCCAGGGCACCGACCGCCATGCGCAGCACGAACAGCGCGATGAAACTGGCGGCGAAGCCGAGCATCACCGTGGCCAGCGACCACAGCAGCAAGGCGACGCTATAGAGAATGCGCGGCGGCACCCGGTCCACCAACCAGCCGCCGGGGATTTGCATGGCGGCGTAGGTCCAGCCGAACGCGGAGAAGATCAGCCCCACATGAATCGGATCGATGCCCAGATCGCTGGTCAGCGCCGGGGCGGCAATCGACAGGTTGCTGCGGTCGAGGTAGTTGATCACCACGGTGATGAACAACAGGACCATGATGAAAAAACGCTTGCGACTGGGCGTCACCAACGATGCTTGCCCGGTGAGGGTTTGCGGTTGCATGGGGGGTGCCTCTTCTTATGTTTATTGAGGTCAAGTTGAAGACTTGCGCTGTACCCTGTGGGAGATTCTATGGTTGAGGGGAAGCCCTCAACCGGCTTTTGGTTGGTATTCGCTCTGCCCTTTCAGCAGAGCGAATACGATCCGAGCAAGCTTGCGAGCCAGTATCACCAGCGCCTGAGTG
>NZ_CAXAQH010000027.1:0-83191 GCF_963970905.1 Pseudomonas sp. EL_65y_Pfl2_R96 | reverse complement strand
TCGAAGACGGCGTGCTGCTCGGCACCGCCGCGTTGAACCTTACAGGTAATGAGCTGGACAACAGCCTCACCGGCAACGCCGCCGCCAACATCCTCGACGGCAAGGCCGGGGCCGACACCCTGGACGGCGGTGCCGGCAACGATACCTACCTCGTCGACAACCTCGGCGACACGGTGATCGAACGCGGCACCTCGCTGACCGAGATCGACACGGTCATGTCGTCGATCAGCTACACCCTGGGCAGCAACCTCGAGAACCTGACCCTCACCGGCAGCGACAACCTCGACGCCACCGGTAACGCCCTGGGCAACCGTCTGATCGGCAACAGCGGCAGCAACGTTCTGGATGGCGGAACCGGTGCCGACCTGATGATCGGTGGCAGCGGCAACGACACCTACATCGTCGACAACCTCAAGGACGTGGTCACCGAAACCAGCACCCTGGCGAGCGAAATCGACACCGTACGCTCCTCCGTCAGTTGGACCCTCGGCGCCAACCTGGAAAACCTCACCCTCACCGGCAGCGACAACCTCACCGGTGTCGGCAACACCCTGAATAACGTGCTGACCGGCAACAGCGGCAACAACGTGCTAAACGGCGCGGCGGGACTGGACACGCTGAGCGGTGGCGCCGGCGACGACACTTATATCCTCGACCAGTTCGGCGAACTGGCGCGGCTGCAGGAAGACGCCGATCAGGGTCGCGACCTGCTGAACATCACCTACGCCTCGACCCTGGCCACCAGCACCGTCGACCTCAGTCAAACCAGCCTGCAGAACGTCGAAAACGTCACCCTGACCGGCCTTGGTGCCTTCACCGTAGTCGGCAACGACCTGAACAACACGTTGCTCGGCAACGCCTCCGTCAACACCCTGCAAGGCGGCGCCGGCAACGACTGGCTGGATGGCGGCGCCGGTGCCGACACCCTCAGCGGCGGCAGCGGTGACGACACCTACGTCATCGACAACGCGTTCGATAAAGTCACCGAACTGACCGACGAAGGCCACGACCTGATCAGGACGGCGGTGAGCTACACCCTCTCGGCCAACGTCGAAGACGGCGTGCTGCTCGGCACCGCCGCGTTGAACCTTACAGGTAATGAGCTGGACAACAGCCTCACCGGCAACGCCGCCGCCAACATCCTCGACGGCAAGGCCGGGGCCGACACCCTGGACGGTGGTGCCGGCAACGACACCTACCTCGTCGACAACCTCGGCGACACGGTGATCGAACGCGGCACCTCGCTGACCGAGATCGACACGGTCATGTCGTCGATCAGCTACACCCTGGGCAGCAACCTCGAGAACCTTACCCTCACCGGCAGCGACAACCTCGACGCCACCGGCAATGCCTTGGGCAACCGTCTGACCGGTAACAACGGCAATAACGTTCTGGAGGGCGGCACCGGCGCCGACCTGATGATCGGCGGCACCGGCAACGACACCTATATCGTCGACAACCTCCAGGACGCGGTCACCGAGACCAGTACCCTGGCGAGCGAAATCGACACCGTGCGCTCTTCGGTGAGCTGGACCCTGGGTGCCAATCTGGAAAACCTCACCCTCACCGGCAGCAACAACCTCAACGGTGTCGGCAACACCCTGAACAACGTTATCAACGGCAACGACGGCAATAACCTGCTCAATGGCGGGGCGGGCGACGACCTGCTCGACGGTGGTGCGGGCAATGACCTACTGGTGGGAGGCATGGGTGTAGACACCCTCACGGGCGGCTCTGGTGCCGACCGGTTTGTTTTCAATTTGCTCAGCGAGCTGGGTAAAGGGGCAACCAGCGACGTCATCACCGACTTCAGCAGCCTGCAGGGCGACAAGATCGACCTGTCGAAACTCGATGCCAATATGCTCACCTCTGCGTTCAACACCTTCACCTTCATTGACTCGAATGCGTTCACAGGATCAGGACAACTGCGTTTCGAAGATCATGTGCTGTATGGCAACGTCAATGGCACGCTGGGTGCGGATTTCGAAATCCAGCTGGTAGGCGTGGACACCTTTAGTGCCAACGATCTGGTGGTATGACAAGGGCAATACAATGAAAAACGCCCCGACTTGTTCGGGGCGTTTTTCTTTAAGAGATGCCGTTGTCCCTCAGCTAAGACAACACCCCCAACTCCTTCGCCCGCGCCACCGCCTGCGTGCGCCGCTCAACCCCCAACTTACTGTTGATATGGCTGGCATGGGTCTTCACCGTATGCAGCGAAATGAACAACTGATCGCTGATTTCCTGGTTCGAACACCCTTGGGCGATCAGTTGCAAAACGGCCAGTTCACGCGTACTGAGTTGTTCCGCAGCAGGCGACGCCTCCAGCATCGGGCGGGAGACCAGAGCCGGAAGCTTTTCCGAGAGGCTCAGCGAAACGGCCGTTGGCGCACAGAGTTGAAGTTGCCCGCGCAGCCAGTCCGGGTGCTCGGCCAGCAATTGGTCGAACGGTTGCAGGACGCCACCGGCGGCCGCTTCCAACGCCTGGATCAGAGCCTTGCGGGCCTCGGGCTCGCGATCGCCCGCCAACAACAGCGTGATTGTCTGATTCAGCGCCATCACGCTGAGCATCTGCCGGTCGGTGCGCTGACCGTGTTCATGCAGCGCGTTCAAGCGCCCTTCGGCGAGCATGGGCTGGCCCTTCATCACGTCCAGCAACGCCTGTTGCAGTTCAATGTGCAGCGGCAGTTGCGGATGGAATTCCGGCGGTGCCGCCGGGTGCTCGCCGTTGTAGGTCTGGCCCAGTCGCGCAAGCCAGGGTTCGGCCAGATCGGTGCGGCCCTGGACCAGCCAGAGTTCGCATTTGACCAGGGTAATCATCGCCAGATAGTAAATCGGCGGGACGTCCCAGATGTGCATCAGCCGCTCGGCCTCGGCAAGTTCGGCGAAGGCTTTCGCGAATTCGCCGCTGTTGCCGTCCAGCCGGGCAATTACGCAGTGGCCGATCAGCACGCTGATGTCGCGACAGGCCCTGGCTTCCCCCAACCCCGCCAGCAAACGCGCCCTCGCGGCCTGGGGTTGCAAGCGCAGCGCCAGCAAAAAACCCTCGTACAAGGTCAAACGTGCGCGCACCGCATAAAGCCGTAGCGGGGATAAGCCTTGCAGGCGTTGCAGCCCCTGACGGACTTCATCCAGTGAACGAAGAATCTCCCCGCGCGCTTGCAACACGCGGGCGCGGTCGTAATGGGCCAGCGCCTCGAACAACGGGTTACCGACCCGTTGTGCCAGCTCAAGGGACTCACGATTCAACCCTCGTGCACGCCAGAGATCGCTGTCGGCAATGGCCAGGTTGGACAATGTCGAGAGGCACATCAGGCGCTGTCCATAGCGTTTGGCCGGCAGGCTTTCCAGCGCTTCGGTGCAATAGAGCAGCGTCAGCTCCCGATTGCCTCGCCCCCGGGCAATGATGCCGCTCAGGGCCAGCCATTGCGCCAGCATGGACTTTTGCGCCGTGGCCGATGGCGCCGGCAGGAAGCGGCTCAGGTGACTGGCCAGCTCCTCGGCGGCGTCCAGTTGACAGGCCAGCCCCAACGCCCAGCTGTAGAGCACGATCAACCGTGGCGTGCTGATCAGCAGGCTGTCGGGCAAGTCCATTTTCCAGCGCAGCAGCATGCCGACGTTCTGCTCGGCCAGCAGCTGTTCTTCAGAGAGGTTTTGTACCAGATTCGCTGCAACATCCAGGTGCCCGGCGCGCAACGCTTGCTCTACCGCTTCATCGAGTAGTCCCTGGGTGTTGAACCAGCGGCAGGCACGCAGATGCAGGCTGGCTGTCGGCACCATCGCCTGGGCGCTGGGCCGGCTGCGCAGCAGGTCGGAAAACAGGTGGTGATAGCGATACCAGTGACCGTGTTCGTCCAGTGGCACCAGAAATACCTGATGCGCCAGCAGGAAACGCAGGATCTCGGCGCTGTCATGGGCTTCGCGCACGGCGTCGCACAGTTCGCTGCAAAAGCGCTCTTGTGGCGCGGTGTCGTACAGGAATGACTGCACCTCGGCGGGCAGGCAATCGATCACCTCTTCGAGCAGGTAATCACGAATCAGCCCTTCCCCACCGTACAACGACTGGGGCAATGCGCCCTCACTGCCCGCTTCGGAGGCCGCCAGCAGCCAGAAGCGCAGCCCGGCCACCCAGCCTTCGCTGCGCTGGATCAAACCCTCCAGCGCTTCGCCACGCAATGAAATGCTGTGTCGATCAAGCAGGCTCAGAGCCTCATCGTGGGTCAGGCGCAGATCTTGCTCGTGCAGTTCGAGCAGTTGCCGCGACAACCGCAGACGCGCCAGGTGCCAGTCCGGACGCTGCCGGCTAGTAACCATGACCAGCAGGCCATCGGGTAAATGATTGAGAAAAAATTGCAGGCAACGATCAAGCACCGGGCCTTGGGCCAGATGGTAGTCATCGAGCACCAGCAGCAGCGGCTTACCAAGTGTAAGGTGCACCGCCAGCTCATCGAGCAAACCGTCCAGCCATTCTTCGAAGGCAAACGGCTGATGACGTTGGCGCATTTTCAGCAGCCCCAGCGCCTGGCTGCCCAACTGCGGGAAATACTCCTGAAGACCTTCGAGCAGGCGCTCAAGAAAACGGCCCGGATCGCTGTCCCGTGGACTTAACCCCAGCCACAGGCTTTGCCAATGCTCCGGTAAACCCTGACAAAACTCCACCGCCAATGAACTCTTGCCGAACCCCGCCGGAGCGCTGATCAGCAACAACCTGCCACCCAGACCTGCACTCAGGCGCTCGCACAGACGCCGCCGCAGCACATGGCCGTCGGGCAGCGGGGGTCGGAAAAAGCGCCCGCCCAGTGCCGCGACGGCAACGCTTTCAGGGCCCGGAAGTGGGGACAGATCAGTCATGGCCGGCTCTTGTTTGAAATACTGATGGCGGCGTTACAGATGTCCGCAGCCTAGCGGTAAACGAAGAGCTATTGAAGGTTATTGCTACAAATGGCTACAAAAAGACTACAACCAGAGATGTCCGGCTCATAACGCCTGAATGTCGGCAAAAAGTTCGCAGCCGCTCCTGCACCGACCGAGTACACCCGCAGCATCGCGGCGCACGCATAACCTGTAGGAGCTGCCGCTGGCTGCGATCTTTTGAAGGAAAAAAAACGCCCCGAACCAGTCGGGGCGTTTTTTCGAGGATGCGGCCTCGGTTTACAACGTATTAGCGAACGCCTTCCTGACGCAACGCGGCCGGAGTGAAGTCGGCGGTGCTGGCGGTGAAGCCGAAGTTATACGCCGACTTCTCTTCGTTCTTCATGCCCAGTGCCAGGTAGCGGCCCGATTGCAGGTCGTACAAGGTTTCGAGGGCGTACCACGGCACTTGCTTGTCGTAGTAGTTCTCGGCGTGAGCCTCGGCGACGCGCCACAGTTGCCCGCGACCGTCGTAGTGGTCGACCACTGCCGCCTGCCAGGTGTCTTCGTCGATGTAGAAGTCACGTTTGGCGTAGATGTGACGCTGACCTTCCTTCAGGGTCGCGACCACATGCCAGACCCGACGCAGTTCATAGCGAGCCAGGTCCTGGTTGATGTGACCGGCCTTGATGATGTCGGCGTACTTCAGTTGAGGCGAATCGAGCTTGTAGCTGTCGGAGGCGATGTACATCTCTTTCTTGCCTTCGAGCTTCCAGTCATAGCGATCCGGCGCACCGTTGTACATGTCCAGGTTGTCGGAGGTACGCAGGCCATCGGCTGCGGTACCCGGTCCGTCATAGGACACTTGCGGCGCACGACGCACGCGGCGCTGCCCGGCGTTGTAGACCCACGCCGAACGCGGCTCTTTAACCTGATCGAGGGTTTCGTGAACCAGTAGCACGCCACCGGCCAGACGCGCCGGCGCGGTCACTTTCTGCTTGAAGTAGAACAGAATGTTGCCCGGATTTTTTGGGTCGTAATCCTTCATCTTGTCGCGGAACACGAACTGGTCCTCGAAGTACACCAGGCTGAACGAGCCGTTCGGCTGTGGCGTGGCCTGGGTTATCAGACGGGTCACGCTGCCACCGCGATAACGGGTGATGTGGTTCCAGATCACTTCAACGCCGCTTTTCGGAATCGGGAACGGGATCGCGGTTTCGAAGTTTTCCAGACCGTTGCCGCCGGACACCAGGTTAGTGTTGGTGGCGTTCTTCTTGATGGAGGCGAACACGTCATCCGGCACGGTGGCACCGCGATGGGACGGATAGACCGGCATCTTGAAGGTTTCCGGGTAGCGCTTGAACATCGCGTACTGGCCCGGCGCGAGCTTGTCCTTGTACTGGTCGACGTTCTGCGCGGTGATGGTGAACAGCGGTTTTTCACTCGCGAACGGATCAGACAAAAAACCCTTGCTGTCTACGCTACCGGCGTTTTTCGGCATGGGTTTCCAGGCCGGGATCGAGCCGTCGGCGTTGCCTGCCATCTCGGCGCCCATCGGGGTCAGGCTCTTGCCCAGCTTGTCCGCTTCGGCGGTCGGGACCGCCGCCATGACACCAGTCGCCAGCAGCGAAAGCCCCAGAACGCCAACGTGGAACAGACTCTTTGTTATTTTCATAAATGTGTTCGTCCTGAAAATAGTGCTTAGAAGTTCACGCCGAAGCTAAGCGCAACGAAGTCGCGATCATCCACGGTGGTGTACTTGCCGTCGAAGAAGTTGGTGTACGCCAGGCTCGCGGTGTAGGTGTTCTGGTATTCGGCATCCAGACCCAGGCTCACCGCTTTACGACCTTCCTCGAAGTTGCCGCCAGGGCCAGGCGAGTAACCGCTCACGTCGTGGGACCAGGCCACGTTCGGTTTGAGGTTCACACCGGCGAATACGTCGTTGTAATCCCAGATGGCACGAGCGCGATAACCCCACGAAGTCGCCGTAGTGAAGCCGTCGTCGTTGCAATTGCGGCTGCGGTTGTTGGTGGCAGCACCTGCGCCGGCACCGTTGATGGTGCTGGTGTTGAGAATCGCCGAACAGGTGTCGAGGCCACCGGTAGACGGCAGTTCACCAGGCCCGTAGACCGGGTCACGGCCGTAACGGACGTCGGAGCTGCTTTCCAGGCCGCCGACGTGGGTCACGCCCACTTCGCCCACCAGGGTCAGGCGGCTGGCGCCCATGACCTGATCGAAGAAGTGCGTAAGGGTGGTCTGGAACTGGGTGATTTCCTTGCGGCGATAGCCGTGCAGATCCTGACCCGGTACACCGGGGAGCAACGAAGCGTTGGTCAGGGCACCGCCCAATGGGCGCACGCCAGCGAACAGGATGTCAGTGGAGTTGAGCTGCACCGGCGCATTCGGACGGTAGCTGAGTTCACCACTCCACGCCGTACCGGTAGGCAGGGTGGTGGAAAAGCTCAAGCCGTAGAGGCGGATGTCTTCCGGGTACTCGACGAAGTATTCCGAGTTACCCGCGACCACCAGGGGTGCCAAAGCCCGAAGCGCCCCTGGCAATGCCGCTGCCCGGGCGTAGGCCGCCGCTGGAGCACCGGTGGCGCTGAAGATAGGCGCACGACTGTGATAATTCATGAAATAGGCACCGAACTCGGTGTCCAGCGGCTCGAACATGTATTTGAGGGACGCGCCCCACTGGCCGCTGTCCCGCGCATCGCGATCCGCACCACGGCGCACCAGTACACCTTCATCGTTTACGTCGACGCCCAGCCTGGTCAATGTAGGCAGGGCGGCGGCCGGAATGGTCGAGCGCTTGTTCAGTACGCGCAGATTGTCGGTGCAACCGTCGGCAATGATGTCCGGCTGGGAGAAGAAGGTGCCGCAGTTATCAACAACCGTCTGGTCCCATTCAAGCTGATAGAAGGCTTCGGCCGACAGGTTGTCGGTGAGGCTCTGGGACACGTAGAACATGTTGACCGGAATCAAGCCTTCCTTGACTTCGGCACCGGGACGACGGAACGCAGACACGTCGATCGGGTTGATCGAGTTGATGCCACCACCGATGAAAGTACTTTCACCCCAGCTCACCACCTGCTTGCCCAGACGCACGGAACCCGGCTGATCGGCAATGGCGTAGTTGTGGTAGACGAAGGCGTCGAGGATCTGACCGCCGGCGGACTTGGCGCCTTCCTTGCGATTTTCGTCGCTGATGTCCTTGAACTCGCGGCTTTCATCCTTGAGTTCAAAGTCGTACCAGTATTTGCCCCGGACGAAGACACCGGTATCACCGTATTTCAATTCAAGGTCATGGATACCCTTGAAGATCTTCGAAAAAGTTTCGCCGCTCTTGAAGTTGTTGTGACCGTCATCGGACGTCTGGGACAGGCCGTGGCCCCCGTTATTGACGCCGATAAGATTCTTGTTGGGGCTCTGAGTAGACCAACTGGCGCCGATCGACAGGGATGAGTCAAATTGACCTTCGATCTCACCGACGTTGAAACTGACGCCGAATGCAGGCCCGGCGAGCGAAGAGGCAAGACTGACCGCCAGGGGCAGTTTCGCCCGGCGCCAGAACTGGTTTACTGATGTCATCGACGCTACTCCATGTGCATTATTGTTATGGCTGAGTACTTTTAAAAACGTTGTGGGTGACCGGAAGCCAAGCGGTTCCGAAGTCACTCCAAAGTTGCATCGCCCCGTTTTGTGCGTGAGCTCCGTTCTTAAAAATCCTTGAGCGGACTATAGCCAGCAGGTAGTAGTGCTTGATCCCTCTAAAGTGTGATTTGCAGCTGCCGGCCACTCTGGAACAGTCCTTTCGCCAGTCCGACACATGTCGGCCCGGCAAGGATGGCTGAAAATTCGGATTTCACAAGTCAAGCGCTTGCTTGGTGGGTCTGGCGCGCCGTTTTCGGCGCGCCAGCGGACGCTTAAAGCGTCGAGAGGAAGGTACTGTTGTTAGCCTGCCATTCGGTGATGTCGACGCGGATGCGCTTCTTGTCGAGTTTGCCGACGCTGGTCTTGGGAATTTCAGTAACAATGGCGATCTGGCTCGGGATCGCCCACTTGCTCAGGTGCCCCTGTTCAACGAACGGCTTGAGGTGCTCCTTGAGTTCCTTGGCCCCAATCTCATGCCCTTCCCTGACGACCAACAGCGCAAACGGCCGCTCGCCCCACTGCGGATCGGCGATGCCCACCACTGCTACTTCGCGTACCGCAGGGTGGCGGCTGATCAGGTCTTCCAGGTCCAGGGAGGAGATCCACTCGCCGCCAGTCTTGATCACGTCCTTGATCCGGTCGCGAATGTCGATCACGCCCATGCTGTCCAGCGTCGCCACGTCGCCGGTGTGCAGCCAGCCCCCGGCCCAGAGCTCGGCGCCTTTCTGCGGCTCGTTGAAATAGCCCTCGGTGAGCCACGGCGCGCGCAGCACCAGTTCGCCCTGGGTCTCACCATCGGCAGGCAAGAAGTTGCCGTCGGTGTCGATGATCGCCGCTTCGACCAACGGCCCCGGTACACCGGCCTTGATCCGGTAAGTGGTGCGTTCGTCTTCGGTACCGGCCATCAACTCATCGTTGAGGTGCGCGCACGATACCAATGGCCCGGTTTCCGACATGCCGTAAGCGGCGGTCAACTGAATGCCCTTGGCTTTGGCCGCTTCATACAGCGCACGGTTGAGCGCACTGCCGCCGATGACGATTTTCCAGCCACCGAAATCGATGTTTTGCGCCGCCTTGGCATTGAGGACCATTTGCAGAATGGTCGGCACGCAGTGGGAAAAGCTCACCTTCTCCTTGCGCCACAGTTCCACCAGGTATTCGGGGTCATAACGACCGGGATAGACCTGCTTGAGCCCGAGCATGGTTGCCACATACGGCAAGCCCCAGGCATGCACATGGAACATCGGCGTGATCGGCATGTACACGTCGTTGGTGCCCAGCAAGCGCACGCTGTCGATGGAGCCCATGATGGTCGACACGCCCATGGTGTGCAGCACCAGTTGCCGATGGGTGAAATACACGCCTTTGGGGTTGCCGGTAGTGCCGGTGGTGTAGAACGTGGTGGCGACCGAGTTTTCGTCGAAGTCCTGGAAGTCGTACTGCGGGCTCGCGGCGGCCAGCAGTTGCTCGTACTCGCCGACAAGGTTCGGCAAATCGGCGGTCTTTTCCGGTAAGTCGGTCAGCAGCAGGGTTTTCTCCACCGTGGTCAGGTGCCCGGCAATCGCCTTGTACAACCCGACGAACTCGCTGTTGACCAGCACGAAGCGGTCCTCGGCGTGGTTCATGGTGTAGAGAATCTGTTCCGGCGACAGGCGCACGTTAATGGTGTGGATCACCGCGCCGATCATCGGGATGGCAAACATGCACTCCAGGTAGCGATGGCTGTCCCAGTCCATTACCGCCACGGTATCCCCGGCCTTCACGCCGGCCTCTGTCAGCACATTGGCCAGCCGCGCGACCCGCTCGATCAGGGTCGGATAGCTGTAGCGCAACTGATCGCGGTAGATGATCTCGCGAGTTTTTTCGTAACGGGCGCCGGACATCAGCAGCCGTTTAATCAACAGCGGATACTGGTAAGCGCCCTCGGCGGGAGGAATAACGCGAGTCTGCAACATAAGAGTCCCTTTTTGACTGCACAGTCTTGGCTGCTAAAGCTAAGCACTCTAGAGCCCTTGAACGCCAGCAAAATCAGCCAAAGGAATGATTTGCACAGCCGTACAAATGCTAGCCTTGCGCCAGCATTTGCAGGAATTCGTTAGCCGTTACGCCGTTTTTTCTACGGCAGCCTCGGATGGTGTCCGGGGGAAAACCACTGCAGCCACGAAGGTCAACGCCGCAAAACTTGCCAATATCAGGTAAAGGCCTACAAAACCTTGGCGCGGTTCGACGAACGAAATCAGCGGAATCGCGGTAGCACTGGCACCGAACGATAAACAGTAACGCAGCGCAAAGACTCGGGATTGCCATTGCGCCGCGACAAAGTTGGCGACCATCGCATCATTCACCGTGACCTGGCCAAACACCACGAACATGAACGCTGCGCCCAGCGCTATCACAGCCCATCCGTCGACATAGGCCAACCCGAACAACAGCGGCGCCTGGCACAACGTCAACACGATGAACGGCCATTTCAGACTGAAACGATGCAAGACCCGGCCGATGCTCAACTGCGCCACGGCGCCGAAGGCATACGCCAGGCTGACCACGACGCCAAGAGTTTGCGGTGAAGCAAACAAATCGTGCAGGCGCTCCTGAAACAGTTTCGGATAGGTCATGGTCGTGGCGTTGAACACCACACCGCCGGTCGCGGTGGCCAAGGCCAGTACGCCGAACACCATGAACATGGAAATCCGCTGGCCAGCCGCACCTTTGAGCGGCATGTGCGGACGCTTCGGGATCGGTTCTTCGCGCACCTGAAACGCGAAACCGATGCCCAGCACAATCGCCACCACGCCGGGCAAAATGAATGCCGAACGCCAGCCGAACTGCGCCACCAGCAGCCCGGTGATCAGCGCCGAAAACGCCACGCCGAGGTTGCCCCACATACCGTTGATACCGATTTCCCGGCCGCGATGCTGCGCGTAAGCCACCAGCATCGCGGTGCCCACCGGGTGATAGATCGCGGCGAAAACCCCGATCAGCGTCAGGCCGAGTACCAGCATCGGGGCGCTATTGCTCACGCCGGTAAAGATCGCCGAGGCGCCAATACCAAAAAAAAACACCAGCATCATTTTCCGTCGGCTCCAGTGATCCCCCAGCCAACCGGCCGGCAATGAACAGGCGCCAAAGGCAATGAAACCGCCGAGGGACAGGCCAATCAGCGCGGCGTAGTCCAGCGCGAAGGCCTGGGTCATGCCGAGAATGGCGGCGGGAAAAATCAACATGAACATATGATCGATCACATGGGCTGCGTTGATGTAGCGGAGGACGTTTCTGGACTGGTTCATCGCGGCACGCTTTACGTTATAGAGAGCGGCTTATGCTAAGTTGGCGAAAAAGCGTATTTCTGACAATAAAGTCATTGGATCTGACATGTTAATCAGCCATTTCCTGCACGGACCGGTCAGCGCCTATCCGCGAGATTATATGGACGGTGCTCATCAGGAATTGCATCAACACCGAGAAGCGCAGTTGCTGTACGCCGTTTGCGGCACTATGCGAGTGGTCACGGCGCAAGGGGCCTGGGTCATTCCACCGACCCGAGCCGTGTGGATTCCGCCCTTGGTGGCGCATGAGATTTTCATGTCGGGCGAGGTGCGCATGCGTTCGCTGTTCATTGCCGCCGAACTGTCGCCGCCAACTCTGCAACAGTGCTGCGTGCTGGCCGTCACGCCATTGCTGCGCGAGCTGATCCTGCGCGCGGTGAAAGGTCCGCAACACGCGGAAAACTCATTGATTCAGAGGCTGATGCTCGAAGAGATCGCCAGCCTGGAAAACCTTCCGCTACACATTCCGATGCCCGAGGACCGACGCCTGCTGGGCATCTGCCTGGCGCTGCTGCGCGCACCGGACCATTCCAATACCCTGGAAGACTGGGCCCAGCAGGTCGGCGCCAGTTCTCGAACCTTGGCGCGGCTGTTCCAGCAACAACTGAAGATGAATTTCAATGCCTGGCGTCAACAACTGCGCCTGATGGAAGCCCTGCCGCGCCTGCTCGCCGGGGAAAGCGTGCAGAGCGTGGCGTGTGATCTGGGTTACGGCAGTGCTCGGGCGTTCAGCGCGATGTTTCGCCGTTTACTCGGAGAAAACCCTCGGGAATACCTGAACGCGTTGAACAAATTGAGCGAGCTCAATCCCCCGTAGGTGCTCAGCGCGATCAATGCATCTCGGTGAACGCGAGTTTCACGCCGATGGCGATCAGTACCGCGCCCATGGTCCGGTCGAACCAGTGGCCCATGCGGGCGAAACCGGCGCGTACGCGCTGTTGGCTGAACAGCATCGCCACCAGGCAGAACCAGACCGCTGTCGCCGCCGCCAGATAAATCCCATAGCCGGCCTGTACCGCCAGTGGCGTGTGCGGGTTGATCACCACGGTGAACAGCGACAGAAAAAACAGCGTGGCTTTCGGGTTCAAGCCATTGGTCACGAAACCCGAAGTGAAAGCGCCCCGTGCGGTGCGTTCGCCGGCTTCCTGGTGCAGATCGTCAGCCACCGGTTTGGCCGGTTGCGCGCGCAAGGCCTTGAAGCCTATGTACAGCAGGTACGCGGCGGCCGCCCATTTCAGGGCGTTGAACAGCACGATCGATTGAGACACGATCAGCCCGATGCCCAGCAGCGAATAACCGACGTGCAGGAAAATCGCCGAACCGACGCCCAGTGCCGTCCAGGTCCCGGCACGGCGACCGTGGGTCACGCTCTCACGCACCACCACGGCGAAATCCGGTCCGGGGCTGGCGACGGCCAGCAGGTGAATCAGGGCAACGGTCAAGAACTCTGTCCAGTACATGGGGGCTCCTTTTGGGCCAGCGTAACTGTTTGTTTCATCTGGTAGGCTCGGCAGATTACGCCTTCAGTTCAATGCACAAAAGGTACAGTTGATGACGAACCCTCGCCGCGCCGTTTTCCTTGACCATCCATCCCTGGACCTCGGCGATCTCGATCTCAGCCCGCTACACGAGTGCTTCAGCGACTTGCAGCTGTACGCACAAACCACGCCAGAACAGGTGATCGAACGCCTCAAGGGCGCCACCGTCGCCATCAGCAACAAAATCCTGATCGATGCGGCGGCCATGGCGGCCAGCCCCGAATTGAAGCTGATCCTGATCACCGCTACCGGCACCAACAACGTCGACCTCGCCGCCGCCCGCGCTCACGGGATTACCGTTTGCAACTGCCAGGGTTACGGCACGCCGTCGGTGGCTCAGCACACGATCATGTTGTTGCTGAATTTGGCGACGCGCCTGGCCGATTATCAGAAAGCTGTCGCCGAAGGTCGCTGGCAACAGGCGAAACAGTTCTGCCTGCTGGATTACCCGATTGTCGAACTGCAAGGCAAAACCCTCGGTCTGCTTGGCCACGGTGAACTGGGCAGCGCCGTGGCGCGGTTGGCCGAGGCGTTCGGCATGCGCGTATTGCTGGGGCAGATTCCAGGACGCCCTGCCCGGCCGGATCGCTTGCCGCTGAATGAACTGCTGCCGCAAATCGACGCGCTGACCCTGCACTGCCCACTCAACGAATACACTCGGCACTTCATCGGTGCCCGTGAACTGGCCTCGATGAAACCCGGTGCTTTCGTGGTCAACACCGCGCGCGGCGGCTTGATTGACGAGCAGGCCTTGGCCGACGCCCTGCGCAACGATCATCTGGGCGGCGCGGCCACCGACGTGTTGAGTGTCGAACCACCCATCGCGGGCAATCCGCTGTTGGCCCAGGACATTCCACGGCTGATCGTCACCCCGCACAACGCCTGGGGCAGTCGCGAGGCGCGGCAACGAATCGTTGGCCAGTTGACCGAAAACGCTCAGGCTTACTTCAGCGGTAAAGCGCTGCGGGTCGTCAGTTGATAAACTGCGGCACTTTTTTTCAAGGAGCAGAGTATGGATCCGCGCAGTGAAGTACTGCTTCGTCAGGCCGAGTTATTCCAGGGTTCGGTGCTGCTGGCCGGTTTGCCCGCCGATGATTTGCTGGGCCGCTTGCCCGATGCCCACGGCTGGTGCTGGCACGCCGGTGATCAAGCAGCACTGGACGCCCGTTTCGCCGAGCGCAGCCATTTTGGCGTGAACGCACCGGCGCGTGAATTCGACAGCGCCGTGGTGTTTCTGCCCAAGTCCAAGGACCTGACCGACTACATCCTCAACGCCCTTGCCTCTCGTCTGGCCGGTCGCGAGTTGTATCTGGTAGGCGAAAAACGCAGCGGTATCGAAGGCGCGGCCAAGCAGCTGAACCCCTTCGGTAAACCACGCAAACTCGACAGCGCACGGCATTGCCAGCTCTGGCAGGTCACCGTGGCCAATGCGCCAGAAGCCAAATCACTGGAAAGCCTGGCCCAGACCTACGAACTGCCGTTGGCCGAAGGGCCGTTGAAAGTCATCAGCCTGCCGGGTGTGTTCAGCCACGGTCGACTGGATCGCGGCAGCGCCCTGCTGCTGGAACATCTGGACAAACTGCCCAGCGGCCACCTGCTGGACTTCGGTTGCGGCGCTGGCGTGTTGGGGGCGGCGGTCAAGCGGCGTTATCCGCACAACCAGGTCACTCTGCTCGATGTGGACGCGTTTGCCGCCGCCAGCAGTCGCCTGACCCTGGCCGCCAACGGCCTGGAAGCGGAGGTGATGACCGGTGATGGCATCGATGCCGCGCCCATGGGTTTGAGCGCGATTCTGAGCAACCCACCGTTCCATGTCGGCGTACACACCGATTACTTCGCCACCGAGAACTTGCTGCGAAAAGCGGCTAAACATCTGAAAAACGGCGGCGAACTTCGGTTGGTAGCGAACAGTTTCCTGAAGTATCAACCGCTGATCGAAGAGCACTTGGGCGCGTGTGCGATCAAGGCTGAAGGACAGGGTTTCCGAATCTACCGGGCCAAGCGCGGCTGAAAACGCTTTTGAAAAAGAGGACTTGCCCAATCGGATTTGCCTAGGCAGAATCCGCTCCGTCCTAGGGGAGTAGTCTCCCACGAGCGCCATGCTCGTCCGGCATACGTCAACATACTTGGTCCTCAGACCATGGCGTATGCGACCCAAGCGTCCGCACCAGACGGATCGCAGGGTTTGACAAGACCTATGACACGAACACCTTACCCGGGGCGGGAAGGCTGTACGTGTCATAGCCGTGTCGACCCGCCCCTTAGGAAAACCCTGATGCTGGATTCACTTCTCGTTCCCACCGCAATCGTTGCCTTGGCCGAAATCGGCGACAAGACGCAACTGCTCGCGCTCATTCTCGCCGCACGCTTTCGCAAACCCTGGCCGATCATCGCCGGCATCGTCGCCGCGACCCTGGCCAACCACGCGGCAGCCGGTGCGGTAGGCGCCTGGTTTGGCAGTTTCTTCTCGAATGCGACGTTGCACTGGATCCTCGCCGCCAGCTTCGCCGCCACCGCGCTGTGGACCCTGGTGCCGGACAAGATGGATGAGGACGAAGCCAGCACCGCCCGCAAGTTCGGGCCGTTCCTGACCACGCTGATTGCGTTCTTCCTGGCGGAGATGGGCGACAAGACCCAAGTCGCTACCGTGATGCTCGCCGCGCAATACCCGGATCTATGGCTGGTGATCATCGGCACCACTGCCGGGATGTTGATTGCCAACGTGCCGGTGGTACTGGCGGGTAACTTTGCGGCGGAAAAACTGCCTCTGACGTTGATCCGTCGCCTGGCAGCGTCGGCGTTCTTCATCCTGGCGATTGTCGCGGTGTACAAGGCGATGCAGAGCAGTGGGTGGGTTTGACGCGTTAAGTCAGTAGCACCGCGTTATCGTTCATCGCGAGCAGGCTCGCTCCCACAGTTGATCGCATTTCAATGTGGGAGCGAGCCTGCTCGCGATGGCGTCAGCAGCCTAAATACATGGCTCAGGATTTCGGTGCTTTCTCGTACAACGGCATCACTTTCGGAATCGCCGCCTGCAACGACGCAATCCGACTGGTCGACGCTGGGTGAGTGCTCAAGAACTCTGGCGGTGCGCCATTCGAGGCTTTGCTCATCTTGTTCCACAAGGTGATCGCGGCGTTCGGGTTGTACCCGGCGCGGGCCGCCAGCTCAAGGCCGATCAAGTCCGCTTCGTTTTCATTCTCGCGACTGTTGGGCAAAGTCATGCCGTATTTGGCCACGGTGTCCGCCAGGGCCAGGCTGTCCTGGCCCAGACCGAGCAACGCACCCGCGCCCTGCTTGGCCATTTCGATACCGTAAGCCTTGGACATCGCTTCACGACCGTGCTCACGCAAGGCGTGAGCGATTTCATGGCCGATGATGGCGGCGATTTCGTCGTCGGTGAGTTGTAGGGTGTCGATCAGCCCGGTATAGAAAATGATCTTGCCGCCAGGCCCGCAGTTGGCGTTGAGTTCGTCGCTCTTGATCAGGTTCACTTCCCATTGCCACTGGGCCGAATCTGGACGGAACACCGGCGCCTGAGCAATCAGACGATTGGAGATTGCCTGCACGCGCTTCGCATCGTTACTGGTTTTGTCCAGCACGCCCTTGGTGCTCGCCTCCCCGACGGTCTGTTGATAAGACTGGGCGTACATCTGGTTGACCTCGGAGGTCGACAACATACTGAACATGTATTGCTTGCGTTCAACACCCACGGCGCCACCGTTGGTGGTGTTGACCGACTGACAACCGGCGAGCAGCAGACCTGCGCTCAGTGCACACAATACCAATGTCTTATTCATCAAGAAGCTCCCTGGAAACATGTCGCGTATCCTAGGTGGTGATTTGTATCGGCGCCAGATACAACGAACGTGTAGCACATACTTTTCAGACAAAACCTCGATCACCGTAGGAAAAAATTCACACAACAGCGCCCGCCATGGCCGATCACGGTCAGCAATGATTCATTTACGACATCCAGCACTCCAAAACTGCCAATTCGTCACACCGCGCTCATGATCCTCCTGACCCTTGCCGATACCGTTCTGCAGACGTTCTCTTGCGTGCGGAGCACCCATGAAATTCAAGTCGATCCAGTTTTCCGTTGCCGCCCTGGCCGGCGCCATTGTCCTCAGCGTCGTCGCAGCCCTGGTGCTGTACGCGCTGTTTTCCGGTGCCCAGACCCAAGACATGGTCCAGCAACGGACTCAGGCGCAGTTCGAGCAAGTCATCGAACAACGCCTGACGTCGCTGGCGCAAACCCAGGTCAGCCAGATCCAGCGCGAACTCGAAGCACCGCTGCTGATTGCCGGCGGCCTTGTGCGGGTCAATGCGCTGATCGGCACCCCGGGCGCCGACGGTCAACCGCAACTGAGCCTGAGCCGTGAGCAATTGATCAGCCTGATCAAGGAAAACGTCGCCCGGAACCCGAAGATTCTCGGCACCTACATCGGCTGGGAAAAAAACGCACTCGACCATAACGATGCAGCCTACGTTGACACCCCAGTGGTTGGTATTGATGCCAGCAACGGACGCTTTCTGCCGTGGTGGTTCCGCAACGAAGACGGCAGCCTGGGCCTGGACAAACTGGTGGACGTCGACGACCAGAAAACCCTGTCCACCGGCGTGCGCGCCAGCGAGTACTACCTGTGCTCCAAGGAAACCAAAAAATCCTGCGTGATCGATCCGGCGCCCTACAAGGTCGGCGACAAGATCGTCATGCTCGCATCCTTCATTGAACCGATCATGCTCAACGGCGCGTTCCAGGGCATCGTCGGCGCCGACCTGTCAGTGAACTTCATCCAGGAAATGCTCCTGGGGGAGAATCAGAAACTGTACAGCGGCGCCGGAGAAATGGCCTTGATCGGCGGTAACGGCCGGATCGTCGCCTACACCAAAGATCCGAGCAAATTCGGCGAAAAGGTCAGCGATATCCTCGACAGCAAGCAGATTGCCAACATGGCCAATCTCAAACGCGGCGAAGTGACTTACACCGTCGACAAGGCCCAGGGCCGGATCGAGTTGTACCTGCCATTCGGCATCGGCCAGACCGACGCCCGCTGGACCTTGATGCTGCAACTGCCGCTGAACGCGGTGATGGCCGACCTGCAAAAACTTCAGGGCGATCTGGATGCGCAGCGCAAATCCGACACCTTTGGCATGGCCATGGTCGGCCTGCTGATCGCCGGTATCGGTTTGTTGGTGATCTGGCTGGTGGGTCATGGCATTGCCCGGCCGCTGAAGCAGATGGTCACCATGCTCGATGACATCGCCCAGGGCGAAGGTGACCTGACCCGCCGCCTGACCAGCGACCGCAGCGACGAATTGGGCTCGATCGCCAAGGGCTTCAATACGTTCCTGGCGAAGTTGCAGGCAATGATTACTCAAGTGGTGACATCGGTGCAGAGCGTCAGCGATTCGTCGGAACACACCGCCGACATCGCCATTCGCACCAACATCGGTGTGCACAAACAAATGGCCGAGATCGATCAGGTCGCCACCGCCGTGCACGAAATGACCGCCACCGCCCAGGACGTGGCGCGCAACGCCACTCAGGCCGCGCAAGCTGCCAGCCATGCCGATCAGGCAGCGGCGCAGGGCATGCAAATCGTCCGTGACACCTCGAACTCGATCGGCGTGCTGGCGGTGGAGATCGGCAAGGCCGTCAGCGTGGTGCAGACCCTGGCCAAGGACAGCGAAAACATCAACGCGATCCTGACGGCCATTCGCGGGATCGCCGAGCAGACCAACCTGCTGGCCTTGAACGCCGCCATCGAAGCGGCGCGGGCCGGTGAACAGGGCCGGGGATTTGCGGTGGTGGCCGATGAAGTGCGCAACCTGGCGCAGAAGACCCAGAAGGCCACTGAAGAAATCCAGACCATGATCCAGCAACTGCAACAAGGCACCCGCGACGTGGTGCGGGTCATGGAAGACAGCCAGAACCGCACTGACGAAAGCGTGCAGCACGCGGCGAAAGCGGCCGAGGCGCTGGAGACCATTACGCAAGCGGTGTCAGTGATTAACGACATGAACACCCAGATCGCCAGCGCGGCCGAGGAACAGAGCGCGGTGGCCGATGACATCAACCGCAACGTGATCAACATCGGGCAAGTGGCCAATGAAGTGGCCGGTGGCGCGGATGAATCAAGCGCGGCCAGTGCGGATTTGACCAAGTTGGCGGAACAGCAGCGGCGGTTGATCAATCAGTTCAAGGTTTAACAATTGCGGGAAGGTCCTGCGGACCTTATCGCGAGCAGGCTCGCTCCCACAGGTGATATTTGGGAACACATTATTTGTGAACACCTGAGATCAAATGTGGGAGCGAGCCTGCTCGCGATGAAGCCGGCTCAGGCGCCTCATCAACCCGGCGTCAAACACTCCGGCCCATTGAGCTTCGGATCATTCACCATATTGGCCAACACCCGCTCACGCAACGCCGCGGGTTCGCTGGCCAGCAGCGCCTGCAAGGCATGCAACGGGGTTTCGGGGTTGAGCCAGGCTTCCTGCCCCGCCGCATCGAGAATCAACGGCCGACGCTGACTCGAGGCAGGCTGGGTGATCACCGCCGTGCTCAGCCACACCTGCTCCTGCACCGGATACGCCTCCCAGATCGCCGCGAAGAACAGCGCCGAGCCCTCCCCCGGGGTCAGCCAGTACGGACGTTTACGTGTGGTGCCGCGCCATTCGTAGAAACCATTGGCCGGCAGCAGGCAACGACGCAGGCGCAAGGCTTCGCGAAACATCGGCTGCTCGGCAACGGTTTCGGCGCGGGCATGGGCCGGGGTGCGGGACAGGTCGGTCAGCCACGGCGGCGTCAGCCCCCAACGGGCACGGGCCAACTCACGCTGGCCGTCTGCGCCGGCACGCAGCATCAACACCGAATCGTTGGGGGAAATATTCCACTGAGCCTGCTGGCCGGCGGGAAATCCGGGCAGGGCCGCGAAGGCGGGGTTCCAGCGAAACAGGGCATAACGTCCACACATGGGGCAATACGACTCTTGATCGAACGAACGCCAGCCTAACAGACCAGCGTGCCGGGAAAGCTTTCCGGTTCGTCGCCGGACAGCGGCAGCGCGGCATTGTACGCGGTGATCAGCTCCCGGGCGTATTCGGCCTGATCATTATCGACCGAGAGACCCAACAGGCCGAACATCGGCAACTCCCCGGTGCCGCCGATCAAATCCCGGCCCAGCAGATGCGCCTCGATGCCCTCACTGGCCAGCATGCCTTGCAGTAACTCGCCTTCCATCAGGTTTTCCGGCTCGTAGATTCGCTGCATTCGCGCCCCTCACTCGTCTTCGCTGTAAACTTCGAGCATCCATTCCAAACCATCGGTTTCGAGATGAAACCTGATCGGCCGACAACAGACCGGACAGTCTTCGATATAGACCTGATCCCCGCCGGACAGATCCAGAAGCGCCTCGGACTCTTCCCCACAATACGGACATGTATAGCGCTCGGTTTCTTGCATCGCGGTCTCCCAAGTGACTTGTGCGTATAATCGCCGGTCTATTTGCAGGGCTATTTTCGTCTGGCTACCTTTTCAGACCGTGCCCCGTTGGTTTTCGATCAAAACCTTTACTTACCCTAGCCGTTTCCAACAAGAGAGCATGATGGGCGAATTCGATGCCATCCGACCTTACGACGACAGCGAAGTCCCAGCAGTGCTGGCACGGCTGCTCGGCGACAAGGCGTTTCTAGATATCCTCACCCACTTCCGCTTCCCGCGTTATGCCGGTGCCTTAGGCTGGATGCTCAAACCTCTTATAGCGCATCGGCTGCGCCGTGAGTTCGCCGGCGTCACGTCGGTGGCCACCTTGCAGGACAAAGTCGAGTTTTACGTCGACCACACCATCGAGCGAGCCACGGACGGGGTGACCTATGCCGGCGTGGAGCAATTCAAGTCCGGCAGCGCCTATCTGTTCATCGCCAACCACCGCGACATCGTGATGGACCCGGCTTTCGTCAACTATGCCGTGTACCACGCCGGCCTGCCGACCCCGCGCATCGCCATTGGCGACAACTTGCTGCAAAAGCCTTTTGTCAGCGATTTGATGCGCCTGAACAAGAGCTTCATCGTGCACCGTTCGATCACTGGTCGCCGGGAAAAAATGGCGGCCTATCAGCTGTTGTCGGCGTACATCAACCACTCGATCCGCAACGATTGCGCCTCGATCTGGATCGCCCAGGCCGAAGGTCGGGCCAAGGACGGCGACGACCGTACCGAGTCGGCGATCCTCAAGATGTTCCACATGAGCCGCAAGGACGAGCCGTTCGGCGAGGTCATCCGTTCGCTGAACCTTACCCCGGTGTCGATCAGCTACGAATACGACCCGTGCGACCAGGCCAAGGCCCGCGAGCTGTACATCCGCGCCACCACCGGCAGCTACACCAAGGCGCCGGGCGAAGATGATGTGAGCATCGCCAAGGGCATCACCGGTTACAAAGGCCGGGTCCACGTGAACTTCGCCACACCGATCACCGAACTGTTCGAAGACACCAAGCAATTGGCGATCGAAATGGACAAGCAGATCCTCGGCGGTTACCGGTTGTTCCCGGTGCACTACCTGGCTTATGCGCTGTGGAAAGACGCCGATCCGCAATTGCAGGTGCCGAAAGCGGCCGAGGTGTTTGCGGCAGACGAGCTGGCCAAGGCTCAGGAAGAATGGCAGCGTCGGCTGGATGCCTGCCCTGAGGAACATCGTCCGTTCCTGGTGCTGCAATACGCGACACCGGTGCGCAATCAGTATCGGGTCAAGGCCGGGTTGCCGCTGTAAGGCAATGGCTGGAAATGACAACGGCGCCTTCGGGCGCCGTTTCTTTATGCAAGATCAAAAGATCGCAGCCTTCGGCAGCTCCTACATTGACCGAGTACACCCGATATCCAACATGTATGCGCAATCCCCCATAGGAGCTGCCGCAGGCTGCGATCTTTTGATTTTCAGACGCGCGTGCTGACCCACGACACCAGCAACGCCATCCCGAGGCAGGCAAAACCGAAGCGGTAGAAAAACCGGTTCATGCGCAGGGTCGCCCAATCCAGCGTTGGCTCTTCGCTGGGACGACGCTGGCGCTGGGCTTCGATACTGGCCAACGCACGTTGCTCACGACGACGGGTGGCATGCAGCAACCAGCCGCCCGGGCAGGCGAACAGCAAGGCCAGCAGGTTGATCAATTTGGCGGGATGAGCGGTAAAGAGCGAAATCAATTGCAGCGACATCACAAACCTCAGGTAAAACCAGTGTGGCGGACACCCAACCGACGACCGCGGCGCGAATTCTACCGAAAGCGCTCCGGCCTGCCCCGGCTTTCCGACAAATAACGAAACCATTTGGCCGATTACTGTCCTGTGTCACGGCGCCGTCATCTGAATCCGCCAGTCTGTCGCCCCTCGAAACCGACACGGACCGCGTCATGCTCCACGCCGAAAACCAGGACCGCCTCTACCTCATTGCCCAAAGCGACGAACAACAAACCTTAGTCGGCAGCCTCGCCTTCAACGTACAGGACCGCCACTGGCTGGTGTATTGCGCGCTGGGCGGGCATCAACATGCGGATTTACCGGAAGCGGATTTGCTGACGGGGGTGAGTGTTCTGGATTTTTATTCGGAGGCGGCTTGAGCGTCCTACAGACGCAGTGACTACATTTCAGTCGTCTGACACACCGCTTTCGCGAGCAAGCCCGCACACATTTGATCGGTGTAAATCTGCAACAGGTCGGCGAACTCAAAAAAAAACCCGGCGCCATCACTGACACCGGGTTCTTTAAACAATCCGCAAACCGTTACTCGGCAAGCACCTGACCAATCGTCGGGTCCTTGAACAAGCGGGTCAACGCATCACTCAGCACATCACTGACCAGCTTGGTATTGGTTTCCTGATTCGGCGCCATGCCAAAACGCTGATCCAGCGACGCACCATAACGACCGCTATAACGGCGGTTGGCATTCTGCACATCCGAACGGAACGTCGCGCCAATCGTTGCCTCGGTTACGTACAGGCCTTCTTTGGGCGACTGATACTTCAGCTCGGCCAGGGTCACCGTCAATTGCGGCGCGTTCAACGCATTGGCCGTCGGCGTAAAGCCCAGCAGCCGCACGGCCGCTTCAGCCTGAGCCTGCAGCTTCGGCAGAATCTGCGCGCCCTGCACGGTGATCGCACTGGTCTCTGGATACAGACCACCACGAGTCCCCAGCGTTGGCGACGGACGACCGTCCACCACACGCACCACCACCGGCTGACCACGGCCGACCGGCGCCAGCTGAGCCGTCAGCTTGGGTTCCGGGTTCAGTTGTTGCGGGCTGTGGGCGCAGCCGACGAGGGTCAAACTGGTCACAGTGATCAAACCGAACAACAGGCGTTGCAACATGCTCTTCTCTCCAGAATCAGGCAACTAACAATGCCCGCAGTATAGCGGTGCGCCACTGCGGCGAACTAGCTTCGCGCAACGATTACTGAAATCTCTGACAAACCCGGCACAGTGCGGTTCCTGTCACACATCTGTCACCCACCTTACACATGCACGTCATCACTCACTGGCAACCTTCACAGCAGTCACCCACAAGGTACTTTGCCATGCGTTTTCTCATCTCGCTGTTCGCGCCACGCCCGTTGCATCGCAGCTTTGTTCTGCTCGACCGCAATGGCCACTGCCAGGCATTCAAGCAGTGCAGCCTCCAGCCCATGGGCGATGGCTGGGTCGAAATCGAAGAGATCCGCCTCAACTGGCTGCACCATCCCCTGCCCGCCAGCGCCCGTGTCAGCCAGCACCAGCCGCGCGCGCGGGCGCAGCAACTGCTGACCACTTGACCGGACGCCTAATAAAAGTCATTAAACACGACCAATTCCCTGCGTTTCTTCGTTACAATCTCCCCCCGATTATAAGGACGTCTCCTGATCGGGCCTCGCAGCATCGTTCAATGCCTCGGTATTGACACCCCGCACCGCCCACAGAGAGCCGCCCACACAGATCGAGTGAAGCTGGCGCGCTTGCTGTTTCTTAAGCAAATCACCACTTTTCGCGAATCTGCAGAGCTGTCATTACGCTCGGTCACTGAGCTGTTTGCCCGTTTTTGCCTGCCCATGCACCCATGGCGGCAATCCATCCGGGCGCGGTGCCAGGCTGGGACAGCCCTTTTTTGAGGTTCACGTCTTCAAAAGAGCGTGAAAAAAACGGGTTTTCACAACTTCACAAGAGTGTGGCGAGCAAATGAATAGTTTTGCGTCTGAACATGCACCATTAGCGTCTACAACAGCCCAACGACACAGGACCGAGTACTCCTCGAACACCGGAGCCTGAAGCCTGTCCGCTACGGATTTGGTTGCACAAACGGATGTCTCGACCATAAGTCGAATTGCCAGCCGCGCGCTGAAATGAGTTCATGTGACTCTTGAGGCCAGGCCGCATGCATCCGTCGAAGTTGCGAAAAATTGCGAAGATTCGGACATGGCGATCCTGGCCATGGGTACCTGGGGCATCACTGACACGCCCCGGAACACCTGGCAGCTATGCCGACAATTTGGTGCTGCAGATTTTGGAGACGCGTTAAATGGCGCATAACGAAGCAGTCGACGTAGTACTGGTTGGGGCCGGCATCATGAGTGCCACCCTTGCTGTACTGCTCAAAGAGCTCGACCCCGCGATCAAGCTGGAAGTCGTCGAGCTGATGGATTCCGGTGCCGCGGAGAGTTCCAATCCGTGGAACAACGCCGGTACCGGTCACGCCGGGCTGTGTGAGCTGAACTACACGCCACAGGCCGCCGACGGCACCGTCGACATCAAGAAAGCCGTGCACATCAACACCCAGTTCGAGGTGTCGAAGCAGTTCTGGTCCTACCTGACCAAGAAAGGCACCTTCGGTTCGTGCAAATCGTTCATCAGCCCGGTGCCGCACCTGAGCTTCGTGCAGGGCGACAAAGGCGTTTCCTTCCTCAAGGAACGCTTCAAGGTGCTGAGCAAGCACCACGCCTTCGCCGACATGGAGTACACCGAAGACAAAGCCAAAATGGCCGAGTGGATGCCGTTGATGATGCCGGGCCGCCCGGCCGACGAAGTCCTCGCCGCCACCCGCGTGATGAACGGCACCGACGTCAACTTCGGTGCCCTGACCAACCAATTGCTCCAGCACCTGACCAGCGCACCCGATGCCCAGGTCAAGTACTGCAAGCGCGTCACCGGCCTGAAGCGTAACAACGGCGGCTGGACCGTCAGCATCAAGGACGTCAATAGCGGCAACACTCGTGAAGTCGACGCCAAGTTCGTCTTCCTCGGCGCTGGTGGCGCGGCACTGCCGCTGCTGCAAGCTTCGGGCATCGAAGAAAGCAAAGGCTTCGGCGGCTTCCCGATCAGCGGTCAGTGGCTGCGTTGCGACAACCCGGAAGTGGTCAAGCACCACCAGGCCAAAGTCTACAGCCAGGCTGCGGTCGGTTCGCCACCGATGTCTGTGCCGCACCTGGACACCCGTGTGGTCGATGGCAAGAAGTCCCTGCTGTTCGGACCTTACGCCGGCTTCACCACCAAGTTCCTCAAGCACGGCTCCTTCATGGACCTGCCGATGTCGGTTCGCGCCGGCAACATCGGCCCGATGTTGGCCGTGGCAAAAAACAACATGGACCTGACCAAGTACCTGGTCAGCGAAGTGATGCAGTCGATGGAGCAGCGCCTGGAATCCCTGCGTCGCTTCTACCCTGAAGCGAAAGCCGAAGACTGGCGCCTGGAAGTGGCCGGCCAACGGGTGCAAATCATCAAGAAAGACCCGAAGAAAGGCGGCGTTCTGCAGTTCGGTACCGAACTGGTCGCGGCCAGGGACGGTTCCCTTGCGGCCCTGCTCGGCGCGTCCCCAGGCGCTTCGGTGACGGTTTCGATCATGCTTGAGCTGATCGAAAAATGCTTCCCGAACAAAGCGTCCGGTGAGTGGGCTGCCAAACTGGCGGAAATCTTCCCGGCTCGGGAAAAGGTTCTGGAAACCGACGCAGCGCTGTATCGCAAGATCAATGCGCACAACAACGTCGCGCTGGAACTGGTTGAAGCCAGCAACGAGACCGAAAGCTACGCTTGATTCAGCAGCACAAAAAACGCCCCGTCCTCATTGAGGGCGGGGCGTTTTTTTATATCGGTGAAACGGTTGACCCTAAGATCTTCGGTGTTGGTTACGCCGCCTTCGCGAGCAGGCTCGCTCCCACAGTTGATCGAGTTGAATCACAATTTTGTGATCGACACAGATCCAATGTGGGAGCGAGCCTGCTCGCGAAGGGCCAGCACAAACACCCACCAAGTCAGGGCAACAACAGTGCACCCTCAGGTCAGCCGCGAGCCTTGTCGATCAGCTCGATGTACTCGGCGGCGTTGCGTTGATCCTTGATCAGGGCGACGAAATCATTGCCGTGCTCATCCTTGCCGTCCAGCTCATAGCCGGCTTCGACAAAGAACGTCAGAAAACGCTCGAAGTCATCGATACGCAGGCCGCGGTAGGCCTTGATCAGTTTGTGCAGCGACGGTGAAGTGGCGTCGACCGGTTCAAAATCGAGGAACAGTTTGATCTGCGCATCGCCGATCTCGTCACCAATCACTTGCTTCTTATCTTTACGCATTGCCGACTCCAGCTCGCAGACATTTCACGGGGCGGGCAGTTTACCCCCGCCTTAGCGCCGGGCTCAACGCGGACGAACGCTGCCTGTGTGCAAATCGGCCCAGATATGGCCGTTGGCGTAGCTGAGGAACTGGCAATACACCGTGTCGTTGCGCAACAAGTCGATCACCACCCGGTACTGAGCCAGCGGGTAATAGAGCGTCAGGGTTTTGCTTCTTTCGTCGTAGATCGGCTTTTTCAGGCTTTTGCTTTCGCCATCGAAATTGACCAACACCTGGCTGATGGTCGCGCCCTTGTTCAAGGATTTACCCTTGAGGCGGATCAGCAATGGCGATGTGACCGGGATCGGCTGTTGGTTGGACTGGCGCTGACTGCCGATTACCACGGAATAGTCGGTGACCTGCAACAGTTGTTGCTGCTCGGGTTCGGCGTCACGCAGGGTCAGGTCGTCCGGGGGCAAAAACTGCGCGTGCATTGGCGCCGGCGCGGCGGCCAGGGGCAGGCTGAGGGTCAGCAACAGGGCGGCGCAGCTGCGGATCAAAAGGCTCATGACAGGCTCCGGGGGCGGGGCCGAGCACTCTAGCATGAGGATCAACCGGGCGAATAACCGATCCAGGTCAATACTCTTGAAGACAAGGCTGGGCATACTGAAAGAGCTTTCAGCCCTATTTCGACAGTGCGCCGTCTATTGTGGAGTACCCATGTCTTTCTCCATTCCCCCGTTGTTCGCCGCTTGGCGTCAGACCTGGCGCGCAGGTTATAGCCTCAGACGCTTGCGCGGCGATATCAGTGCCGGGGTGACGGTAGGGATTATCGCCATCCCTCTGGCCATGGCCCTGGCGATTGCGGTGGGGGTAGCACCCCAGCAAGGTCTGTATACGGTGCTGATTGCCGCGCCCCTGATCGCCCTGACGGGAGGCTCGCGCTTCAATGTCAGCGGGCCGACAGCCGCGTTCGTGGTGATACTGCTGCCGATCACCCAACAATATGGTCTGGGTGGCCTGCTGCTGTGCACCATGCTTGCCGGGGCAATCCTGATTGCCTTGGGGCTGATTCGGGCCGGACGGCTGATTCAGTACATTCCTTATCCGGTGACCCTGGGCTTTACCGCCGGGATCGGCATTGTCATCGCCACACTCCAACTAAAGGATTTGCTGGGCCTGAGTACCACCGGGCATGCCGAACATTACATCGAGCAATTAGGCGGGGTGCTCCAGGCGTTACCCAGCGCTCGTCTGGGGGACGGGATCATCGGTGTCATGTGCCTGGCGGTTCTGATCGTCTGGCCGCGTTTTGTGCCGAGGATTCCGGGGCATCTGGTGGCGCTGGCCGTCGGCGCATTGCTGGGGGCGGCACTGGAAAGCGGCGGGTTACCGGTTGCGACGCTGGGGGAGCGCTTCAGCTATATCGTCGATGGCATCAGCCATCCCGGCATACCGCCGTTTCTGCCGAGCTTCGACTGGCCGTGGAATCTGCCGGGGCCCTACGGCCAGCCGCTGCACCTGTCTTACGACCTGATCCGCCAATTAATGGCGCCAGCCTTTGCCATCGCCATGCTCGGTGCCATCGAATCATTGTTGTGCGCGGTGGTGGCCGATGGCATGACGGGCAGCAAACACGACCCCAACGCCGAACTCCTGGGTCAAGGCCTGGGCAATCTGGTCGCACCGCTGTTCGGCGGCATTACCGCCACCGCGGCAATCGCCCGCAGCGCCACCAACGTGCGCAGCGGAGCGTTTTCACCATTGGCGGCGATTATCCACAGTGCGGTGGTGTTGCTGGCGATACTCGCCCTCGCGCCCCTGTTCAGCTACTTGCCGATGGCGGCGCTGGCGGCATTGCTGGTGATGGTGGCGTGGAACATGAGCGAAGCCCGACACGTCATGCACACCTTGCGTATTGCACCGCGCAGCGATGTGCTGGTCTTGCTGACCTGCCTGAGCCTGACAGTGCTGTTCGACATGGTACTGGCCGTCGCTGTCGGCCTGCTGCTGGCCGCCGGGTTGTTCATCAAGCGCATGAGCGACCTCACGGACACCGCCGAACTGCCTCGCGAGTTCCATCAAGCCTTACAGGATATGCCGGAGCATGTTCGTTGCTATGCGATACGCGGGCCGCTGTTTTTCGGTGCTGCGGAAAAAGCCCTGGGCGTACTGCGCAAATTCAGCCCGGAGGTCAAAGTGGTGATCGTCGAGATGAGTGCCGTGCCCATGCTGGACATGACGGCGCTGGCGGCCTTCGACAATATCCTCAGGGATTACCGCACCGACGGCATCGGCCTGATTCTGGTCGGAACCGCTCCACGGGTACGCCTGAAACTCAGGCGCGCGGGCATCCATCGGGAACAGCGCCAGTTGGCCTACGTGAACAACCTGGAACAAGCTCGACGCAAAAGCGAACACTGGGTTGCCGGACAGGACTGAGCGCGCAGTTCAAGCAAACTGCGCACGCATCCCGATGTGAGGCCTGGCGGCCAATCGCCCCCAGACAGTCATCCTGTTTACATGCCTTTAACGGCAAAAATCCCGTTGGCGTTACGCCAGTAGCCTTTGTAGTCCATGCCGTAACCGAAGATGTAACGGTCGATGCATGGCAGGCCGACGAAATCGGCTTTCAGGTCCGGGCGGGCCTTGCGGTCGTGGTCCTTGTCGATCAGCACGGCGGTGTGCACTTTGCGCGCGCCGGCGTGTTTGCAGAAGTCGATGATCGCGCCCAGGGTGTGACCTTCGTCAAGGATGTCGTCGATGATCAGCACGTCACGGTCGATGAACGAAACTTCCGGCTTGGCTTTCCAGAACAGCTCGCCACCGCTGGTTTCGTTGCGATAACGGGTGGCGTGCAGGTAGGACGCTTCAAGCGGGAAGTTCAGATGCGTCAGCAGCTTGCCGGAGAAAATCAGCCCGCCATTCATCACGCAGAACACTACCGGATTGCTCTCAGCCAGCTGATCGTTGATTTGCGCACCGACGCGGGCGATGGCCGCCTCGACTTCAGCTTCGGTGTACAGGCAGTCAGCCTCTCGCATGATTTGACGGATATGCTCGAGATCAGCGGACATGGCGTTCTCCAAGGGGGAAATTAGGGGGGGACGTAGTCACGAAAAGCGGGCAAAGGTACGCATCAAGCGAGGCCAGATCAAGCGTTTGTGGACTAACGTTCTATATGTCTATAGGACAACACCCTCGGTTAGATTAATCTAGGCCGGTTTTTTTGCCCGCCGCCGGAGCCTTTTCCCATGCCCATCCGTGAGATCCGCCATCCGCTGATCCGTCATAAACTTGGCCTTATGCGCCGCGCCGACATCAGCACGAAGAATTTCCGTGAGCTCGCTCAGGAAGTCGGTGCCCTGCTGACCTATGAGGCCACCAAAGACCTGCCGCTGGAAAGCTACGACATCGAAGGCTGGTGCGGCACGGTGTCGGTCGAGAAAATCGCCGGCAAGAAGATTACCGTGGTGCCGATCCTGCGTGCCGGTATCGGCATGCTCGAAGGCGTGCTGAGCCTGATCCCGGGCGCCAAGGTCAGCGCCGTGGGCGTGGCCCGCAACGAGGAAACCCTCGAAGCCCACACCTACCTGGAAAAACTGGTGCCGGAAATCGACGAGCGCCTGGCGATGATCATCGACCCGATGCTCGCCACCGGCGGCTCGATGGTCGCCACCATCGATTTGCTGAAGAAGGCCGGCTGCAAGGACATCCGCGCGATGGTGCTGGTTGCCGCCCCCGAAGGCATCGCCGCTGTAGAGAAGGCTCACCCGGACGTGACCATCTACACCGCTTCCATTGACCAGAAACTGAACGAACACGGTTACATCATCCCAGGCTTGGGCGATGCCGGTGACAAGATCTTCGGCACCAAGCAGAAGGACGCGTGACCATGCAGCAAGAGTTCAACGATCCGCTCTGGCGCACAGTGCTGTCGGGTGCGCAGATGCTGTTCGTGGCCTTTGGCGCGTTGGTGTTGATGCCATTGATTACCGGCCTCGACCCGAACGTGGCGCTGTTCACCGCAGGCCTTGGGACGATTCTGTTCCAGATCGTCACCGGGCGTCAGGTGCCGGTGTTCCTGGCCTCGAGCTTTGCCTTCATCACGCCGATCATTCTCGCCAAGGGCCAGTTTGGCCTGGCGGCGACCATGGGCGGTGTGATGGCGGCCGGTTTCGTCTACACCTTCCTCGGCCTTGCCGTGAAGATCAAAGGCACCGGGTTCATCGACCGCTTGCTACCACCGGTGGTGATTGGCCCGGTGATCATCTCCATCGGCCTGGCCATGGCGCCGATCGCCGCCAACATGGCGATGGGCAAGGCCGGCGACGGCACGGAGCTGATTCCTTACCAGACGGCGATGTTGATCTCGATGCCGGCGCTGCTGACCACCCTGATCGTCGCGGTGTTCGGCAAAGGTATTTTCCGCCTGGTGCCGATCATCTCCGGTGTGCTGGTGGGTTTCGCCATGGCGTTCTATTTCGGGGTGGTCGATACCGCGAAAATTGCTGCCGCACCGTGGTTCGCGATTCCACACTTCACGGCGCCGGAATTCAACTGGCAGGCCATTCTGTTCATCGTTCCGGTGGCCCTCGCGCCAGCGATCGAACACATTGGCGGCGTGATTGCAGTCGGTAGCGTGACTGGTCGCGATTACCTGAAAAAGCCCGGCCTGCACCGCACCCTGCTCGGCGATGGCATTGCCACCACCGCAGCCGGCCTGTTCGGCGGCCCGCCCAACACCACCTACGCCGAAGTGACTGGCGCGGTGATGCTGACTAAAAACTACAACCCGAAAATCATGACCTGGGCGGCAATCTTTGCGATCAGCCTGGCGTTCATCGGCAAGTTCGGCGCACTGCTGCAAAGCATCCCGGTACCGGTAATGGGCGGGATTCTCTGCCTGTTGTTCGGTTCGATCGCGGCGGTGGGGATGAACACCATGATTCGCCACAAGATCGACCTGGGCGAAGCACGCAATCTGGTGATTGTCTCGGTGACGCTGGTGTTCGGGATTGGCGGCATGTTGGTCGGCACCGGTACCGGCCCGGACGATTTCGGCCTCAAAGGCATCGCGCTGTGTGCGGTGGTGGCGATTGCGCTGAACCTGTTACTGCCGGGCAATGACAGCTGGAAGCACAAGCGGGCGGATGAGCCGCTGATCTAAGCAGGTCTCAAGAACGCCATCGCGGGCAAGTCGGACCTCCGCACCGCCGCTCCCACAAGGTCAGCGCAATACCTGTGGGAGCGGGCTTGCCCGCGATGCTTTTAAAGCGCCAACGGTGCCCGTTCACACAAGGTGCTCAACGCCTTGGTCCACTGCGGATGATCGTTGAGGCACGGCACCAATACCAACTCCTCCCCTCCCGCTTCGCGGAACTGCTCCCGCCCACGATCACCAATCTCTTCCAGTGTCTCGATGCAATCGGCGACGAACGCCGGGCACATCACCAGAACTTTCTTCACACCGCTCTTGGCCAACTCATCGAGGCGCGCTTCGGTGTAGGGTTCGATCCACTTGGCTCGCCCCAGACGCGACTGGAACGACACCGACCACTTGCCGTCCGGCAAGCCCAGGCGCTGGGCAAACTCGGAAGCGGTGCGCAGGCATTGGGCGCGGTAGCAGGTGGTTAATACTTCCGGTGAAGCGTTCTGACAGCAATTATCGCTTTTAAAGCAATGATGACCGGTGGGGTCGATCTTGGTCAGGTGCCGTTCCGGCAAGCCATGGAAACTCAGCAGCAGGTGATCGTAATCCTGCAGCAGATAAGGCTTGGCACTGGCGACCAAGGCCTCGAGGTATTCCGGCTGATCGTAGAACGGCTGAAGAATCGAGAATTGCACATCGAGGTTATTATTTCGCACCACGCGCCTGGCTTCTTCGATCACCGTGGTCACGGTGCTGTCGGCGAACTGCGGATAGAGCGGCGCCAAGGTTATTTTTTTGTGCCCCTGGGCAGCCAGCCGCACCAGTGTCGATTCAATCGACGGCTCGCCGTAACGCATCGCCAGTTCCACCGGCCCCTGAGTCCATTGGGCGGTCATGGCCTGTTGCAAGCGACGGCTGAGCACCACCAGTGGCGAGCCCTCCTCCCACCAGATCGAAGCATAGGCGTGGGCCGACTGCTCTGGACGCCTGATCAGAATCAACGACACCAGCAAACGCCGCACCGGCCATGGCAGGTCGATCACATACGGGTCCATCAGAAATTGATTGAGGTAGCTGCGCACATCCGCCACCGAGGTGGAAGCGGGTGAACCCAGGTTGACCAGAAGCAACGCGTGATCGGTCATGCAACGTCCTATTTCTTAAGGCGGCTGGACAGATCGTCCAACGCCGCGCGCAAATCAGTGAACTGGAAAGTGAAGCCCGCTTCCAGCAAGCGAGCCGGCATGGCCTTCTGGCCACCCAGCAGCAACAATGACAACTCGCCCAGGCCCACCTTCAACACGAAGGTTGGCATCGGCATGAACGCCGGACGATGCAACACGCTACCCAACGTTTGGGCAAATTCGCGATTGCGCGCCGGCTTGGGCGCGCAGGCATTATATGGACCGCTGGCCTCATTGCGATGCAGAAGAAAATCAATCAGGGCGATTTGATCCTTGATATGAATCCACGGCATCCACTGCCGACCATTGCCGAGCGGCCCGCCCAGCCCCAGTTTGAACGGCAACAATAGCCGCGACAAAAAGCCGCCCTCGGCGGACAGCACCAACCCGGTACGAATGAGGATCACGCGAATGCCCAAGGCTTCGGCGCGTTGCGCGGTTTCTTCCCAGGCGATGCACAACTGGCTGGCGAAATCATCGATGACCGGCGGAGATTTTTCAGTCAACTCCCGCTCGCCACCGTCGCCGTACCAACCGATCGCCGAGCCGGAAATCAGCACCTGCGGTTTCTGCTCGCGGCTTTCGAGCCAGGCCAGCAGCTTTTCGGTCAGGGTGATCCGGCTGCTCCACAACAACGCTTTGCGTTTATGGGTCCAGAGCCGATCGGCGATCGGGGCGCCCGCGAGGTTGATAATGGCATCCACCGGTTCTTGACCCAGGTCCTCGAGCCGTGCGACTCCACGTACCTGAGTGCCACAGACTTTGGCGACTTTCGCAGGCGTGCGGCTCCAGACCGTCAGGCGATGCCCCTGACTCAACCAGTGTTGGCAGAGTTGACGTCCTATCAAACCAGTACCGCCGGTCAGCAATATGTGCATGACATCTTCCTCGCGTGGCGTTTTACCCTGATCACTAGTCTATTTTTATAAGCAGGGATCTTTGGTATCGGGCAGGCTCTGTGTCTAACAATAGGTCAAGCTGTCAGAACGAGAACGCTAAAAGTTATACCAAAAAACAATATTGTACAGGTTTGAACCACGGCGTAGTCTGTACAGAAAGGTAAACGAGGCCCCTATGACTGTACCTATCGCAATCATCGGCACCGGCATCGCCGGGCTCTCAGCCGCCCAGGCCCTTACGGAGGCCGGGCATGTCGTTCAACTTTTCGATAAAAGCCGCGGCAGTGGCGGACGCATGTCGAGCAAGCGCAGCGATGCGGGTGCTCTGGACATGGGCGCGCAATATTTCACCGCCCGCGACCGTCGCTTCGTCACGGAAGTCCAGCGCTGGCAAGCCAACGGCTGGGTCGCCGTATGGACGCCGCAGCTCTATACCTTTCACGGCGGCCAGCTCAGACCTTCGCCGGACGAACAGACACGCTGGGTCGGCACACCACGCATGAGCGCGATCACGCGCGGCCTGCTCGGTGATCTGGAAGTGCATTTCGCCTGCCGCATCACCGAGGTCTATCGCGGTGAAGAACACTGGCACCTGCAAGACGCCGAGGGTTTCACTCACGGCCCGTTCAGCCATGTCGTCATCGCCACGCCCGCCCCTCAGGCGACCGCACTGCTGGCGGCCGCGCCGAAGCTCGCCGGAGCCGCCGCCGGGGTAAAAATGGAGCCTACCTGGGCCGTCGCCCTGGCTTTCGACACGCCACTGGAAACCGCCATCGAAGGTTGCTTCGTACAGGACAGTCCTCTTGACTGGCTGGCGCGCAACCGCAGCAAACCGGGACGCGACACCACCCTCGATACCTGGGTGCTGCACGCCACCAGCGCCTGGAGCCGGCAACATATCGACCTGCCCAAGGAAGCGGTGATCGAGCAATTGCACGGTGCCTTTGCCGAACTGCTGCACGACGCCATGCCTGCTCCGACGTTCAGCCTCGCTCATCGCTGGCTTTACGCCCGACCGGCCAGCAGCCATGAATGGGGAGCCCTGGCCGATGCTGATCTGGGACTGTATGTGTGCGGCGACTGGTGCCTGTCCGGCCGTGTCGAAGGCGCCTGGCTCAGTGGTCAGGAAGCAGCCCGTCGTCTGCATGAGCACCTGCAGTGAATTGAATCAAGTCCAGTCCATTGCTGCTGTCGAGATGGGCTGCAGCCCCGCAAAAAACTTATACAAAAAAATTGACTTGTACACCTTCGAATCTATGATGAAGTCATGTTGTACAGATCTGGATTCGAGACGCTCCTATGCCTGCACAGTCGACGACCCAACCGAAAATCGCCATCAGCGCCTGCTTGATGGGGGCCGAGGTGCGCTACAACGGCGGGCACAAGGCATCACCACTGTGCAGCCGCATCCTCTCTGATTATTTCGATTTCGTCCCGGTGTGCCCGGAAGTCGCCATTGGCCTGGGTATCCCTCGCGAACCGATCCGCCTGGTCGGCAACCCCGAACATCCGGAGGCTGTCGGCACCGTCCACCCGGAGATCAACGTCACCCGGCCGCTGGCCGAGTTTGCGCAAAAAATGGCAGTGGAACTGGGCGACATCTGCGGCTATATCTTCATGCAGAAATCCCCTTCGTGCGGGCTGGAACGGGTCAAGGTCTACCACGCCAACGGCACGCCAGTGGACGGCGGTAGCCGTGGCATCTACGCCCAAGCCTTCTGCGCGTTGCATCCAGATTTACCAGTGGAAGAAGACGGCCGCCTCAATGACCCGGTGCTGCGGGAAAACTTCCTCACCCGCGTGTTCGCTTACAGCGCCTGGCAGCAGTTGCTGCACACAGGCCTGACCCGACGCAGACTCACTGACTTTCACTCGCGCTACAAATACCTGTTGATGGCCCACAACCCGGTGCAATACAAAACCCTGGGCAACTTGCTGGGCAACATGGGCCAGACCGATCTCGACGTGCTCGGCCCGCGCTATTTCAGTGAGCTGATGGCGGCCCTGAAAAAATGCGCCACGCGCCGCACCCACACCAATGTGCTGCAGCACCTCTGCGGCTATCTCAAACAAGCCATCAGCCCTGAAGACAAACAGGAAGTGCAGCACGTCATCGGCCAGTATCGCCAGGGCATCGTGCCGCTGGTGGTGCCATTGACGTTGCTCAAACACTACTTTCGCCAACACCCGGATCCATACATTGCACAACAGGTTTACCTGCAACCGCATCCGGAAAACCTCAGCCTGCGAAACGCGATTTAATGAAAAGCCCACCGGATACCAGCGCCAGCGAAGACCTTGGCACCGACTTCAAGAAGGCCCTTGATGCTGGTTGGCTGCCCATTCGTGAAGTGGCCCGGCAAACCGGGGTCAATGCCGTCACCTTGCGCGCCTGGGAACGGCGCTATGGGCTAATCGTGCCGCAGCGTACGCCCAAGGGGCATCGGCTGTTCCGTGCCGAACACGTTCAACGGATCCTGACGATCCTCACCTGGCTCAATCGCGGCGTGGCTGTCAGCCAGGTCAAACAACTGCTCGACACGCCTCAGGGGCTTACCGAACCCGTTGGGAACGATTGGCTGGTGCTGCGCCAGATACTGCTGCAAGCGGTCACTCAGCTAGCCGAACGCACCCTCGATGACACGGTGAATCAGGCGATGGCGCTGTATCCGCCACGTACCTTGTGTGAACGACTGTTGATGCCGTTGCTGGCGGAACTGGAACAACGCTGGCAAGGCCAGTTCGGCGCACAGATGGAGCGGGTGTTTGTTTATTCCTGGTTGCGCAGCAAATTCGGCGCGAGGGTCTACCATAACAACCGGCAGTTACGCACCGCGCCGCTGCTGCTGATCAATCATTCGGACCTGCCGCTGGAGCCTCATCTGTGGCTCACGGCCTGGCTGATCAGCAGTACCGATTGCCCAGTGGAAGTTTTCGACTGGCCACTCCCGGCCGGCGAATTGACACTGGCGGTTGATCACCTGCAAGCCCGCGGCGTACTGCTGTATTCCAGCAAAGCCATGAATCTTTCGCAGTTGCCGAAACTTCTGAACGGCATCAGTTGCCCAAAAATGATCGCCGGACCAACGGTATGCATTCACCACTCCGAGTTGTCCGCAAGAACCACCGCCATTGCTGATTTGTCCCTGGCCGAAGATCCCTTGTCGGCCCATCAGGGCCTGATTCAGCGTGGGCTTATTTAATGGCGAATTTGTAATGAATCGTGCGGACACCCCCCTGCAATTGATCTGGCTGCGCAGCGACTTGCGTGTGCACGACAACACCGCCCTCTCGGCCGCTGCCGCCCGCGGCCCGAGTGTGGCGGTGTATTTGCTGAGTCCGCAGCAATGGCTTGCGCATGACGACGCGCCGTGCAAAGTGGATTTCTGGCTGCGTAACCTGAGCGAATTACGCCAGGCGCTGGACGCACTGAACATCCCGCTGCTGATTCGTAAAGCGTCCCGCTGGGATGAGGCACCGAAGGTCCTGCTCGATCTCTGCCAGCAATTGAAGATCGACGCAGTGCACGCAAACGAGGAGTACGGCACTCATGAAACCCGTCGCGATGCGGCGGTGGCCCAAACGCTGAAAGCCTGGGGCATCGACTTTTACAGCTATCTCGATCAACTGCTGTTCAAGCCGGGCACCGTACTGACCAGAACCGGCACTTACTTCCAGGTCTTCAGCCAGTTTCGCAAGGTCTGCTACGAACGGCTGCACGCGTCATTACCCAGACTGGTCGCTGCACCCACTGCCCAGGCTCCGCTCGATATAGACCACGACGAACCACCCTCCCGTGTCGAGGGTTTCGATACACCCTGCGACCGCTTGCGTGCTCTCTGGCCGGCCGGCGAAACCGAAGCCCGACGCCGCCTCGACACCTTTGCCGACGCACAGATCGACCATTACCACAGCGAACGCGACTTCCCGGCAAAACCCGGCACCAGCCAGCTCTCGGCCTATCTCGCCGCCGGGGTCCTTTCCCCTCGTCAGTGTCTGCACGCCGCGCTACGAAGCAATCAGGGGGAGTTTCAAAGCGGCAAGGTCGGTGCCGTCACCTGGATCAACGAACTGCTGTGGCGCGAGTTCTACAAACACATTCTGGTGGGCTACCCACGGGTTTCCCGGCACCGCGCCTTCCGCCCGGAAACCGAAGCCCTGGCCTGGCGTGACGCCCCGGAAGAACTCAAGGCCTGGCAGCAAGCCCGTACCGGCTTTCCGATCATTGACGCCGCCATGCGCCAATTGCTGGAAACCGGCTGGATGCACAACCGCTTGCGCATGGTGGTGGCAATGTTCCTGACCAAAAACCTGCTGATCGACTGGCGTGAAGGCGAACGCTTTTTCATGCAACATCTGATTGACGGCGACCTGGCGGCGAACAACGGCGGTTGGCAGTGGAGTTCATCCACCGGCACCGATTCGGCACCCTACTTCCGGATTTTCAACCCGCTGAGCCAGTCGGAAAAGTTCGATGCTGAAGGAGTGTTCATCAAGCATTGGTTACCGGAGCTCAACGAACTGAATAAAAAAGACCTGCACAACCCGGCGAGTCTCGACGGATTGCTCGGCGTAAGGGATTATCCACCGCCGATCGTCAACCTGAGCACTTCCCGCGAACGAGCACTGGCCGCGTATAAGAGCCTGCCGTCGCGACAAGGTTGATCGCAACGTAATTATTTTGATACCGGAGCGTTGCCTTATGAACACTCATTGGTATTGAGCCAAAAAAAACTGCCTAATAAAAAGGAATTTTGGATGAGTCTTACACCGCCAAGGCGATATTGGTTGACCGGAGCCAGCAATGGTATTGGTGCCGCGCTGGCCGAAGAAATACTCAAATCAGGTGCTCATCTGGCCGTCAGCTCCCGCTCGATGGCACCATTGAAAGCCCTGTCTCAGCGTTATCCCGGACAAGTGCTGATGGTTGCGGGGGATTTGACCAACGGCCAAAGAGTGCGCGAAATCGGCGAGCAAATTGCCAAGGAATGGGGTTCTCTGGACACCATGATCCTTAACGCAGGCACCTGCGAATACGTCAACGCCAATCAGTTCGACTCATCCATCATCGAGCACATCGTGCGTACCAACCTGCTTGCCAGCAGTTATTGCATCGCAGCCGCCCGGCCCCTGCTGCGGGCGGGTACGGCGCCGCATCTGGTGGGCATGGCCAGCTCGGTAACCTGGCTGCCCCTGCCCCGGGTCGAATCCTATGGTGATTCAAGGGCCGGGTTGCGTCATCTATTGGAGTCCACGCGCATCGACATGGCTGCGGACAACATCGAAATGACGGTGGTCAGCCCAGGTTTTATCGATACCCCCCTGGACGAGGCTCCGATACACCTCAACTGGTCGGCGGGCAAAGTTGCGCGATACCTCTTCGACAGGCTCAGGTATCGTCCACTGGAGATCAGCTTACCGGAGCTGATCATGCCCGTCCTTTGGCCTCTGCCGCAAAAGCCCCACCAGCCCGCACTGGCAATCGGCACGCGCATGGCGCGAAGCAAGCCGCCGATCGAGGATCTGCCGTGAAGCCTGAGCGTCCGTCAGGCCTTTCACACAGCGTGGGCGCGCTGCCTTACACTGCGCGCCATGAAAACCATTCCTCACACACAAATCGCCGAGCCTGCGGTCACCTGCTCGACTTGCGCAGCCTGCTGCTGCCAGCTTGAAGTCATGCTGATCACCGACACCGGAGTGCCCGAGCGTTTTATCGATACAGACGATTGGGGTGGGGAAGTCATGCTGCGACTGGATGACGGCTGGTGCGCCGCGCTGGATCGCAACAGCATGATGTGCACCATCTACGAAAAACGTCCGCTGATCTGCCGGGAATTCGAAATGGGCGCACCGGAATGCATCAGCGAACGCCAGGGAATTGCGACGGCGTATCGGTGAACCTCAGACCACCGAAGATTCAATGTGGGAGCGGGCTTGCTCGCGAAGACGGACTATCAGTCAACATTAGTGTTGAATGTTAAATCGCATTCGCGAGCAAGCCCGCTCCCACACTGAAGGTGCAGTGCTGCCTACAAGGGCATTGTGTAATGCAATGCGTAACTTTCTACACCGTCGTTCGGATTGCTGAGCCCGGCATTGGAGTAGTGGGTGGCGCGAATCCCGACTTCATGTCCGCCGGCAAAGCGCAAACCAAACCCGAAACGGTCTTCGAACTGAAAGGCACTGCCGAGCCTGTTATCTTCGAGTTCGGTGTTGGCGAACACCGCGATGCCGATACCCGCTTCAACATAGGGTCTGATGGTCTGACCGGCAAACTCGTACACCAACACCGGCGAGAACGACAAACTGTGATTGCTCGCTGTTTTGTCGCCATCCCAGTAGGTGTAAGCGCCGCTCCAGTAGCCGGTCAAGCGTCCGATGTCACTCTGCAACCAGCTCTTGTCCCAGTCGAATTGCATGCCCAGTCGGTAGGTCATGGTCGAATCGCTGGTCTGGCCGACCCCGAACTCCACCCCCGCCGCCTGCGCGGTAAAACTGTGCCCCATCAACGCGGTCGCAATCGCGGCCAAGCAGAATAGTCGCTTCATTAGAAACATCCTTTTCCGAACAATTTAGTATGGTTTTTATGCTGCTCAACAAACAAAGCCATGCAGTCGCCGTTTAATCAGAAGCTCCCCCCAATTATTCGTTTGCTACGCATCTCTACCCTTCGAAGCTTCGCACAACACCAGACATATTCCACAGTATCGGCAAGATATTTCTGAAATGCGCAGGATCGGCACTCGACCAGAACTGTGCGGCGCGGGCAGGCCCCTCGGCCAGCAACTCACGCTCGGCCAACAGACGCTGAAGTTGCCGCGCCACAGCGGCACCGGTATCGATCAGGCTGATGCCCTGCGGGAGCATTTGCTTAAGCAGTGGCTTTAGAAAGGGATAATGCGTGCAGCCCAGAATGATTGTGTCTGCACCTGCAGCCAGCAACGGCTCGACATACCCTTGCAGCAACTGACGCAATGTCTCGCTGTGCAAATCGCCATTTTCAATTAGCTCCACCAGCCCGGGGCACGGCTGAGTAATCACCCGTACATCAGTGGCGAAACGATCGAGCAAGGCAGCAAACTTGGCACTCTGCAAAGTACCGGTGGTGGCGAGCACGCCGACCACACCGCTGCGCGTCGCCGCAGCGGCCGGTTTGACCGCGGGCTCCATGCCAACGATGGGCCACTCGGGGAAATCGCGCCGCAAGTCCGCAACACCAGCCACTGTCGCGGTGTTGCAAGCCAGCACCAGTGCCTTGGCGCCCTGCTGCTGAAAGAATTGCGCCATGACACTGCAACGCTGGCGGATGAATGACGGGGTTTTCTCGCCGTAGGGAATATTCCCGCAATCGCCGAAATACAACAGAGACTCGTTGGGTAGCAGACGCTGGATCTCGGCCAGCACCGACAGCCCACCGACACCGGAGTCGAACACGCCGATCGGCGCTTCACGCATGGCGCGACCCGCAGACGCTGCAGCCCGGATCACGCTTGACCCGCAATTCACGGAAGCGTGAGCCCAAGGCATCGACCAATAACAGGCGCCCCACCAGCGGCTCGCCGAACCCCACCAGCAGTTTCAGCGCTTCCAGCGCCTGGAGGCTGCCGACCAACCCGACCAAAGGACCGACGACGCCCGCCTCGCTGCAGGTCAACTCGGCTTCGCTGCCGTGCCCGTACAAACAGTGGTAGCACGGGCTTTCTGGACGACGAGGGTCGAATACTGACAATTGCCCTTCGAGGCGAATCGCCGCACCGCTGACCAGCGGCTTGCGCGCGGCCACACATGCGGCGTTGACCGCCTCGCGGGTGGAGAAATTGTCGGAACAGTCCAGCACCAGATCCACCGCAGCAACGGCGGCGGCCAGCGAATCCTCGTCCAATGCAGTGCGATGGGCGATTAGCTGAATCTCGGGATTGATCGCGGTCAGGCGACGGATCGCCGAATCGACCTTGCTCAGGCCGACGCTGTCGGTGTCATGAACGATCTGGCGTTGCAGATTGGTCAGGTCGACCGTGTCGAAGTCCGCCAGATGCAACTCACCGACGCCGGCTGCGGCCAGATACAGCGCAACCGGCGAACCGAGGCCGCCGAGGCCGACAATCAGTACACGGCTTTCTTTGAGCCGTAATTGGCCGTCGATGTCGACGTGTTGCAGCAGAATCTGCCGGCTGTAACGCAGCAACTCCTGATCATTCAGCACGGCAAGCGCCCCAGACTGATGCGTTGGTGACCGCCCAGATCGGTACGGCTGTGGACCTCTTCAAAGCCGCGGGTCAGCAGCAAATCGCGCACCGCGCAAGCTTGATCGTAACCGTGCTCGAGCATCAACCAGCCACCCGCTTCAAGATAATCCGGTGCCTGGGCGACGATCAGACGCAGATCGTCCAGCCCATCGACGCCCGCCACCAGGGCACTGGCCGGCTCAAAGCGCACATCGCCCTCCACCAGATGCGGATCGGTCGACGCGATGTAAGGCGGATTGCTGATGATCAGTTGAAAACGCTGGCCTTCCAAAGCGCTGAACCAATGGCTGCTCGATACCGTGGCATTGTTCAGGTTCAAGCGCTGACGATTGCGCTCGGCCAGGGCCACGGCTTCCAGCACGCGATCCACGGCGGTGACCTTCCAGGCCGGACGCTCGCTGGCCAGCGCCAGGGCGATGGCACCACTGCCGGTGCCCAGATCGAGCACCTTGGCCGGGGTGGCCGGCAACAGTTCCAACGCAGCTTCCACCAGCAATTCAGTGTCGGGACGCGGAATCAGCGTGTGGGGCGCGACTTCCAGGTCGAGCTTCCAGAAGCCTTGCTGACCCAGAATATAGGCCACTGGCTCACCGCTACGGCGGCGCTGCAAATACTCGGCAAACTTCAGTGCCGCTTCGCTCGGGACGATACGCTCAGGCCAGGTGTGCAGAAAGCTGCGGGACTTGCCCAAGGCAGCCGCCAGCAGCAATTCGGCATCCAGACGCGCGGTGGGCGAATCAGGTAAATCGGCGGCGCGCAGCAAACTGGCAATGATCGTCATTTACTCACCTATCGCTGCCAATTGATCGGCCTGGTACTCGGCCAGCAACGGTTCGATCACCGCATCCACGCCGCCCGCGAGAATTTCGTCGAGCGAATACAGCGTCAGGTTGACCCGATGGTCGGTGACCCGGCCTTGGGCGAAGTTGTAGGTACGGATCCGCTCGGAGCGGTCACCGGAACCGACCAGCAATTTACGCTCGCTGGCGATGGCATTGGCCGCCGCGCTGGTCTGTTGGTCATTGAGCTTGGCCGACAGCCAGGACATTGCCCGGGCACGGTTCTTGTGCTGAGAACGTTCTTCCTGGCATTCGACGACAATACCGGATGGCAAGTGGGTGATACGGATTGCCGAGTCGGTCTTGTTGACGTGCTGACCACCGGCACCGGAGGAGCGATAGGTATCGACCCGCAGATCCGCCGGGTTGATCTCGATGGCTTCCTGCTCGTCCGGCTCGGGCAACACGGCTACGGTGCAGGCTGAGGTGTGGATGCGGCCTTGAGATTCAGTGGCCGGAACCCGTTGTACGCGGTGCGCACCGGATTCGAACTTCAGCTTGCCGTAGACATTCTCGCCTTCGACCCGGGCAATGACTTCTTTATAGCCGCCGTGTTCGCCCTCGTTCTCCGAGAGTATCTCTACCCGCCAGCCACGCCGCTCGGCATAACGCGAATACATGCGGAACAGGTCGCCGGAGAAAATTGCCGCTTCGTCGCCGCCGGTACCCGCGCGGATTTCCAGGAACACGTTACGACCGTCGTTCGGATCCTTGGGCAGCAGCATGCGTTGCAGGCTGGCTTCGAGTTCGATCAAGCGTTCCTTGGCTTCGCGGACTTCTTCCACGGCCATTTCACGCATGTCCGGGTCGCTGTCCTTGAGCAGTGCCTGGGCGCCTTCGAGGTCGCCCTGCACTTTGAGAAGCTGTTTATAAGTGTCGACGATCGGCTCGACTTCCGCATATTCCTTGGAATAGGTACGGAACTTGTTCTGATCGGAAATGACTTCGCCATCGCCAAGCAGGGCGGTCAATTCCTCGAAACGGTCCTGGAGGATGTCCAGCTTATTGAGCAGTGACGCTTTCATTGCGTTTTTTTATCCGAAAAGCTATCCGATGAGCCCTCACCGAGGGCAAAGAGTTCCTGGGCCATGGCCAGCGCATCGAGGCGGCCTTCGGCAGAAAGCTTTTTCAATTGCACGCTCGGTGCGTGCAAGAGTTTGTTGGTCAGGCCACGGGCCAGTTGCACCAGCACGTCCTCGGCGCTGCTGCCATTGGCGAGCATGCGTTGGGCTTTGAGCAACTCTTCGTCGCGCATGCGCTCGCTTTGTTGACGATAGGCCTTGAGCACATCCACCGCCGCCAGTTCGCGCAGGCGAACCATGAAATCTTCGGCACCGACCGACACCATCTCTTCGGCGGCCTGGGCAGCGCCCTGACGGCTCTTGAGGTTCTCGGCGACCACTTCGTGGAGATCGTCGACGCTATACAGGTAAACATCGTCCAACTCGCCGACTTCCGGCTCGATATCCCGAGGGACGGCGATATCCACCATGAAGATCGGCTTGTGCTTGCGCAATTTCAAGGCACTTTCCACCGCGCCTTTACCGAGAATCGGCAACTGGCTGGCGGTGGAACTGATGACGATGTCGCTGCGCACCAGTTCTGCCGGGATATCCGAGAGCAGCACCGCGTGGGCACCGAACTGCTCGGCCAGCGTGCTCGCGCGCTCCAGTGTGCGGTTGGCGACCACGATTCGCTTCACACCCAGTTCATGCAAATGGCGGGCAACCAGGGTGATGGTCTCACCAGCGCCGATCAGCAAAGCCTGGCTGCGTTGCAAATCACTGAAAATCTGTTTCGCCAGGCTGACCGCGGCAAACGCCACGGACACTGGGTTTTCACCGATGGCAGTGTCGGTTCGCACCTGTTTGGCCGCATTGAACGTGGCCTGGAACAAACGCCCGAGCAGCGGACCAATGGTGCCGGCTTCGCGGGCCACGGCGTAAGCCGACTTCATCTGACCGAGAATCTGCGGTTCGCCCAACACCAGCGAATCAAGGCCGGAGGCGACCCTCATCATGTGACGAACTGCCGCATCGTCTTCATGCACATAAGCACTCGCGCGCAGCTCATCGAGGCTCAAATGATGATAATCGGCCAGCCAGCGCAACACGATGTCAGCCGAAAGGTGATCCTGTTCTATATACAGTTCACTGCGATTGCAGGTGGAGAGGATCGCAGCTTCGCGGCTGTCGGTGAGTCGGCAGAGCTGCTGCAAGGCCTCAACCAGCTGCTCAGGGGTAAAGGCCACGCGCTCGCGGACGTCTACTGAAGCAGTCTTGTGGTTAATACCGAGTGCAAGGAAGGCCATTCAAGGTCGCTGATGGTGACGTGAAGCCGACAATTGTCCTACTTCGACAGAGCCAGAACAACCACTCGATATCTATCGTCTTGGTAGACATCCCCACTGGCTGCGATCTGTTCTTATTCACACTGGCGACGGGCTTCTGTAGGCGCTGCCGAAGGCCGCGATCTTTTGCCGTTAAAAGAGCAAGATCAGAAGATCGCAGCCTTGGGCAGCGCCTACAATGGCATCGCCCCGCGATTATCAGGTACAAGGCCGAAAGATCGAGCATTGGGCTCGCGGGTAAATTGGCCGGGCGGTTATGTTTGGCCCAAGGCTTGTGTCATGATGATCCGACCGCAGGTTAGTCGTCCTCTTCCTATATGAATAGATCTTCCGCGTTGCTCCTCGCTTTTGTCTTCCTCAGCGGCTGCCAGGCCTTGGCACCCGTTTCGTCGGACGGTACGCCGCCGGTCGAAGACAGCACTCCGGCCCCTGAAAAGCCCAAGGTTTACAGCTCGTTCAGTGAGGAAACCGTCTTTAGCCTGTTGAGCGCCGAACTGGCTGGCCAGCGCAATCGTTACGACATTGCCCTGGACAACTACGTAACCCAGGCCATCAATACTCAGGATCCCGGCGTCTCCGAGCGGGCATTTCGCATTGCCGAGTACCTGGGCGCCGATCAGGCCGCCCTCGACACGGCGCTGATCTGGGCAAAAAACGCTCCGGACGATCTTGAAGCGCAACGGGCGGCTGCCGTGCAACTTGCCCGCGCCGGGCGTTACGACGACTCCATGGTCTATATGGAGAAAGTCCTGCAAGGCAAAGGCGACACGCATTTCGACTTCCTCGCCCTGTCCGCGGCCGATACCGACCAGGAAACGCGCAACGGCCTGATGAAAGGTTTTGATCGCTTGTTGCAACGTCACCCGCATAACAATCAGCTGATTTTCGGCAAAGCCTTGCTGTTGCAACAGGACGGCGATGCCAAAGGCGCACTGACCCTGCTCGAAGACAACCCGCCGGACGAGGGCGAAATCGCGCCGATTCTGCTGCGCGCGCGCCTGCTGCAAGGGCTCAGCCGTGGCGATGAAGCCTTGCCGCTACTGCAAAAAAGCATCAAGAAGTACCCGGACGACAAACGCCTGCGCCTGACCTACGCGCGCATGCTAGTTGAACAGGATCGCATGGACGACGCCAAAGTCGAGTTCTCAAGCCTGGTTCAGCAATACCCGGAAGACGACGAGCTGCGTTACTCCCTGGCCCTGGTTTGCCTGGAAGCCAAGGCCTGGGACGAGGCCAAAGGTTACCTGCAAGACTTGATCGCTCGGGAAAGCCACGTTGATTCGGCACACCTGAATCTGGGGCGTATCGCTGAAGAGCGTAACGACCCTCAAGGCGCGCTGATCGAGTACGCCCAGGTCGGGCCGGGCAACGATTACCTGCCGGCTCAATTGCGTCAGGCCGATATTCTGATGAACAACGGCAGGACCGCCGAAGCCCAAAGCCGTCTGGCGGCCCAGCGGGACGAGCAACCCGATTATGCGATCCAGTTGTACCTGATCGAAGTCGAAACCCTGTCTGCCAATAAACAGGGCGACAAGGCCTGGAAAGTCTTGCAGCAAGCCCTGCAGAAATACCCGGACGATCTGAATCTGCTGTATACCCGGGCCATGCAGGCGGAAAAACGCAATGACCTGGCGCAGATGGAAAAAGACCTGCGACTGATCATCAAGCGCGACCCGGACAACGCGATGGCGTTGAACGCCCTCGGCTACACCCTGTCCGACCGCACCACGCGCTACGCCGAAGCCAAGGCCCTGATCGAACAGGCGCACCAGCTCAACCCGGAAGACCCGGCCGTTCTCGATAGCCTCGGCTGGGTGAATTTCCGCCTGGGCAATCTCGATGAAGCCGAGCGCTATTTGCGCCAGGCGCTGGAACGCTTCCCCGACCAGGAAGTCGCCGCTCACCTGGGCGAAGTCCTGTGGGCCAACGGCAAACAGCGCGAAGCCAAGCAAATCTGGAGCAAGTTCCTCAAGGAACAGCCCGACAGCCCTACCCTGCGCAGCACCATCAAGCGCCTGACCGGATCAGAGACTCTTTAAGATTATGTTTTTGCGCCACTTCATCGTTTTCAGCTTCATCGCCCTGCTCGCCGGTTGCGCGGGCTTCGGTGCCCGTGAATCGGTCGGGGGGCACGGTAATCCGGCCCAATGGCGTGAGCACAAACAGCAACTGACCGCCCTCGATGGCTGGCAGATCAACGGCAAGATCGGCATCCGCGCGCCAAAAGACTCGGGCAGCGGCACCTTGTTCTGGCTGCAGCGCCAGGACTACTACGATATCCGCCTCTCCGGCCCGCTGGGTCGTGGCGCAGCCCGCTTGACCGGTCGCCCCGGCAAAGTCTCGCTGGAAATCGCCAATCAGGGCCGTTATGACGCGCCGACTCCGGAAGCCCTGGTCGAAGAGCAACTGGGCTGGAAATTGCCGGTTTCCCATCTGGCATGGTGGGTTCGCGGGCTCCCGGCCCCGGACAGCAAAAGCCGCCTGACCCTTGACGTCGACAGCCGCCTGGCCAATCTCGAACAGGATGGCTGGCAGGTCGAGTACCTGAGCTATGCCGAGCAAAACGGCTACTGGCTGCCTGAGCGGATCAAACTGCACGGCACCGACCTTGATGTCACGCTGGTGATCAAGGAATGGCAACCACGCAAACTGGGGCAGTGAACATGACTGCGCCACGCCTGACATTGCCCTCACCCGCCAAGCTCAACCTGATGCTGCACATCCTCGGTCGCCGTGAAGACGGTTACCACGAGCTGCAAACGATTTTTCAGTTTCTCGACTACGGCGATGAAATCACCTTCGCCGTTCGCGATGATGGCGTGATTCGGTTGCACACCGAATTCGACGGTGTTCCTCACGACAGCAATCTAATTGTTCGAGCCGCAAAAAAACTTCAGGAACAATCCGGTTGCTCGCTGGGCATCGACATCTGGATCGAAAAAATCCTGCCCATGGGCGGCGGAATCGGTGGAGGCAGTTCGAATGCGGCCACCACGTTGCTAGGCCTCAATCATCTCTGGCAACTGGGTTGGGATGAGGATCGGCTGGCTTCTCTGGGCCTGACGCTGGGCGCCGACGTCCCGGTTTTCGTGCGTGGCCACGCGGCTTTCGCCGAGGGTGTGGGGGAAAAACTCACACCTGTAGAACCCGAGGAACCGTGGTATCTGGTGCTGGTGCCGCAAGTATCTGTAAGTACAGCAGAAATTTTTTCAGATCCGCTGTTGACACGTAACTCTCCTCCCATTAAAGTGCGCCCCGTTCCCAAGGGAAACAGTCGAAATGACTGCTTGCCGGTGGTAGCAAGGCGTTATCCAGAGGTACGTAACGCATTGAATTTGTTAGGTAATTTTACCGAAGCAAAACTCACCGGAACTGGAAGTTGTGTGTTTGGGGGCTTCCCAAGCAAAGCTGAAGCTGATAAAGTCTCGGCCCTTCTTACAGAGACCCTTACAGGGTTTGTAGCAAAAGGAAGCAACGTTTCGATGTTGCATCGCAAGCTGCAAAGTCTGCTCTAAAGGAACCGATTACTGGGTAATCGTTGCAACAGATACAGGGGCGTCGCCAAGCGGTAAGGCAGCAGGTTTTGATCCTGCCATGCGTTGGTTCGAATCCAGCCGCCCCTGCCATTTTCCTATACTCATCCAGGTTACCCTCAGCCTTCAGGTACTGCGCGTGTCCAAGATGATGGTCTTTACGGGGAACGCTAACCCCGATCTGGCTCGGCGTGTCGTACGTCAGCTGCATATCCCTCTCGGTGACATCTCTGTCGGTAAATTTTCCGACGGCGAAATTACAGCCGAGATCAATGAAAACGTCCGCGGTAAAGATGTCTTCATTATTCAGCCGACTTGCGCTCCGACCAACGATAACCTGATGGAACTGGTAGTGATGGCTGATGCCTTCCGCCGCTCCTCGGCTACTCGTATCACTGCTGTTATTCCTTACTTTGGTTATGCCCGTCAGGATCGCCGTCCGCGTTCCGCACGTGTGGCTATCAGCGCGAAAGTCGTTGCTGACATGCTTACCGTAGTCGGCATCGACCGTGTTCTCACGGTTGATCTGCATGCTGACCAAATCCAGGGTTTCTTCGATATTCCGGTAGATAACATCTACGGCTCCCCGGTTCTGGTGGATGACATTGAAGATCAGCGCTTCGAAAACCTGATGATCGTGTCCCCGGACATTGGTGGCGTCGTGCGTGCACGGGCTGTTGCCAAATCCCTGGGCGTGGATCTCGGGATCATCGACAAACGCCGTGAGAAAGCCAATCACTCTGAAGTGATGCATATCATCGGTGATGTCGAAGGGCGTACCTGTATTCTGGTCGATGACATGGTCGATACCGCCGGCACTCTGTGCCACGCGGCCAAGGCCTTGAAAGAGCATGGCGCTGCCAAGGTTTTCGCCTACTGCACGCACCCTGTGCTGTCGGGTCGGGCGATCGAAAACATTGAGAATTCCGTGCTGGACGAGCTGGTGGTGACGAACACCATCCCGCTGTCCGCTGCAGCACAAGCCTGTGCGCGTATCCGCCAACTGGATATCGCACCGGTAGTTGCCGAGGCGGTCCGCCGCATCAGCAATGAAGAATCGATCAGTGCGATGTTCCGTTAAGGGCCCTGCCCTTTTCAAAACATCTCGTTGACGAAAAGCGCCCCGCCCCGGCATTCCTGTCGGGGCGGGGCTTTTTTGCCCATATCGCCTTTAGCGCTGGTCGCAAACGCTGGGGCGAATGTGGTTATTTTGGAGATACAACATGAACGATTTTACTCTGAATGCTGAAGTGCGTTCCGACCTGGGGAAAGGTGCGAGCCGCCGCCTGCGTCGTCTCGCAAGCCTGGTTCCAGCTGTAGTTTACGGTGGCGAAAAAGCCCCTGAATCCATCAGCATGCTGGCTAAAGAAGTTGCCAAACTGCTCGAAAACGAAGCGGCTTACAGCCACATCATCGAGCTGAACGTTGGCGGCACCAAGCAAAACGTAATCATCAAGGCTCTGCAGCGTCACCCGGCCAAAGGCCACGTGATGCACGCTGACTTCGTACGCGTCGTAGCTGGCCAGAAACTGACCGCTATCGTGCCTGTACACTTCATCAACGAAGCTGCTCCGATCAAGAAAGGCGGCGAAATTTCGCACGTTGTTTCTGAAATCGAAGTTTCGTGCCTGCCAAAAGACCTGCCTGAATTCATCGAAGTTGACCTGGCTGATGCCGACGTCGGCGCGATCATTCACCTGTCCAACCTCAAAGCCCCTAAAGGCGTTGAGTTTGTTGCTCTGGCTCACGGTAACGACCTGGCTGTTGCCAACGTTCACGCTCCACGTGTTGCTCCAGAAGCTGCAGAAGGCGCTGCAGAGTAATTTCACTCTGTACGCCGGAGTGACCGGAAACATCGCGGACTAGAGCGTAGCGAGAAAGCGGGCGAGAACGCGGAGTTTACATCATGGTAAATGAGCACTTGTCGTCCACTTTCGCCGCACCCACTGATTGCGGCGATGTTATCCACCACTTCAAGGAAGGGCCCCTATCGTGACTGCCATCAAACTGATCGTTGGCCTGGGAAATCCAGGCGCTGAATACGAACAGACCCGGCATAACGCAGGGGCCCTTTTTGTTGAGCGCATCGCACACGCGCAAGGTGTCAGCCTTGTGGCCGATCGCAAATATTTCGGCCTGACCGGGCGCTATTCGCATCAAGGTCAGGATGTTCGTCTACTGATTCCCACCACCTACATGAACCGCAGCGGCCAGGCCGTGGCGGCACTTGCCGGCTTCTTTCGCATAAAGCCTGAAGAGATTCTGGTGGCGCATGACGAACTCGACCTGCCTCCGGGCGTTGCCAAGCTCAAACAGGGCGGCGGCCATGGCGGTCATAACGGGTTGCGCGACATCATTGCGCAACTGGGTAATCAGAATACCTTTCACCGCCTGCGGCTTGGCATCGGCCACCCGGGCGTTGCCAGTATGGTTTCAAATTTCGTCCTGGGTCGTGCGCCACGCGCCGAACAGGAAAAACTCGATGCCAGCATCGACTTTGCCCTCGGCGTGCTGCCGGATATCCTCGCCGGTGAATGGAACCGCGCGATGAAAAACCTGCACAGCCAGAAGGCCTGACTCTAACTCCTCGGGGAAACACCATGGGATTCAATTGCGGCATCGTCGGCCTGCCTAACGTCGGCAAGTCCACCCTGTTCAACGCCCTGACCAAATCCGGGATCGCGGCCGAGAACTTTCCCTTCTGCACTATCGAGCCGAACACCGGTATCGTAGCGATGCCGGATCCGCGCCTGGAAGCCCTGGCGGTCATCGTCAATCCCAAGCGCATCCTGCCGACTACCATGGAATTCGTCGACATCGCTGGCCTGGTTGCCGGCGCCTCGAAAGGTGAAGGCCTGGGCAACAAATTCCTCGCCAACATCCGCGAGACCGATGCCATCGCCCACGTGGTCCGCTGCTTCGAAGACGAGAACGTGATCCACGTCTCCAACAGCGTCGACCCGAAACGCGACATCGAGATCATCGACCTCGAACTGATCTTCGCCGACCTCGACAGCTGCGAGAAGCAACTGCAGAAAGTCACTCGCAACGCCAAGGGTGGTGACAAGGACGCCGTGGTCCAGAAAGGTCTGCTGGAGCAACTGATCGCTCACTTCACCCTCGGCAAGCCAGCGCGCACGCTGATGAAGAACATGGGCGCCGACGACAAAGCGGTGATTCGTGGCTTCCACCTGCTGACCACCAAACCGGTCATGTACATCGCCAACGTCGCTGAAGACGGGTTCGAGAACAACCCGCTGCTGGACATCGTCAAAGCCATCGCCGAAGAAGAAGGCGCCATGGTGGTTCCGGTCTGCAATAAGATCGAAGCCGAAATCGCCGAACTGGAAGACGGCGAAGAGAAAGACATGTTCCTCGAAGCCTTGGGCCTTGAAGAACCTGGCCTGAACCGCGTGATCCGCGCCGGCTACGAAATGCTGCACCTGCAGACCTACTTCACCGCCGGTGTCGAAGAAGTCCGCGCGTGGACTGTCCGTGTGGGTGCTACCGCGCCACAAGCCGCCGGTGTGATCCACACCGACTTCGAAAAAGGCTTCATCCGCGCCGAAGTCATCGCTTACGACGATTTCATCCAGTACAAGGGCGAGGCCGGCACCAAGGAAGCCGGTAAATGGCGCCTGGAAGGCAAGGACTACATCGTTAAAGACGGCGACGTGATGCACTTCCGTTTCAACGTGTAGCGTTGTTGGAATCGAAGAAGCCGCGTTGATTCGCGGCTTTTTTGTGGGCGTTATATCGAGCCGCTATGCGCAACTAGAACAGATAGCTCAGACCGCCGCCGCTGGCGGTCTGATACTGCCAGCGACTGTCATTGAGCGGGATCGGGATGTTGTAGCTCATCGTTCAAAGTCTTTTATGAATGAACTGCGCCGCGACCGCGCTGACGGATGCCCCTTAACAGGCCGGCAAGGGTAAACAGCAGACCAATACAACCCAGCACCCCGGGAGTGGCCCACAGTGCGGCAGGGGTATCGACCACGGCGCTACTGGCCGGCTGCTCGGGCAGGTAATACACCCGCACCGGCTGATCCTGCTGATAGCCAAAAATGAAGCCGCCCTGGGGGTAGGAAATCTTTTCACCACTGCTGGTGGTGAAGGCGATCTCGGGATGCGAACTACCAGCATTCAAGTGGCTGACGATGCCATCGGCGGTCTGTGCGTGGGCGAGGAATTCGCGTCGTTCAAGCGTGAGATTGACGGCAATGCCCAACAAGCCGATACCAATCAGGGCAAAGAGCAGCCCCTGAAGCATCTTCCCGAGGCGTGACGGGGTGAGGTTAGCCATGGCTTGTCTCGGTATTCGTCCATGAAAGAGGGCCGTCAGGATAACAAGAAACCACCGGGAAGTGCCTGGTACGACGCAGCAGATAATGCATGTTCGAGAATTGCGACGTTCTGACCGAAGAAAGTATCGACGCTCTCGGCCAACCAGGAGCAGATCGAGAGCTGGATCAATGCCGGCCGTCCTTTATAGGGGCTAGCTTGCGAGCCAGTGAGATCGACCAGTTGCTTGGGCTACCGCCTATAACGCGATCTGCCCTTCACTCGACGGCGCAGCCGACGCCATCAAGCCAGCGCCACTTCCACCCTGTTGCGCCCAGCCGACTTGCCCTTGTGGAGTGCCTTATCGGCCCGGGCAATGGCGTTACTGAGCGCCTCTTGAGCACGATATTGCGTAATGTCGATGGACAGCGTCACGCCGACTTTATGGCCGTCACTGTCAGTCACCAATCCCTGGATCGCCTTGCGGATGCGCTCTGCGCTTTCGGCAGCCCGATCGAGATCGGTTCCGGCAATACCGCCAGAAACTACATTCTGTGTAAGCAGAAGGAGTGTTGCAGATGAAACGGAGACCTCGGATCTATTACACCGAAAGCCAGAAAAAACTGATGTGGGATCACTGGCGGAAAGGCGACTCTCTCCAGCAGATCGCCCAACTATTTGAACGAAACCACTCATCGATACAGCGCATCTTGGCGGAAACAGGCGGTATCAGACCAGCTGTACGCCGCAGGTCCAGATTGGCGCTGACGTTGGCTGAGCGCGAAGAGATTTCGCGTGCAGTGGTGGCAGACAACTCGATCCGTTCCATAGCAACGCTGCTAGGGCGAGCAGCCTCTACCATTAGCCGTGAGTGTTGGCGCCGACGCCAGATTGACCTTTGGTGCCAGAATCCGTTGACCCAGCCTACTACGCACAAAACGAGGGTCAGCGCGGCTTTCGATGGTTCGGCCGGGGTCAGGCAGAATCGGCCGCCCAGGTCAAAATCTAGTCGGCGACTACAACCACGCCCAACAACACCCTGTCGCGCCAGCGGGGGGCTTGGGCCTTGTCGCGCTACAGTTCTGCCGCGAAGGTCTTGGCTTTCTTCGGCGTGACACCGTACCGTTGCTTGTAGACCTTGATGAAGTGGGAGGTATTTTCATATCCCACCTCCGCTGCCGCGTCGGTGACGGAATAATTTTCAGTCGTCAACAGCTGATGCGCGATGTCGACTTTTTTTTCGATGATCCAGCGGTTCGGGGTGGTGTTGTAGCTGCGCCTGAAGTCGCGGATAAAGGTCGACACGCTGCGTCCCGTCAACAGGGCATAGTCTTCAATCTTCAGCTTGTGCGAATAGTACTGCTCCATGAAGTCGGTGATGAGGCGGCGTTTGCGGCTGCCGCCGCAGGACAGCTCGCGCAGGAAACGGAAGGACTTGTCCTGGATGGCGATCAGGTGCAGTAGTTCGAGCAGTTTCAATTCCAGCAGCGCGTCGGAGCCCTCCGCGCCCTTGTAGACATAATTCAGCGAATCGATATAGCGCTGAATCTGTTCGTTGGCGTGCAGGGTATAAGTGCCGTGCACGTTTTTCTGCAGGCCGTCCGTGTGCGAATTGCCTGTGCCGGCCGCGCGCGACAGGTATTTGGCGATCAGCTTGTCGTCGAAAAACAGCAGCACCGCCTCGAAGATATCGCTGCCAGTGACGTAGTCCGATACCGTATAAACGCCTTTGGAGAGGAAAATCAAATGATTCTCGTCGACGACATTGGCCATGGCGTCATAGTCGCGAATAATCTGCTTGCCCTGCTTGATGTAGACGATCAACGGCGTGGCGATATAAATCGCCTTGTTTTCCAGGTTCGTTTCAAGCGTTTTATGGAGGATGGACGAGCTACCGTCAGCGAGGATAGGCTTTACGTTGCGCATCGAATAAAGCGCCGCCGGTACTACTTCGAGTGTCATTGCTATGGCTTCTCAACAAATTGGCCGCCCCATTTGGACAGGACGGTATCCAGCAGCGCGACACGCTGCTGCCCAAGCGTGTAGGACGTTCGGGACGGAAGAGGATATCCAGGAAAGTAGCAGAAATACGTCACGGCAAGTAGCGCATGTATGGCCGAGACGGCGCGGTCCGCCGCACGCGCCCGGCCGCTGACGTTACGGCATCAAACTTCGCTGAAGTAGCCGCTGACCGGCGCGCTGCTCAGATGCTCGACGATGACCTTCCACTGACCGCTCGAGACCATTTGGTCGACATGGGTGCCGTGAATTTCACGCGAATCCCAAACTTCCACCAGCGTGAACGCGAGTGGATCTTCCAAGTAGTTGAGGATCTTGACCGTTTGGCAACCGTCCACCTTCGGCAGATTGATCTTCACGTCGTTCATGATGTCCTTGAACGATTGCAGTTTTTCTTCTTTTACATTAAAGCTGATGACGAGATTGACGGACATATTACTTCTCCAGTTGGGTTTGACTACAAAAAACGTCGTCGATTGCAGGAACCGTAGATTGACGAGGCGGCCAAACAAAATGCGCAGAATACGAAAAGAATGTTCAGGCTTTCATTTACCGTTCCGTTCCCGTATCTAACATGGCCAAGCCGACCAGCGGAACCACTAAGTTCTTGATCCATTGTTTGACCTGGACTGCATCAATAAAATCTTTTCCTCTCACATGACGCGCAGTGCTGCGTCGAAAACCATCTTTCGTTAGAGATCATTACGTAAAGTCCTTTTTTGGTGTCGATTCGATATAACGCAAAGAATTCGCTATGGAAGCAACTACTATATACATAGTTAAAAAATGAAAATGATTGAAAATGATTGAAAATGCACGATTCCAGTCACTCTTGCATTTTTCTTGCGCGACGGCCGATGGCATGCGTCGCCTGCGGGAACGGGGAGTCAGGCGTGGTTCAAAAACGGCCTATATTGGGTAACACGGGCGAGCGGAATACTTCCACCGAAGCAATGGAATTTTAATGATTTGGGAATCGGGGGTGTTGGCGCCGACGCCAGAATGACCCTTGGTGCCGGAATCCGTGACCTTGGGAAGGCCTGAAGTAGTCAGCGATTTTTAATGCCCTCCTTGGTTGAGGTTCAGGTAGCTTTGGATTCGAGCCAAAGATCGAGATCATGCTCAAACCTTGCGGGCCTGCGCGTATCGCATTGGCCAGGATCACGGCAGCCCGTCATCCACGAGACCGCCGTGTATACCTTCTGTCAGGTCGCCTCGGGTAAAGGGTGCGCTTTCTCAGGCGGTTTGATTGAGCCGATGTAAACCGCAAAGATAGTCACCAGCGCGCCGCAAATCTGCAGCGTGGAGCTGACCTTGCCGAGAAAGGCGACATCAATGAAATACGTGATCACCGGCTCCAGTAACAGGATCAGACCGGCCAACCCCAGGCTGATGGCTCCGATCGAACGGTTGACCAGCAGCCAGCCGACAAACTGCACCAGTACCCCGTATATGATCAGCATCAGCAAGGTTTGCCCATCCACGATGGCCAAGCTTTCCCCAGTTGCCAGCGCGTATGCCAGCAGAACCAGTGCCGCCCAAAGACTCAAATTGAGCATCTGTGCGATCTTGTCACCCCCGCCGTCAGGCAACTGGGTGTTGATCTTCAGGAAGTACACGCAGATGGCATACGCCAGCCCCGACAGCACGCCATACACCACGCCCCTGATCCCTACCGCACTGGTCATCTCGGGTAGCAACAACAGATAGAGCCCAACAAATGCCAAGGTAATGGATACCAGGAAGTAGATCGAAGGTTTTTCCTTCAACAGGTACAACCCCAGTAGGGTCATGAAGAACACCTGACAGTTGGTCAGGATCGACCCGATGCCCGGGCCAACGATATAGATGCTCTGGTGCCAAAGCACCAGGTCAATGGCCAAAAACACCCCAGCCAACGCGGTGTACAGCTGCGCCTTGGCGCTTTTGAGCAGCACCGGTGTTTTGCGCACCTTGAGCAGCAGGAAGAACAGGATCGAGGCGAACACCATCCGATAGAACCCTGCGCCACCTGCACCGATATGGGCGAAAGCGACGGCTAGAGCAGACAGACTGAGCATCAGTCCACCGATGGTCAATTCAATGATTGCCCGATTGTTATTAGTCGACATGAGAAGCCTCATTGATAAAGACCGGCATTAACTTTATGAACACTCACAACTTATCCCCCCGGCAAAAAATATCTGGCTCGACAAAGCAGAAAGCCTCAAGGGTCTTTTCTGCCACGAGTCAAAAAATAACTAATTTTTAATTGGCTTTAATAGTTAGCAGCAATGCAGTTCTTTAAATTTCTTGCGCGGCCAATTTCAACCATTGTTGTACCGGCGCATAAGCCAGAATGTTTTCGACATAACCCTGCAGTTGCGTAGGGATGGCAATACCATAACGACGGAAGCGGAACACCACCGGAACAAACATCGCATCAACAATGCCGAAGTCACCACAGAGAAACTGTGTTGAACCGCTCACCTCACGGAGCTGGTTCCAGATAGCGAATACCCGCATGATTTCCTCTCGGGTCTCGGCGGTCAGGCTTTCTGGGATGTCACCGGTGTTCAGGCCAAACGACATCTGCGTGCGCAAGTGGGTGAAGCCGGAGTGCATCTCTGCCGCAGCAGCTCGTGCCAGGGCCTTGACCCGTGAATCCAGGGGCCAAAGGTTGGCGGCCGGATATGTGTCGGCAATGTATTCGCTGATGGCCAGGCTGTCGTTGATGACGACATCATCAAGCAGCAGCGCCGGTACCTTGCCGGAAGGCGAGTGCTCCAGAATGCGCTGGCGGGTGTCGCTTTGTTCCAGTTTGATCTGAAGGGTTTCAAACGCAACATCCGCTGTCACAAGAACCAGCCACGCACGAAATGACCACGAAGACTTATTAAAATCCCCAACAACCAATTTTGTAGACATCGCATCCCCTAGCTTGTGTTATGAAGTAGGTGCTAAATTTAGCGACCTTTTTTTCATACGTATTGCACAAAACTGGACAATTCATGGACGAGAATCGCCGTGACAAAGCCCCTCAAAAAGACAAGGACTTTGTTCAATTCCGGCGTATACCCGAAGGCGACTGTGAGTTGTTATCTGCGCGTTACAGTACTCAATCTTTCGGCCGACATTCACATGACCGGTACGCTATCGGCGTTATAAGTAGCGGTGTTGAAAAACTTTTTTATCGCGGCAGCTACTACATGGGGATCGCTGGAAGTGTGGTCACCATTACTCCCGGGGAGATCCACGACGGCTTGCCAGGTCATGATGAGGGCTGGATGTATCGAATGCTCTATATCGACCCCGAATGGGTCAATCGGATGGTGTTTCAAGGGCGTTTTTCAGACGATCATATTCATCTTTTTCAAACAGCTCTGAGCCAGTCCCCCGACTTCGCCCGGACCTTTTTGCATCAACATCAAATCATTGAAAAATCCCCCTCCAGCCTTGAACGGGAAACTATTCTGCTGGATCTGGTGACGCAGCTCTTCGAGCGCAGCGGCGCGCCCATCGAACCGGTCAGTGCGACTGAGCAGCACGCCGTGCAAAGGATCAAGAGGAAGCTCGAAGACGAGTTCGACCAACATCTGTCTCTGGAAGAATTGGCGCAACTGGTCAACCTGGACCCGCTCTACCTGATTCGGGTGTTCAAAAAAAGCGTTGGCGTCTCCCCCCACAGCTATCAAATCCAGAAAAGGATCTCTCAGGTCCAAAAACTGCTGCGCACCGGGTCCAGTCTCACCGAAGCATCATTCGCTTGCGGCTTCTTCGATCAAAGCCACATGACCCGGGCCTTCAAAAAAGTAGTGGGCATCACACCCGGCAGTTTCCGCAAAAGCAGTACCTGAGCCTGTAAAGAAACACCCAAGAAAAAGCCGCGTCTCGACGCGGCTTTTTTGTGCCTGAAAATTGCCCCGTTGAAACTCAACATCGGGTACACCGGCCCCTCCCACAAGTATTGTGTTTCACCGCAGATCTGCGACAGCCGGAACTGTTGGCTGACACGCGGGTGTCCATCGGTGGCGTCCAGTCGAGCCGGAAACAGGCGTTGGAAGGGTCGAACTGTGGGGCCATGGCGAACTGCACATCCATCCCAAAGTCGCCTCTCAGCAAGCGCTACATGTTCTTGACCCTGAGCCCTGATAGGTGGCCAAATGGTAATTAGTATTCCCCTGAACCCCCGGCAAAGGATTGCAACCATGGGTCGGCTCGAGCTACTAAGCAAATGGAATCGCATGATCGTGCGGTTGCAGATTGAACACGAAATCAATGCCCGGGATTTCGGGAAGTTCAGTTGGCAACTGGGCATTCCCTGCGTGGCGCTGTCAGCGGTAGTCAGCGCCAGCGTCTTTAGCTCAATCAATGAGTCTGTCGCCAGCGTCATATCAATCCTGACCTTGATCTTGAGTTCGGTACAGACCTCCCTCAACTTCGACACCCGCGCCGCTGGGCACAAAGACACCGCCAAGAAGCCCGGTGCGATATCCCGTGAAACTCAGGACGAAATTGCCAGCTGCAAGGACGAGGCTGTCCTGGGGCAAATTGTTTCTGACATCCGCAAGCGCCTTGATTCGATTCTTCTTGATGCCCCGACGTTGCCTAAGTCAACGATGAGGAAACTGGGGCAAGCTTGAATCGAGGCGATTAATGTGCACCTGAACTGTATTGCCCCACCCATCACGTGCCATCGCGCACAGTTTTATCTAAAGGAGAAATACATGAAGAAATTAGCCGTGGCACTCCCGATTTGTATTTTATTTTTGTCAGGATGCAGTAATCCAATTAGGGATGGCATCAACAATCTTCGCACTTCGGTGAGAAACGGGTTTCAGGAAATGAAAGTCGAAGTAAGCCCGGCAGTATCTAGTGTGGCCACCCTGGATCAGGTGAAACTGGAAGCGAGTCTGGACGACAGGTTCGATCTGAATGGTTATGTGACGTACTCAAAATCATGCAAAATGTTTTTAACCATGGGTGTGCGGTTCTATAGTGCGGACGGTTCGTCCCTTGGAAATAGCACGGCCATGTCGAAAGCTTATCAGGCAGGAGACCGCTCAAAATTCAAAGCGTCATTCAAACAAATCGCAAAAGATAGAGACGAGTTGATCAGCAAAGTCGTCATTGACGATTTGAAGTGCATTTGATGCGATGAATTAACCAAGCATGGAAAAGCCCGCGTGTATTGATACAGGCGGGCTTTTCCTATTTACGAGAGCGCTCACGAGCGAAAAGGACATCCGGCATATCAAAAGCGGTTGCTGCAAACGCTGGTCGTACCGGCCTCCCTTCGTCATCCACCCCAGTGAAACCGGTGTGCCACTACCGTTATGGTCATACTCGGTACTTACTCCGATTGAAGAACATCGAAGACCCCGCCCCCACTACCGCGATTGCAAAGATCCCGACATCGATGCTGCCAATGTAGGGCGGCAGCACAAACATCACACCAAAGCCCAAACCGACCAGAGCAATACCCAGCCATTTCCTGAGTACGTAGCGCCTTACGAAAATGTACAGCAGCATCATCCCCACGCAGGCCAACGCATACTGACTGTAGAGATTCATGGGCCTATGTTCCTTGAGACTTGATGATCATGGAAGACACCGAGCGCTGCGGTCCGATGCCCGCCGCTGACTTGAGCGTCCAGACTGACGATGATATCGCCAGCGTGACAGGTCGGCAGCTTGTTCTTCACCAACTCTCGGCCAAAATAGCCTGCCGCAGGTCCCGGTCAGACTTTTTTGGTCCGTGGCAGGAAGATCGCCAAGACCCCAAGCAGCGGCAAGAACGAACACAGGAAGTACACGTACTCAATACCGTGAATATCCGCCAAATACCCAAGCAACGCCGCGCCAATCCCGCCGAAACCGAACATCAGACCGAAGAACACCCCGGCAATCATTCCGACATTCCCCGGCACCAGTTCTTGCGCATACACCACAATGGCCGAGAACGCCGAGGCAAGGATGAAACCAATCACCACGCTCAGGATACTGGTCCAGAACAGGTCGACATGAGGCAGGATCAGGGTGAACGGTGCGACGCCGAGGATTGAGAACCAGATCACCGCCTTGCGCCCGATCTTGTCGCCGATCGGCCCGCCGAAGAAGGTCCCCGCCGCTACCGCACCGAGAAACAGGAACAGATGCAGCTGCGAGCTGGCCACCGACAGGTCGAATTTCTCGATCAGGTAGAACGTGAAGTAACTGGTGAAACTGGCCATGTAGAAATACTTGGAGAACACCAGCAACCCGAGCACCACCAGTGCGCTGATCACCCGGCCTTTCGACAAGCCGTGAGTCGCTGCATGACCTTGTTTGAGCTTGAACAGATTCAAGTGGTTGGCATACCAGCGGCTGATCCGGTACAGCACGAACAACGCAAACAGCGCGAACAATCCGAACCAGGCCACATGGCCCTGCCCGTAGGGAATGATGATCGCCGCCGCCAGCAACGGCCCGAAGGCCGAGCCCGCATTACCGCCGACCTGAAATGTCGACTGCGCCAAGCCAAAGCGCCCACCCGAGGCCAGTCGCGCCACGCGAGAAGCTTCCGGGTGAAAGGTCGACGAGCCGATACCGATCAACCCCGCCGCCAGCAAAATCATCGCAAAGCTACCGACCACAGACATCATCAGAATGCCGACCAATGTGCAGACGGTACCGGCCGGCAATAGCCAGGGTTTGGGATGGCGATCAGTGTGGTAACCGACCCACGGTTGCAACAGCGAGGCCGTCAGTTGAAAGGTCAGGGTGATCAGGCCGACCTGAGTGAAGCTCAGGCCATAGTTGGCCTTGAGCATCGGATAGATCGACGGCAGCACCGCCTGAATCAGGTCGTTGATCAGATGCGCCAGTGCCACCGCGCCGATGATGCGCATGACCAGCGGACTGTTTTGTGAAGTAGTGGGCGCCGATGTCGAGGCGGACTGAGCGTTACTGATAGCCATGAGAGTTTCCGTACTGCAGATGGGTGCACACTGGCAGGTCGGTCAATGTGCCATTTTTCGGTGCAACAGCGCCATCCCCTTAGCCTGCTAACGACCTCAAAAAAGGTGATAGCCCAACGCCATGGTCTGAATCTTGCCTTGCTTATCTGCTTCAACGCGGCCCCTTATAAAGGGGACCGAGAATGGGAAGTTTCGCTACAGAGTCGGCCTACAGAGCGGACCAAGGTGAACTTTCGAGGCCTTTTAGAAGGACACAAGTCGCGGTCTCAATGACCTCGATGCACGCCAATGGTGCGTGGTGTCCAGAGGAGTCATGGGGCATGCAGGCTTTTTTATCACCGGGGATCGGGCTGCTGGGGCGTTTCGGCTTCGCGCGAAAATTTCAGTTGCTGTTTCTACTGTTTATCCTGCCACTCGCTGGCAGCCTGTGGATGATCGGGCAAGACTATCGTGACAAGTTGAGCCTGATCTCCGGCGAACGTGCCGGGGTTCGTCAATTGCTCGCCCTGGATGCGCTCGACAACCTGCTCGCCGCCCAGCGTGACCGCGCCGCGCGCTGGCGCGCCACCGAAACCAATCGCCAGCCGACACCCGCAACCATCGCGGCGATGGCAGCGTTCGACACGGTTCAGCCAGCTGTGGCCCAAGCCACCACGGACTTGGGCAATGCCCTGAAAACCGAAGGCGCCGAGGGCGAAACCCTTGCCCGCTATCAAACCCTGCAAACCGCCCTCACCGGCCTGGACTCGAAAAGCCTGAGCAGCGTCGGTTGGTGGCCGGACGGTTACGATCGCTTCACCAATGCCTTGAGCGCTCTGCAAGCCTTGCGCGAACAAATCGCGATGGATAATCGCCTGACCCTGGCACCATGGCTGGAAACCTGGCTGCTGACGCAGATTTCAACCCAGCATGCACCGGACCTGATCGAACGGGTCGGCCGCCTCGCCGCAGTCGGCCAGGCATCGGTGGTGTCCGGGCAGTTCACCCTGCAAAGCCGTCTGCAACTGCGGGACTTGCGCAGCCGCATCGGCGATGCCCGGGAGCAGCTGGTGAAAACAGCCAGCCTGCTGGAAGCACGCCTGCCCAGCGCCTTGCAAACCTGGGCCGGGCAATACCACGACAGCCTCAAACATCTGGATGCCGGTTTGAAGGTGCTGGACGACGGCGTCTTCGGCGGCAGCATCAACCTTAAACCGGAGGACTTCGAACGCAGCCTCGATGCCCTGCTCGGCAACCTCGCCTCGATGCGTCAGCAATCGTTGGTTTCGCTGGATCAACGGCTGGATTATTACCACGGCTCGGCCATCCGCCAGTTCATCGTGGTGGCGATAATTTTTGGCTGCCTGCTGCTGGCCGCGTTGTACCTGTTCATCTGTTTACAGGCCTCGATCCGTCGCAGCGCCAGCGGTATCACGCTGTTGGCCGAAGCATTGCGCGACGGCAACCTGAGCCTGCAAGTACCAGTGCAGGGCCGCGACGAACTGGCAGCGATCAGCACCGCGCTTAACGTCGCCGTGGTGCAACTGCGCAACAGTTTGCTGGGGGTCGATCACGAAACCCTGCAGCTGAGTAACGCAGTACGCACCCTCAACGATCACTCCAGCGGCGCCCTCGGCGAAGTCGAGGCCCAGCAGTTGCAGATCAGCCAGATCGCCGCAGCGGCCACGCAATTGGCCGCGACCTCCCAAGGGGTCGCCCAGAGTTGCGAACAGGCGTCTGGCAGCGCTCAGCACACCCAGCGCATCGCCGCCGACAGCAGCCGCGACAGCCAACGCACGACGGCGAGTATTCAGCAGCTCAATCAGCGTTTGAACGACACTGCAGCAGCATTGGGTCGGGTCAGCGAACAAGGCCAGCAGATTCAATTGGTGGTCGATACGATTCGCGGCGTCGCCGAGCAGACCAATCTGCTGGCCCTCAACGCCGCCATCGAGGCCGCACGGGCCGGCGAGCAAGGTCGCGGCTTTGCGGTGGTGGCCGATGAAGTACGCAGCCTGTCGCAACGCACCCAGTCCTCCACCGCGCAGATCGCCGGCACCGTCGACAGCCTGCGCAGCACCGTGAACGAAGCGGTAAGCCTGATGGAAGCCGCCTGCGGCCAGGCACAATCGGATGCGCAAGCCGTCACCGGTCTCGGTGAACGCCTGGGGGAAATCGCCAGCGCGGTGCAGAGCGTCACCGACACCCTGGCGCAAATTGCCACCGCTGTCGAAGAGCAAGCCAGTACCGCCGATGAAGTCAGCGGCAACATCCAGCAAGTCGATCAGGCCGCTTTACGCCTGCTTGAAGGCGCACGGGCAGTGAACCTGGCGGCAGACACCTTGAGCCTGGGCAGTAAGGCCTTGAGTGCGAATACCGGAAGATTTCAGCTCAGTTGACGCCCTCCCCTGGCCCGATTTTTCGGGCCAGGGGGATAAGCGGTTGAAAGTGTGGAGAAATATTTTAGATTTACGCTTGACGCATCTTCGTTACAGGTGAATAATGCGCGCCACTTGGCTACATAGCTCAGTTGGTTAGAGCATAGCATTCATAATGCTGGGGTCCGGGGTTCAAGTCCCTGTGTAGCCACCAAGTACTAAAAACGGCTTACCGAAAGGTAGGCCGTTTTTTTATGCCTCGAGAAAAGTGGCATTCGTTTCAGGACGGCAGACGTGATTTGCGTCCCTCCCCCTCAGGCCGATAAAGTCCCCGGACCTTTTATCCCACGGACGGAGCGCCCCGCGTGTTCTCAACCTTGCGCTTGAGCCGCCATTGCCTGTCAGCCCTTTCGCTGATCGCCACCGCTTTAACCCTCGCCGCGTGTAATGCCCCGCCCGCGTCACCTTCGGTCTCGACTCTGCCGGTCGCGCCGGAAATCGCCGCCGGTTATCGCACCGACCTGCAAACCCGGTACGCCTCCAAACACATGGCCGCAGCCGCCAATCCGCTGGCAGCTGAAGCCGGGCGGGAGATGTTGCGTGCGGGAGGCTCGGCGATTGACGCAGCCATTGCCATGCAAGCGGTGTTGACGCTGGTCGAACCGCAATCATCGGGTATCGGTGGCGGCGCGTTGATCGTGCTATGGGATGGCAAGGCTGTGCGCACTTACGACGGTCGCGAAACCGCTCCGGCCGGCGCCAACGAGAAACTGTTCCTGCAAGCCGACGGCACACCGATGCCGTTCACCCAGGCGCAGATCGGCGGGCGCTCAGTGGGCACGCCGGGCGTGTTGCGGGCACTGGAGCTGGCCCATCGCAAGCACGGTCGCCTGCCGTGGGTGAAGCTGTTCGAACCGGCCATCAAACTCGCGGAACAAGGCTTCGTCATCTCGCCACGACTGCATCAGTTGATCGCGACCGACGCGTTTATCCAGCACTCACCGGACATGGCCGCCTACTTTCTGACTGCCGATGGCCACCCGAAAGCCGTCGGTACGCAGCTGAAAAACCCGGCACTCGCCGCGGTGTTCAAACGCATCGCCAAGGAAGGCCCCGACGCGCTGTACACAGGGCCGATCGCAAAAGAAATCGTCGCCAAGGTTCAAGGCCATACCAACCCCGGCAGCCTGTCGCTGAACGATCTCCAGGACTACAAGGCCAAGGAACGCGCGCCGCTGTGCACCGACTACAAACGCTGGCAAGTTTGCGGCATGCCGCCGCCGTCATCGGGGGGGATCGCCGTGGCGCAGATCCTTGGCACCTTGCAGGCCCTGGAAACTCGCGACCCACGCTTTGCCCTGGCGCCACTCAAACCGGTCAAGACCAGCAAACCGGCGGGCATAGAGCCAGCCCCTGAAGCCGTGCACCTGATCGCCGAAGCCGAGCGCCTGGCTTACGCCGATCGCGCGCAGTACGTCGCTGACACCGACTTCGTACCCGTGCCAGTCAGAGGGTTGGTCGACCCGACTTATCTGGCGACCCGCGCAACCTTGATTGGCGAGCGCAGCATGGGCCAGGCCAAACCCGGCACCCCGCCGGGCATTCAGGTCGCCTACGCGCCGGACCGCTCGCCGTTGCGCATCTCCACCTCGCAGGTGGTGGCGGTCGATGACGAGGGCGCCGCCGTGTCCATGACCACCACCGTGGAAGCGGCATTTGGCTCACACTTGATGGTCCAGGGTTTTCTGCTCAACAACCAGATGACCGACTTCTCGTTCATCCCCGAAGAGCACGGGCAAAAGGTCGCCAACCGCGTCGAACCGGGTAAACGCCCGCGCTCGTCCATGGCGCCAACGCTGATCCTCGACCGCCAGAGCGGCGAGTTCGTGGCCACTGTCGGCTCGCCCGGCGGCTCGCAGATCATCGAGTACGTGGCCAAATCCACCATTGGCCTGCTCGACTGGAACCTGGACCCACAAGCCGCCATCAACCTGCCCAACTTCGGCAGCCGCAACGGCCCGACAGAACTGGAACTGGGGCAGTTCAGCCCGGCGCTGATTCAGGCACTGAAAGACAAAGGGCACAGTGTGAACGAGATCGACATGACCAGCGGGACTCAGGCGGTTGTTCGGGTCAAGGATGCGCAGGGGAAAGCGGCGTTGGCCGGCGGGGCCGATCCACGGCGAGAGGGGGAAGCGTTGGGGGATTGAATCGTACGCAGGAATGAGGAAAGGCTTACCGGGAAATTCAGGCCATCCCCGGAAAACATGAGGCCTGGTTTGAAGCAGGTAGCCCCTTTTTGAGGGCTACCCACGCCTGAATGGAGGACATCAAGTCGATAATTGGTTGGCAAACTGCCCGACCGCGTTCACCACTTTTTGCGCCCCGTCCTGGATTTCGACGATCACCGTCCCCGCTTCTGCCGCCAGCGCCAAACCCTGTTCCGCCTGGAGTTTACCGTCGGTCATCAGTGCCACGGCGTTGCGCGCCATGTCCTGGTTCTGGCGTACGACGCCGACAATTTCATCGGTCGCCTGGCTGGTGCGCGAGGCCAGTTGCCGGACTTCGTCAGCCACCACGGCAAAACCCCGCCCCTGTTCACCAGCGCGAGCCGCTTCGATGGCCGCGTTGAGCGCCAGCAGGTTGGTCTGTTCGGCGATGCCGCTGATGGTTTTGACGATGGTGCCGATCACCAGCGATTGCTCGTTCAGCGCTTCGATGCCTTCGCCGGCGGTTTGCATGTGTTTGGCCAAATCACGCATCACGTCCACGGCCTGGGTCACCACGGCAGTACCGCGCTGTGCACTCTGGTCGGTTTGCTGAGAAGTGCCGTAGGCAATGTTGGCCGCTTCGGAGACAGCGCGTTCCTGATTCACCTGATCGGTAATCACCGTGGCAAATTTCACCACTTTGTAAAGCTTGTTGTTGGCGTCGACCACCGGGTTGTAGGAAGCCTCCAGCCAGACCACACGACCGTGGCTGTCGACGCGCTTGAAGCGGTCAGCCACAAACTCGCCGGCGTTCAGGCGGCGCCAGAAGTCCTGATACTCGGCGCTGTTGTATTCCTCTGGTGCGCAGAAGATGCGGTGATGTTTGCCCTGGATCTGCGCCAGGCTGTACCCCATGCCGTTGAGGAACCGCTCGTTGGCCATCAGCACGTTGCCATTGAGGTCGAACTCGATCACCGCCGTCGAGCGCACCAGTGCGCCAATCAGGTTCTCATGCTCACGGGACGCCTCGATGGTACGGGTCAGGTCGCTGGCAAAAATCGAAAATTGTTTGATCCGGCCGTCCGACGAGCGCACCGGCTGCATGATCGAACGCAGCCAGGCTTCAGCACCGTTACCGCGCAGCAAACGTACCGCACCGGCAAAGTGCTCGCCACGGTTCAGCGCGGCCTTGAAACGGTGGTGGAACTCGTCCGACTTCACATGGACCGGGACGAAGTCTTCTATGTTCCGGCCGATCAGGTCGTTGCTTTTGTAGAGCATCTCGCCGATGAAGTTTTGGTTGGCCGATTGAATTCGCCCATCGGGATCGAGGGTCAGGACCAGCATCTCACTTTCCAGACTCTCCTTGACTTGCAAAAGGCTGGAGAGTTCTTCGCGAAGAGCCGACAGCTCCTGCTTCAAGCGTTTGTTGAACATGGGAAAGCACCGATGGCAGAGATAGAAAGCGGTATACAGCCTAGCCATCGGCCTTGGGGATATTTTCTGAAGAGTGTTTCAGGGCTGTCCTACAAAAATAGTGGCAGTACGAACACCCTCATACCGCGCGAGCCACTGAACAGCGTCCAATTCGCGGCATCCGCGCGCCGAAATATGCCACGCTGCCGATGCCCACCGCCCCCATCGCCGCGCAGAAGATCACGCAAATCCACGGACTCCACGGCATCAGACCGATCAGCAACAGCGGCGTGATACTGGCCCAGGCGGCGTAGGCAATATTGTAGGTGAAGGAAATCCCCGAAACGCGAATCCGCGCCGGAAACAGGCTGACCATCACCGACGGCACGGCGCCCACGACCCCGCAACCGAGGCCGGCCACCGCATAGGCCAGACCGACCCACTGGCTTTCAATGATCAGGCTGGTGTAGAGCACGCCGATGCCCAGAGGCAGCAGCAGGCTATACAGCATCACCGTGCGCCAGGCGCCGACGCGGTCGACCAACAGCCCGGCGAGCACGCAGCCGATGTTCAGAAAGACGATGCCCAAGGCACTCAGGGCGAAGGTGTGGCTGGCGGTCATGCCGAAGGTTTTCTGCATCATGGTCGGGGTGATGACCACGAACACCACCACCGCCGAGGTCAACACGCAGGTGAGGATCATCGCCGGCACCATCGCCAGGCGGTGCTCACGCAGGACCGTACGCAGCGGCAGTTCGGCAGCCGCCTCGCGCTGGGCCTGCATCGCCATGAACACCGGGGTTTCGCTGAGCCAGCGGCGCAGCCAGACACCGATGACGCCGAACACGCCGCCCAGCAGAAACGGGTAACGCCAGGCGTAATCGAGGACTTCCGTGGGGGTGAACGCCTGTGCCAGGAAAGTCGCCGTCAAAGCGCCGATCAGGTAGCCGAAGGTCAGCCCGGCCTGCAGAAAACCGAGGGCATAACCGCGATGCCCGACCGGCGCGTGTTCGGCGACGAACACCCAGGCGCTGGGCACTTCACCGCCCACCGCCGCGCCTTGCAGGACCCTCAGGGCCAACAGCAACAGCGGTGCGAAATAGCCGATCTGGGCGTAAGTCGGCATGATCCCGATCAGCAGACACGGCAACGCCATCATCAGGATGCTCAGACTGAACACCTTCTTGCGCCCCAACCGGTCGGCGAAATGTGCCATCAGAATCCCGCCCAACGGGCGCGCCAGGTAGCCGGTGACGAAGATCCCGAAGCTTTGCAGCAGGCGCAGCCACTCGGGCATTTCCGGCGGGAAGAACAGTTGGCTGAGGGTCAGCGCGAAAAATACGAAAATGATGAAGTCGTAGATTTCCAGCGCACCGCCCAGAGCTGCAAGCCCCAGGGTCTTGTAGTCCGAGCGGGTGAAGGGCGCCGGGCGCGCATCAGTGTTGGCAGTCATGGAAAAGAACTCTGGCAGGCAAAAAACCAAGGCGCCCATGGTCTGCGCAAATGCGCGTATGGACAACCCGTTAGACCATAGTCCCAAACGCAAATCGCGTCCCACGACACCTACGCCCTGCTGATGGGGGTGTACTCGGCCATCCTCGGTTTCTTCATCCCGTCCGGCGGCGGCAAATGGATTATTGAAGCGCCGTACGTCATGCAAGTGGCCAATGACCTGAACTACCATCTGGGCTGGGCCGTGCAGATTTACAACGCCGCCGAAGCCCTGCCGAACCTGATCAACCCGTTCTACATGCTGCCGCTACTGGGCGTGCTCGGGTTGAAGGCCCGGGACCTGATCGGATTTTCGTTCGTGCAATTGCTGGTGCATGCGCCACTGGTGCTGTTTCTGCTGTGGGCGCTGGGGACGACGCTTACGTATATGGCGCCGGTAATGCCTTAAACAGACCTTCAAATCACCACAAATCCAGTGTGGAAGCGGGCTTGCTCGCGAAAGCGGTCTTCCAGTCGATAGAGATGTCGCCTGATACTCCGCTTTCGCGAGCAAGCCCGCACACACATTACTGACGATCTTTTCACGTGGGTACTAGACCGCTCGACACAAGTAGTTTCAGTATGTACTCGCCCCGCCTCCGAGGGCTCACGCTGAAAAGGATCTGAGCATGTTCAAACTCGCAGGACTCACTCTCGCCGCACTCACCCTGAGTGCCGCCGCCCACGCCGATGTCGATCTGAATCTGGGCAGTACCGAACGCGTCACCCGGCTGTTCGCCTACCCCAACAACTGCAACGTCATCTGCTTTCGTAACTGGACACTGGAGCAGACCGTCGAGCATTACTTGACCCAAAGCGTACAACGCGATGGCTACAAAACCGCAAAAGTGGTGGTCAAAACCGACAACAAGCAGCTCTACGCCACTATCAGCGGTGTGCCCAAAGGCTACGACAAGCCACTGACCGCATTGCTCAAGGCAGGGGATCTGGCTTACAACGGCGCCAGCAAGCTGAGTGCCGATGGTAAATGGACTTATAACTGGTACCTGTTCCTGCCGCTGGGTATGGCGCTGGAAAACCGCAAAAGCGTCGAACTGCTGCACTTCCCGCCAGATTACTCACTGACCCAGGCCCAGGACTATCTGGAGTCCAAGACCACCGATCGCTGGGCCGCGCTGCTGACCGCCAACAACATTCCCGCCGACCAGACGCCGGCCTATCAGACCATCATCGACATCGCGCCGATTGCCGCGCCGTCCACCGCCGGCAAGGATCTGGAAGGCGTCTACAACTACTTCACGGACTACCAGACCACCATGGTCAAGGAAGTCAGCCAGAATGCCAAAGGCGCTGCATTGCCAATGGTCGCCTTTGGTTCACCGGTGCGTAACTGGATCAAGCAACAATACGGGCAGACCGTGGACGTGCTGGGCCTGGCAACCATCATCCCGAGCAAGGGCGTGGCGGTACCCGTACTGGGTTCCAACCACCCGAGCTACATCTGGTACGCCGCCGACCCCGAAGCCTATAGCGGCGACGATGCGCAGGCCAAGGCCGACGCCGCGGGGCTGAAAGTCATGGGGCAGGATTTGAGCGCCGCGTGCTGGCAGGCCGGGATGGGCAGCAAACCCGGCAGCAACCCAGCCGATCAGCTGAAGCGCTGTACTCAAACCTGGCAAGTGACCCAGAAAGAAAAAACCTGCGAGCTGTTCTACATCTCGATCCGCAACCTGACGCCTGAACAAGCGGTGGCCAAGTGCGCAACAGCGCCGGTCAAATCTGAGCTGAAACAACTGCAGGCCCCGTCCCTTGTGACCTCCGCCGCTGCCCCGCACCAGTAAAACGATGAAAGCCTTTCCCGCATGAGCCACGGCTCATGCGGGATTGCTGCCCTGTGCGACTTACCACGTATCAGCCGTATTTGCCGGACGCATCGGCGCCGCCTCTGCTGAACAGAAGCCCGAGCGGCTTTACAACGCCTCGACCGGACGCAAACGGTACTGCGGCGGCAACTGTTCGAAACCGCTGATGGTGGCGTTCAGGCTTTTCCAGCGACCGTCCTTGATGCCGTAGATGCAACCGTGGATCGACAGGCTCTGCCCACGGTGCCAGGCGTTTTGCACAATGCTGGTGTGACCGACGTTGGCGACCTGCTGAATCACGTTGAGTTCGCAGAGGCGGTCGACCCGTTCTTCTTCAGTGGCCAACTTGGCCAGTTCGTCGCGTTTTTCATAATAGAGATCGCGAATCGAGCGCAGCCAACCGTCGATCAAGCCCAACTGACGATCCTGCATCGATGCACGTACACCACCGCAACCGTAGTGGCCGGTGACGAGGATGTGTTTGACCTTGAGTACATCGACTGCGTACTGAATGACCGACAGGCAGTTGAGGTCAGTGTGCAACACCACGTTGGCCACGTTGCGGTGGACAAACAGGTCGCCCGGCAGCATGCCAACAATCTCGTTGGCCGGCACGCGAGCGTCGGAGCAGCCGATCCACAGGAATTCCGGTGTTTGCTGACGGGCCAGTTTGGCGAAAAAGTCAGGATCTTCTTTGGTGATCGCGTCAGCCCAGCGTTCGTTGTTATCAATCAGATCTTGTAATTCGTTCATGCAATGAAGCCTCGAGAATGATGCGCTTCTTTGACAGACAACCGTCTGTCGGGGTCACGCGCGCGATGTAGATACCCCCTGATGCATTTGCCCGGCGCTCCATACCGGTGGAATTCTCAGCAGCCCAGTGGGTCAACTGTAGTAAGGCCTACAGTATGAGGAATTACCATGACTGATTCACGACGTCCGGTCGATCCGGTGCAACCCAAGGCCATCGACGACGAGGACCGCTCGGTGCGTGAGCTGGACTTCGACGAAGAAGAACCCGGCGCCAGAATCGGCGACCTGATCCCCGAACCCGAGCGTGCGCAGAAGATGCCCGACAAGCGCATCCGTGATGCTGGCATGACCGGGGACAATGAATCCACCGACGATGACATGAGCCCGGAAACCCTCATTCGTGAAGATGGCGCACGGGATGCCCACGAAGAAGGTGAAGGCGGCCAGGCGGATTGGGATCTGAGCATTGTCGATGAGGACGACATCGGCGGGGGCAATGGGCTGGATGAAGCGGAGTTGGCGCAGCGCGACCCGTTAGACAGCAAGCGCTGATCTACAGGTCTGACCGGATGCCAAGGAGCCGCCGAAGGCTGCGATCTTTTGATCTTTGCGATGGCGCGCCTATGGAAGATCAAAAGATCGCAGCCTTCGGCAGCTCCTACTGGGGATCAATCAACCAAAGTGCAGGCCATGACCACCGCATCTTCCCGTCCACCCACCGCCGGGTAGTAATCCCGTCGACGCCCGACCTCATTGAACCCATACCGCTCATACAACCGAAACGCCGCCCGGTTGCTGTCGCGCACTTCCAGAAAACATTCACGCGCCTGCGCCTTGTAGGCAATCGACATCAAATGCTCCAGCAGCGTCAAACCCAGGCCACGGCCCTGGTTTTCCGGTTTGACGGTGATGTTCAGCAGATGCGCCTCGTCAAGAATGATCTGCACCACACCGTGGCCGACCTGCTGCTGCCCTTCGAACATCAGCCAGATCTGGTACTTGCCCAGGCCATCGAGAAAAATCCCGCGGGTCCAGGGATGGCTGTAGGCCGCATATTCGATTTTCAGTACAGCGTCCAGGTCCGCCTCGGTCATCGGGCGAAACGATACAGCGTCACTCATTCGATTCTTTCCAACGCGCCATCAGCCGACGCATGGCTTGCCAGACATCAGCCTTACGCTGTGGCTCTTCCATTAATAATTCCAGACCCGGCAAGGCCCAGACCGAGCCAAGGCCTTCGACCTGGAGTTCACGGTTGAAGGATTCGGCGTTCGCCTCACCGGCAAAACGCACCGCCGGCAGGCCGATCAGCCACAGGCAGACGCACGGAGCGTCTTCCAGTCGGGCCGACAGAAAGCCCTGTACGAAATCCCGAGCCGCTTCCGGCCCTTGATCCATGGTCCCGCGCGTCAGCAGCGGCCAGCGCACCGGTTCGCCGACGATCTGCGGGCTGTCCGGCAGACCGGCGGCGCGCAGCATGTCCTTGAGTAACAGATAGGCCGGATCGCGGGTCTGGAAGGTTTCGCCTGTGGGTAACTCCACCAGTAACAGGCAACGACCGGCGCGCAGCAATTGCAGGGCGAAACGCGGTGGCGGAACCTGAGGAGCCTTGGCGATAACCGGCGCTTCTTCGGCTTCCTCCACCACTTTGGCCCCGGTGCGCGTGCTCGACAATGATGGACGCGGCACCTCGATTTTCACCCGCTCGGCCGGTTTGACCGCAGGTTCCACTGACGCATCAGCCACGGGAGCCGGCGCAACCGGGGCGATGACCAACGGTTCAGGCATCTCCAGGAGCTCGGGCCGCGACGGCGCAGCAAAGGGCAATTCGGTGCGCGGCAGCCAGTTGACCACCTGCATGGCGGCCAAATAAGCGCGGCGACGGGACTCGATAAGCAAAGGTCGGCCACTTGTGGATAACTAAAGTGCGGTGATTCTACCGCCCTTCGCTCAAGATCGCCCGCGCTTGATCGATAGAAAACCAACAGTCCGTCCCGAGAGTGAATCGACACGGCTGCGATGCAGTACAATCGCGGCTTTTAATCGCCAACCAGCCGGCCATTCCGATGATCGAACCCAAGCGCGTCTTGCGCGCCCTCGCTGAACACTGGGCACTTCTGGAGCCACTGTGCGAGCACTTCGACCAAGGCACCCTGAGCCTCAACGAACTGCGTTCACAGTTGGCCGCCCAGCAACTGGACAGTACACCGCAGGACATCACCAGCCTGCTGGACGTGTGGATCCGCCTCGACATTCTGGTACCCGTGGCGAAAAGCCCGAACCGTTTCGAGCTCAACGCGCAGATTCACGACTTCCTCGCTTACCTGCGTCGTGAGCACCGTCTGGGCTTGTGCCTGGAAATCGAAGCCTACCTGCGCCACCTCGAGCGCCTGGCCGGTTACATCCAGGACGCCTTTGACATTCGCGACGGCAACGACCTGGCACGTCAGCTGCGCCTGCTCGACATGCGCGTGCGCGACGTTCTGAAGAAACTCGCCAACGACGAACAGGCCCTGGTGGCCGTCGCCGAGCGGGCCAAGACCAGTGACCGGCAGATTCCGCTGCGTCAGCGCTACGCTGAAGTGCTCGCGACCTGGGACGAATACGTCGAACCGATGATCCAGTTGGTGAACGCCGACGGCGCCTTCGAACAAGGCGTGCGCAAGGTCGAAAACGTCCTGCTGAAGATGCTCACCGAACAGCAACGTCTCGGCCACTTGGTCGACGACGACATGCTGCTGCGCACCCACGCACGAATCCTCGAAATGCAGACCAGCGCCCAGCTGACCTTGCGTCATGCCCGTGAACTGCTGCTGCCGCTGCGCGAAGAAGCGCGTCGGCACAACGCTGTGACCCGTGGCGCGGCGCTCGCGCTGTCGGCCATTCGTCGAAAAGGCATCGATGCGGTGCCGCAAGCCGCAATGCCGCTGTTCACTCGTCCGCAAAGCACCTTCCTCGGCAGCGCCAGTCAGGTCGAAGCCTATGTGTACGCTCTGGCCCGTTTCGAGCCAAAACCGGCGCGTTTCCCCAAGGCTCACAAGACCCAGAAAGGCGAAGCCCCGCGCGCACCACGCACGGTTCGGGAAATGCTCGAGCGCTGCGAAGACGCCCTGCCGATGCCAGACCTGATGACCTGGCTGCTGGAGCAGGAGCCGGACGGCGCCACCGACGAATTGCTGTACTGGTTCTCGCGCCTGTCGCGGGAAAAACGCTTCAAGCGCGAGCGTCTGGAACGCCGCGATTACCACACTCATGAGCACCAGGTCAGCCTGCGCTCCTTCGCCCTGCTCTCGGCCCGCGACACCGCCGAGGATTCTGCGAGCACCCCACATGCATCTTGATCTAAACGAACTGTCCCAGCTGGCGCCGATCTTTCGCGAGCTGTTCAAGGGCTACCACGTCAGCCGCCGCGATCCGGAGCTGTACGCGCAACTGTCTAACTTCCAGGACCAGTACCGCACGCTGTTCAAGGCGTTGGGCTTTGAGCTGGTCTGCGACACACGTGGTTTCTACTACTTCGTGCCGGACCTCGCTGCTGCGGCAGTGAACAAGACCGCGCAACGTCTGGCGCTGTTCACCTTCATTCTCGTCGAGCATCTGGCCGATCAGGGCCGCGACCCGGTCGCCGTGCTGGATGGGGGCAGCCTCGGCCGCGATGAATTGCCATCGCTGCTGGAGAAATACCGCGACCTGTTTATCCAGGCCGAAGTGCAGACCGTCGAAGAACTCGAAGAAAAAATCATGCGCCGCATGACCCAGCTCGGATTCGCCAGCGAAGAGACCGGCATCTACCGTTTCCTGCCGCCGATGCACCGTTTCCTCGACGTGTGCCTGTCGGTTCAGCAGGACCGCGATCTGGCGGCCAGCCTGCACAGCGTGTTGCCTCTGCCGGTTCCAGTGTTGATCGACGACGATAGCGACGAAAAATTACTGCAAACCGATGATCCGCTCGACTTGAGTGACTTCGAGGAAGAAAGCGAAGAAGACGCCATGGCCCGCGCCATTGCCGAAGAACAGGAGACCGACGCATGAGCAAGGAACGCTACGGCATTCGCCGCTTTGCCCTTTTGAACACCGCCGGTTACAGCCTCGGCCTGTTCCCGCTGGAAGAGCCGCTGTCGGTTTACGGCGCGAACAACCTCGGTAAATCCGCCTCGATCAACGCCTTGCAGTTCCCGATTCTGGCGCGCATGTCGGACATGAGTTTCGGCAAGTACAGCCTGGAGCAATCCCGGCGTTTCTACTTCGCCTCGGACACCAGTTACATCCTGGTCGAAGTTTCCCTGCCCCACGGCCCGCACGTGATCGGCGTGGTCGGCCGCGGCCCGGGCGGCGGTTTCGGTCACCAGTTCTTTGCCTACGCCGGCAAGCTCGACCTGGCCCATTACCAGAAAAACGACACCTGCCTGCGTCAGAAAGAACTGTTCACCAACCTTGAGCGCGAAGGCCTGAAAGCCTACGAACTCAAGCCGGATGAACTGCGTCGTTTGCTGGTGGGCGGCCACACCTCGATTCCGCTGGACCTGACGCTGATCCCGCTGCGCTCCACCAGCGAGCAGAGCCTGAAGACCTTCCGCGCCCTGTTCATCAACTTGCTGCACATGCGCGAAATCACCGCGGCCAAGCTCAAGCAGCTGTTTCTCGATGCCTTCGAACACAGCCTGCGTTCCGGCAGTGTCGATTACATCGCCGCGTGCGAAGAAGCCTTCCGCGATGTTCGCCGCATGGAGCAGGATTACAACTCGCTGGTCACCGCTGGCCCACTGGTTGAAGCACTGGCCGCTGGCGTGGCCCAGCGCAATATCCTGCGCGGCAAACTGCACCGGATCTCGCCGCTTCTCGACTCCTTGCTTGGCACCTGGTCGGATTACGCCAGTGCGCGCAAGGAAGAACTGACGATTCAGGCCGAGCACTACCGCAACGAGCAGGACGCCCTGCAAAACGATCAACGCGGCGGTACTCAAGAGCTGATGCGTCTGGAGCGGGAAATCACCGGCATCCAGCGCTGGCTCGGCGAGTTGTCGGTGCTCAAGCATCGCTTCGCCCTGGTCGATGACGTCAAAGTCCTCGAGCAGCAACTGCTCGCGGCCAAGGACGCGCACGACGAGCTGGCCGGTGCGCTGGCTCAGTCCCGCCAGTTCAGTGCCGAAGACCTCGAAGAGCGCCTGCGCGATCTGGAAAAACGCCTGAAGTCGGTCAAGCAGCAACTCGATCACGCTGACAACAACAGCTACGCCCGACTGCGCGAAGAATTCTCGCAGCAGGACGTCGAGCGCCTGATGCGGCTGTTCAACAGCGCGCTGTTCAGCCTGCCACTGGGCGAGCACGGCATCGCGCTGGATGAGGACGGTCAGTGGGTCAAATCCATGGAGCTGATCCTCGATGGCTTCAAAGGCGAGCGCTTCGAAGTGCCGGGCCTGTCCATCGACATCTCGCACATTGAGCCTCCAGCGCTGCAAGCCCTGGCTGACCGCGCGGCGCTGCGCGATCAGAAAGAGCGTCTGGACAAAGAACTCAAGCAACTGAAGACCCAACAAGCCGTAGCCGCCGACCGCGCCGCGAGCAAGACCCAGACTGAAGCGCTTTACCAGCAAGTGCTGGATGCGCAGAAAGCCCTGGAAGACTTCCGTCGCGCGCAAACCTTGAGCGCCGAAGAAGGCGACAAGCTTGAGCAATTGGCGCAAATGGAAGCCGCTCAGGACGAATTGAAGCGTTCCAGCGATGCCTTCACCGAACGCGTCCAGCAACTGTCGGCCAAGCTGCAACTGGTCGGCCGCCAGATCGGCGACATGGAAGCCAAGCAACGCACCCTCGACGACGCCCTGCGCCGCCGTCAGCTGTTGCCGGCCGACCTGCCCTTCGGCACGCCGTTCATGGACCCGGTCGATGACTCCATGGACAACCTGCTGCCGTTGCTCAATGACTATCAGGACAGCTGGCAAGGTTTGCTGCGCAGCGACGGGCAAATCGAAGCGCTCTACGCGCAGGTTCGCCTCAAGGGTGTGGCCAAGTTCGACAGCGAAGACGATATGGAACGTCGCCTGCAACTGCTGATCAACGCGTATGCACACCGCACCGACGAAGCCCTGACCCTCGGCAAGGCGCGCCGTGCGGCCGTGACCGACATCGCCCGGACCCTGCGCAACATCCGCAGCGACTACGACAGCCTCGAGCATCAACTGGCGCTGTTCAACCGTGAGATCAACAAGCGTCAGGTCTCCAACCTGCAGAGCTTCCGTATCGTGCTCGCGCCGAACAAGGAAGCGCTCAAGCACATTGACCAGATCATCCACAGCGCCGGCCAATACGAAGAAGGCGAAACCCTCTCCGTCTTCGACCTGAGTCAAAGCGCCGATCAGGACAACAAAAACGAAGAAGCCAAGGAATACCTCGCGCGGCTGGTGGCGGCCAACCACAACCAGCTCGGACTCAAGGACTTGTTCGAACTGGCGTTCGAGATCACCAAGGTCAACGGATCGCCGGTGATCCACACCGACATCGACGGCGCGGCGTCCAACGGCACCACCATGACCATCAAGGCGCTGACCAACATGTACTTGTTGCTGCACTTGATGGACCGCGACCAGGCCGGTCGCGTGCGCCTGCCGTACTACCTCGACGAGGCGGCGGACATCGACGAGAAGAACCAGGCAGCGCTGCTGGAAACCAGCCTGCAACTGGGCTTCGTGCCGATCCTGGCGAGTGTGAAACCGCAAGTCTGCGCCAGTGTCGCCATCGACCTGGAAGGTGGCAGCGGCCCGAATGGCATCTACATCGACGAGGCGGACTGGAAGTACATCCGTCGTCACGATGAAGTGAAGGCTACCGTTGTTGTACAAGCTGATGAGCCAGAGCTGGATGCGGTCTGACGCTTAAACCGAAGCCCAAAAAAGGCCGCGATCCAAATGGATCGCGGCCTTTTTTATGCAATGACTAAAGACTTTCTGTGAGTTTGAGGCCGATAAACTACTTGCCGATCGAGATCTTCGGCGCCCAAGTCAGCCATTCATCTTCGAACTTGTCGAACAACGGGAACGTTTGCTCGGGCCGCGCCGGAACTCCCATGCGGTCGCCATCCGGTGTGGCAAAGGCGATGCCGCCCTGAATCAGCGTCTCCAGCGATTCGGTGCGTATGGTCGCACCTTTGAACAAGCCGTAGTCAAAACCAAAACCACTGGTGTTCCAGAACCGCGTGCCGCTGCGCACCAGTGGCGCGTATTTGGGCTCGATCAGGATGTGCACCAACACTCGATCAGCCGTCTGGCCCAGTTCATAACCGGTCACCTTGCCTACCGTGATTTCGCGATAGGTGACGGGCACCCCGGTCTTCAGCGATCCCCGACGAGCAGCACTCAACACCAGGCTCAAACCGGCCTCTTCCTTGGCGGTTTCCGGAGGATTGGTCAAAGCCACGAAGTTCTTTTGCGGGCCGAGGTTCTTCGGCGCTGGCTGCACTTCGATGTACTGCCCGGTCACCAGTGTCTCGAGGTTGGACGTCTTGATCAGACCCAATTCAGGTTTGACCACCCAGAACTGACTGCCCACCCGAGCGATACGCTCCGGCACTTCACTGATCCGCGCCGTCAGTAGCACTGATTGCAAGTCGTCACTGAGGTCGACGTCCTCGATCTTGCCAACGTCCAGGCCTTTGAATCGAATCGGTGTGCCCGTGCGAAGGCCATCGGCGCGATCAACCTTGATGGTCACCACGGCACCTTTCTGCGTCGCCTCGTCATGGTTGGCGAACAGCCGGAAACGTGGAATCCGCTTCTGCAACGGCGCTTTGGCTTCCGGGGTTTCGAAGGCAATGCCGCCAGCCATCAGGCTTTGCAACGACTCACTTTTGACCTGTATGCCGCCGGTCAGTCCACCCGTTAGCGTGATGCCGCTGGCATTCCAGAAACGCGTCGAGGCGTTGACCAGCCCTTCGTATTCCTTCTCGATGTGCACACCGATCACCAGCTGCTTTTTAGTACGGGAGAACTGGTAGCTCTGCACCGAACCCACCTTGACCTGCTTGTAGAGAATCGGACTGCCGACCTCCAGAGAACCGAGATTGTCGGTGAACAGCACCAGATGCAGGCCCGGCGAACGCAGATCCAGCGGCGGCGCCTTGGCCCGTGCTTCGAACTCGCGCTGTGGTGCGCCGCCCTTGTCGCCGGGGCGCACGGCGATGTAGTTACCTTTGACCAACGCTTCCAGACCGGTAATACCGGCGAGCGAAATCGACGGTTTGACCACCCAGAACTGCGTGCCGGTGACCAGGTACTCTTCGGCCAGCGGATCGAGGGTCAACTCGGCAGTCGCACTGGACAGGTCCGGGTCAATCTTGAGCGCTTTCAGATTGCCGACCTGGATACCTTTGTACATCACCGGCGTACGACCGGCCTGCAGGCCTTCGAAATCGCTGAGCTTGACCTTGACCCGAATACCGGCGGCGGCTGCATCGAAGTCTTCATAGAGACGGAACGGCAGGCTTGGATCGGTGGGCGGGCTGTCCTTGCGGTTTTCCGGTGTGGCAAACGCAATACCACCGGCGACGATGCTGGCGAGGGACTCGCTACGCACTTTCACACCGGACAGGTTGGCGTCGATACTGATGCCGCTGGCATTCCAGAAACGCGTGTGTTTACGCACCAGGCTGGCGTAGGTCGGCTCAATGAAGACTTTGAGTTCGACAGTGCTCTGGTCCGCGGACAGCAAGTAGCTTTTAATCTGACCGACCTGGATCTGCTTGTAGAACACCGGGCTGCCGCGATTCAGCGAGCCGAGACGATCGGCCTTGATGGTCAGGTGCAGACCGGGCTTGGCGTCCGACAGCGGTGGTTCTTGGGCCAAGGCCTTGAACTTGCGGGTCGGCTCGCCTTCCCCTGGGCTGACGGCCACATAGTTACCCGAGACGAGCGTCTCCAGGCCCGTGATACCGGCCAGGGTCACGCTCGGCTTGACCAGCCAGAAGCGCGTGCTGGTCTTGAGGTATTGCTCCACGTCCTTGTTCATCTCGACGGTGGCGATCACGCCTTTGGAGCTGCCTTCGTCATCGAGTGTGAGGGCTTTAACTTTACCGACTGACATACCTTTGTAGACGACTTCGGTCTTGTTGGCCTGAATGCCTTCACCACTTTCGAAGCGCACCTGAATCTCGATGCCTGTCTCGCTGTAGGCACGCCAGGCGAGCCAGCCGCCGATGAGCAAGGCGATCAGGGGCAACACCCAAATGGCAGACCAGTTCGAGGCTGGTCGGGTTTTCGCTTTAGGCAACTCAGTCATGGTCGTCGTCCGACTCCGTGTTATCCCAAATCAGTCGGGGATCGAAAGTTACTGCGGCAAGCATCGTCAGAATCACCACACTGGCGAAGGCGATGGCGCCAAGATTGGCTTCGACGCTGGCAAGCCGTCCGAAATTCACAACCGCCACCAGGATGGCGATCACAAAAATATCGAGCATCGACCAGCGGCCGATGAACTCGATAAAGCGGTACATCCAGATACGCTGGCGTGCCGAGAGTGGCTGGCGGCGCTGCACCGAAAACAGCAGCAACCCGATGCCCACCAGTTTGAACGTTGGTACCAGAATACTGGCGATAAAAACCACGGCTGCGATTGGAATCATGCCGTGCTGAACCAGTTGGATCACGCCGGACATGATGGTGCTCGGATCGCCCTGGCCCAGGGAGCTGACGGTCATGATCGGCAGCACATTGGCCGGGATATAAATAATCGCAGCCGTGACCAGCAGCGCCCAGGTACGCATCAGGCTGTTCGGACGGCGCGCGTGAACCAGCGCACCGCAGCGGGTGCAGACCTGCTCGTCGGTGTCGGCTTCCTGCTTATTCAACTCGTGGCATTCGCCACAAATCAGAATGCCCGCATCAATCGCCCGCATGGGCATCTTCTCCTGATAAAGCCTGCCAGATCTGATGCGGTGACATCACCACTTCCAGCCAGACCTGGACCAACAACAAACTGATAAAGCATGCCAGACCAAAACCTACGGTAATCGCCGCCATATCGGCCAACTTGACGATCGCAACCAGTACGCCCATGAGGTAAACCTCGAGCATCCCCCAGTCCCGTAGATGGTGATAAATGCGGTAGAGCAGCAAACCGTAACTGCGTCCGATATCGAAGCGGATACTCAGCAGCACGACCAATTGGCAGAGCAGCTTGAGCAGTGGAATCCCCATGCTGCAGAGAAATACCACTGCTGCTACGCCCTGCATACCGGTATCGAACAGGCCGACAACGCCGCTCCAGACAGTATCATTCGATGACTGCCCGAGTAGATGGAGCTGCATGATGGGTAAAAAGTTCGCGGGGATGTACAACAACAGTGCGGCAATGACCAGGGCGAGACTGCGCTGCACGACATTGTGCCGATGGGCATACAGTTCATAACCGCAGCGTGGACAAATGGCCTTCTCACCATGGGCGAGTTCAGGCTTGCGCATCAGCAAGTCGCACTCATGACACGCTACCAAACCGTCCAGCGGTAAATCTGACAGCCCAGGGGCGTCAACCGGATCTGGCATAAAGGCTCTGGCTCCAAAAAAGTTGGACCTATTCTAGTGTTCTGAGTCGAAAATAACTGTGCAATTTTGTATTGCCAGCGGAGTAGACTTTTTCTGCGAGCAAAACAAAACCCCTACCTGCATACGCAGATAGGGGTTTCGGAATTTAATCTTGACGATGACCTACTCTCACATGGGGAAACCCCACACTACCATCGGCGATGCATCGTTTCACTGCTGAGTTCGG
>NZ_CAXAQH010000026.1:0-85123 GCF_963970905.1 Pseudomonas sp. EL_65y_Pfl2_R96 | reverse complement strand
TGCCTCAAAGTGTCCGGATGGCCGTGGAATCGGTGTCCGGATACTTGTGGAAAGAGTGTCCGGATCAGCGTGGAATCAGTGTCCGGATGTTGGTGGAATGGGTGTCCGAATGGTCATGGAATCCGCACTCCAGCATCGGATTTTCGGCCGAGATTGGTAGTTGTTCTGCACGTGCCTGGGACTTCCATGCAAAACCAATCAGCTCTTTGATGCGGTCTGTAAATGGCTTCGCACCCTTGCCCAGCTTATCGACGGCCACACCAAAATCACCCATTAGGGCGTAGAAGTGGCTCAGGTCGGAAACCTTTTTGTGTAATTCCTTCTGCAACTCTTCTAAGCGTTTCAAAAGGCGTCGTTTGTGCCCGTCATCTAACAATGTGTCTTTAGCCAGCAAATTTCGCAGCTCATTGATGATGTCTTGGATTCTGGTCAGGTCACCTTCCGTGAATTTCTTCTGTCCAGTCCGATGATGTCTGTGCCAAGTTTAGAGCGAAACGGCAGATAGCGATTGCCCCCTCAACTGGGTTGTCCCCCGACCGTCTTCAAAATGTCCTGTGGAATGCTCATAAATGCTCCTTGCTGATGTGGACGCTGTGATGATCATAGTTGATGTGCGTACGGTAAGTGCGATTTCGGCTATTCGATATAAAGCACATTGCCGTCACTCAACATACCTAGCTTGAGCGGGTATCCTCCGCACCTCGGCGAATGACACGGAACACAGGGAATTTTCAAGGCTTTTTGGATTTGTCCTACAGCCAGCACTTGAGCCTCCCGGTAGAGTCATTCTGCCCCAGCTACAGGCTGGAACTCCTCGTAACGACTCAAGGATGATTTATGATTTCCTCTGCACGACGGGGTGACAAGCATGTCTGCCCTATGCCCGGTCATGACGCCACTCCGATTGCCTCTGCCTCTGCCTCTGCTGATACAAACATCAACTTCATGGGCTCTGCCCGTGTGGGAGATACCTGTGGATGTGGCGCAGTCATCACTACGGGGTTTCCCTCGATTCTGGTAAATGGCCGTCCTATGGCCCATTTGGGAAGTCCTACGAGTCATGGTGGAACGATCATCACAGGGGCAGGCGATGTCGGTGGTGGCTTTGTCATGGGCGACGCTGGTGGTGCAACCGTAATCAACTTTATGGCGCTTGGAGCGATTCGCCCAAACGGCGCAATTGACGAAGAAAAGATGGTGACACTACTCGCCGATCCGAAACTCAAAGAGAAAGCAGTTGCCGCAAATGCGTTGGTAGACCCTAACGCTCCGCCCCCCAAACAGGATGCGGAGAAAGCGGAACCCGTTGTATGCAACCATCCTGACCAAATGCAGCCGCTGGCTAACTACATTGCTGGTGAGATGAACCGCAACATCCACGACCCGGCTGTGTTGGAGATGAGAAGGCTCATTGACTACGATCCCGACGTTGCGGCGAAACAGTTCTCGGAACTACCGTTGCTCGCTCGCATGGGGGGCGGCCAAATTTTGGCGATATCGCAAAAGCACAGAAGGTTGCAGCGGCGGCAATATGGACTAAAGAAGTGGGGCAGGATATGGAGTGGGATCACAAGCCGAAACTCCGCAAGCTCTTCCCCAGCGTGCGACACAAACAGGCAAAGTACGACTATTACTACGACATATGGTCAAACATCCATTACGGGTACGTCGGAATCATAGGCGGACTGTCAGAAAGCGTTCTTCTGGATGGTGCGGGAGCTGAGCAAATTGTCTCAGATACTATAAGGAAGGGCGATGAGGTGCTGACGAAGCCCAAAGCAGATTGGAAGCTCCCCGGCCCTCATCCTACAGCCAGTCCGTGGACTGATTTTCGATCATGGGATGATGTGGCCGATAGAGTCTCGATCAGTATCGGCGTGAAGCTCGCCAAACAACATCCCGATGGTGGGATAACGGCGAAGATGGTCATGGATGAAGTGCTTGCTGTTGCACCGAAAAATTGGGGGGAGGGTGTTAGTGTCCACGTCTGCAAGTAAAGCTCGAAGACGATACATTCGATGGTTTTGGATACCGTTGTTACCGCTGCTGGCGTTTGTCCTCTGGCGTAGTGCCTTGCCAACTGCGACTGTCCACTATTCCAAGGATGGTCGGGAAGAGTTGCGGTATGTCTGGAACGTCAAAGATCAGATATACAGGGGCCGGTTTTCTCCCGGTGGCAGCGTTAGCGACAAAGGGCTCGTCTCCCCGGATGATGAGTTCTTTATGGAGTTTTCGTGGCACAGCAAGGAAGGCCGCTGGCATTGCATCAGTATCAAACCGAAGTGGCCTAACACCAACATCTTCCTCGATGCAGATGGCAATATTGATATGCGGAAAGAGAGTGGCACTGATGTAGAGCAGTTGAAAGTTTGTCAGTGGGATTTGGCCAAACCCTAGAGGAGCATAAATGTCCATAACAAATCTACGTGTGATCGATTTCTGGGCAATTCCCAAGCGAGAGCCAAACAACGTGGTGCTGGTGATCACTGACCACCTTGAATGGGGTGGTAAAGCTGAACAAGGCGAACACCTGCTGTTGCTGCAAGAGAAAATCAACACGTACATCGCTTTCATCGAAAGCGGTGAGATTTACACCGAAATTCCCGGTGCACTTGGCAAACATCCCATCATTCGTGTTCTTGGTCTGTATGAGCTGCCAGAGCAAGCAGAGATCTTCATTGCGCGTGTTACAGAGACTCTAGAAGAAGTGGGCATCGGGTTTGAGTTCGAGCTTAAAGCGGACGAAGCAATACGTAATATGTGATCAACCAAATATCTCCGTCAGAGAGTTTTAGGCTTAGCAGAGATTCAAGGGACAGCAAACGAATTGGGAGATGAAATGGAGCTTCGTACCGAGTTAGTGCCGCCTGCACTGGATGAATCCATGGTTGCTCGACTAACGAAACTCGCGGAGGAGATTGATTGCGGACATCCCGAGCAGACGCTGAGTCAGTTGGCGGAATTCAATCGAGAGGCTATGACAGAACTTGAGTTCATCGACTTTCAGGGAGTTTATGGAGGCCAGGCTCACGATACATGGGTTCGCAAAGTCTTAGCCAAACCGTATGAGCTGCGCGTGGCAGACGTGACCAAGCAAGAGTTGGTAGAGTTGGCTCGAAGGGTCATGGAGGGTGATGGCGCCGACCATGAAGTCGAATTTTGGTTGAGCATGCTAGAAATCAATATTCCGAATGACCGGATATCAGATTTGATTTTCTGGCCAGACGAATACTTTGACGATGTGAATTATTCGCAGGAGCTATCCCCAGAACAAGTGGTAGAAATCGCTTTTAAGGACGGTGAAGCTGCTCAGTGAAAGGGCTCGCCCACACCAAAGGACTGTCATCCTGCACGGGGTAAACTGAGGGTGTGAGGGAGCGAAAGGATTCTACACTTCGCTCCAGTTATATTCCCCGGCTCTACTCCAAGAGACACGGTCTGGAAGGGCTCACCGAAAGGTGGGCCCTTTTTTGTTGTCTTTGCAAAACTTTTGCAAAGCCACCACTTTCCATTTTTTCAGTTGCGGCAAACTCGGTTTACCGCCGGCATACCGCAGTTTCTTGTATTCATCCGCCTCCATGAGGCGCTGCACCTTGACCATAATTTGGGCAAGTACTTTTGCCATGGGTTACGCTGAAAAACAGGCAGCGTGAGAATGCAAATGGTCTCTCATCAGGAATGGATCAAAATGAAACTGATTTTGGTTGTGCTTGTTGTTGGTCTGTTGGCTTGGAAGCTTTCCCCTGAATTACAGTCCTGGGCTGAGGTTCAGCCATCGAATCCTAAAGGAACCTCTACAGCCGCGACTGCGCAGAAGCCTGTTTCGGCTTCATTCAAATGTGATGGACGCAAATACTGTTCGCAGATGACCTCGTGTGCAGAGGCCAAAAGCTTTCTGCAAAATTGTCCAGGAATGGAAATGGATGGCGATGACGATGGAATTCCCTGTGAGGCTCAGTGGTGTCGGTGATAATTCGCCGTTGCAGGTAACAAAGTTGGATGGCGTCGTCTGGGCTGGAGTTGGGGCGAGTGGCAGCAGGGAGTGATACTCCTTTTGCCTGGAACTCCCATTTTGCTGTTTGCTTTCTTCGCCGGTCACGCCGGCTTCGACAAAACCATGCGTTTTATTAGCTGGTTTAACTGGTACACGTAGGTGAACCAGGCGAGGGCGATCATGTCAGGGCCTCGCATTGAGCGGGGCCTTTTCGTTTCAGTCATACCCACGGAGTCGAGCGAACTGTGAGCTCTGCCTGTACCTTGACATGCGCAAGGATCAGGCAGGGCGCAGGAAGTCTTAGGTTGCGATGTGTGTACGCCAGAATTCCTACCTCACCCTGTGCAGCTTGAAGCGCTCGCTCCTCGGTCAGCGGCATGAAAGTTGGCGGTGTATCGCTGGCATCTAGATAAAGAAAGGAGTGCCCGGAATCGTCTCGCGGGCAGCAGTTGTTGATGCATGCATTTCGCAGTTTTTGTTTTCTGGTTCGAGGCTTGGATTACCGAAGGATTGGACCGTGCGCTCGCAACGGAAAGCCGACCTGTTAGAGCGTCGGCGCTTGAGGCTCGAAAACGCTTTGTAGTTAAGCGTTATTTGTGACCATTGAAGAATTCAGTGATCGCCTTGACATCCGGTGCGACGCCGTTAGCTGCTGGATACGCTTTTGCGACTTCCAGTGCATAGGCCTGAGCGGCATTGATGGCTGGTGTGCCTTGCCCAACTTTTAATTGGCTGGTAAGCCCTGAAATTATGCAGTTCAGGGTGAGAAGCGACGATCCGGTGTGCTTCAGGGCACCTTGTACGTCATTGTTCATTTCACTCTCCTTGAGTTATCCGCGCCGAAACTGGCGCAATCCCAATCCTTGGGCTTGCAGGCAAAGGACTGGGAAATCCGTTGCATAGAGGCATAAGGCTACTATCGGGCGGGCGCGGGGCGTTACTGGGGATTCGTACAGGCAGGGGAGGCGCCGGTTGTTAGCGGCGGTTAACGGAACGTATGATCGGTGCGGGCACTCACTATTCTGGTGTCTGGATTCACACCCCGAGAAGGAAATGAGCATGGAAAAGCGCTTCGGTAATTCAGGGCTATTCAAGACTGCTTCGTATCACCGCAACGGATCGCCAGGCAGCGACATTGCTGGCTGGGAACTGAGAAATCTTGCTCTGAATACGAAGGAATTTTTGATATGTCCAAAGAACTACTCGGAGTTTCTGCTCTAGGGCTGATGGTGGTGGGTGAGTTTTGCGCGATCTACAGTGAGGTGGTAACCGCCAGGCTTGCCCAAACAGGTAGTAGTTCATGGGAGGCATTCATGCTTCCCGTCGTGCTGATGAGCTTTGCCGGTTTTTGCCTGCTGGGCGCATATTGGCTGGGCTATGTTGCTGTCGGTGATATCTGGATTGTTACGGTGATTTCAGTCACGTCGCTATTGCTCCTTGAGCCGATAGTGGTTTGGTACTTGTTTCATGAAGCACCAGGACGTGGCGCACTCATCGGGTTTTGCCTGGGGGCTTTAGGCATGCTCTCAACCGTAATGCTGTAGTTGCTTCGTCTGGCCCAGCCATCAACTAACTGGGCCAGCGCTGCTCTCCATTCGTTGTTCGATTTTCCATCTGGCCTGTCGCCCCCCCGTGAACACTGTTTCTGAACTAACACAGCCATAACCGTCTACATTGCAGGGGGCATCCTCTTTCTGAGAGAACGGATATGTTTAGATCTCGCTCGTTGATCGCCGCTATGACGTGTCTTGCCTTGGTGTCTGGTTCAGTGACGGCATTGGCCGACCCCGGAAACGGGAAGGGCCAGGGAAGCGGCAAGGGAAATCCACAATACAACCAGGACCATGGCAACTCCGGCCATGGCAACAAAGGGAAGGGTTCAGGGGGGGACGACTGGAGTCACGGCCCGAGCATCAACCACGGTAGTGTCCTTGGAATCGTGGGTGGTTATCGCGATTACTGGAGCCCCGGTCCCGCCTTGCCGCCCGGTATTCAAAAAAACCTCGCCCGCGGAAAACCTCTTCCGCCGGGGATCGCCAAAAAACTCGATGGCCGACTGCTCGGCAGGCTTCCCCACTACGATGGCTACGAGTGGCAACAGGCTGGCACTGACTTGATATTGGTGGCCATCGCCACCGGGATCATCTACGAGGTGCTCAATGGTGCGTTCGATTGATGTGAAAGCGATAAATTTCAATCGCGCTCTTGCAGCATAACGACCAGCAACATCGCGGTAAGCAGCGTGCAGGTTCGATAACTGCCCATTGCCTGCCCGCTGGTCGGCGGCCTTTGAACTGTGTGGGGCCGAAACAGTCAATTGTTCCGTGCAATATCTACCTCCACGGAACCCACCATGTTATTTAAAAACAAGAGTCTTGCTGCTGTCATGTCATGCGTGTTGATGCTTGCGGCCGCCCCGTTATTGCCCGCTGATCTGTCCATCATGAACTCCGCCTACGCGAAGGGTGGTGGCGGTGGTGGTAACGGTGGTGGCAATGGCGGCGGTAACGGCGGTGGCAATGGCGGTGGTAATGGTGGCAATAGCGGCCACGGTGATTCTGGCCATTCCGGCGGCGTCAGCAGCAATGGCCACGGCGCGGGCTTGAGCAGCGATCACGCCGGCAAAGCCGTTCGGGATCATGGCGTCAGTGGCAACCACTATGGTAGCGAACGTAACAGTGACCGTGGCCATGGGGCCGTCACTTCGGGCATTGCGCATTCCAGGGACACGCGAGGAGTGACGAAGGCCTCTGCCATTTCGGCTTCTACGCCTGGCGTTCACAACACGAAAGGGTTGAGCAACGCTCGCACTTCGATTTCCAAAAGAATAGATTAAGTCCAAGACTCTCAAAGCCGGGTATCCATCAGGAGCCCGGCTTTTTTGCGCCCGCTATTTGCCGATAGAGTCGGTCGCCCTGGCGGTGGCTATGTGCGGGTATTCAGCGGAGCCGCATGCGTAGGCAAATCCCACGCGATGGACTACTACTGTAGGGCTGATTCAACTTTGTCCTGATGGGAGTATGTCGATGCTGGCTCACTGGTTTCTGGCGGCAATTCACCTCTTGGCCTTTGCTCTGGGCTTTTGGGCGGTACTGACCCGCGGTACGGCTCTACATCGTCTGATTACCGGGGCGGGGGAAGCTCGCCGTGTTTTGATTGCAGATAATCTGTGGGGGATCTCTGCGGTCATTCTCCTGATCACGGGTGGGGTGCGAGCCTTTGGCGGGTACGAAAAAGGCACTGACTACTATCTTCACCAACCCCTGTTTCATCTCAAAATGACACTCTTCGTCCTTATCCTGTTGCTGGAAATTGCGCCTATGGTGGCGCTGATCAAATGGCGGGCGGCACTGGGGCGTGGCGCGGCTATCGATACCGGGCGTGCAGCGCTGTTTGCCCGTATCAGCCATATAGAAGCGCTGTTGCTGGTGTTGATGGTCGTGGCGGCCACGGGCATGGCGCGTGGTGTGACGTTTGGTTAGCCAGGACGTTCTTTCTCGCAGCAAATCCGAAACGTCTGACAGTCATGGCGTAAGGCGGGCGGTAGTATCTGCTTCACGTTGCAATTGCATCGCAAAGAGAGACTGGACAGAGAGCGATGCGGCGCTTGAATCTTTAGCCAGCCGTTATTCGAGGCTGAATGGGCTGGCTACTGACTGCAGCAGGATTCAGGGTGTTTGTGGCTTGTCTGGGGCGGTCAGGCCAGCCTGAATGCGTTGATAGATTTCTTCGCGATGCACCGCAACGTCTTTCGGGGCGTTGATGCCAATCCTGACTTGCTGGCCGCTAACGCCCAGAATGGTGATCGTAATGTCATCACCGATGTTTATGCTTTCACCGACTTTGCGGGTGAGTATCAGCATGGTTTTCTCCTTGATTGCTTTGTAGGGCACCTGATTTGGACAGTGCAGAGGTCGGTATTACGTATAGATTAGTGCGAAGTCTCACAGTTTGGGTGCCTCTTTCTGACGCGCAGATGCTGCATTAATTCCCAAGGTGTAACTATACAGAGGCCGCAACCATCAATCTCGTTGTTTTGAGCCCATTTTGCGGCACTCGAGAAGGATCCATGGATGTTAAAATCGCTGCTTTAAGCATTAAGAGGGAAGCGTTGTGCGCAAAATGGTCTTGGTAATCGCAGTACTGACGCTGGCCGGATGTGGTGAGGATAAGGGTGTTCACGCTCAAAAGCCGCAACCGGCAGTCGCTTCCGTCCCCGCGGCGGCAACGGGCCCGCAATGGGACGTCGAAGTGCGCGGCGAGACACCCCAGGCCGTCAGTGACCTCAGTGGCTGGTTGATTGAGCACAGCTTCGTTTCCAATGTCGTCAAGGAAAATGGAAAGGTTCGTATTCTGGTCGGACCGTTCAATTCGAAAGCCGAGGCAGAGGCCAAGCAAGCTGAAGTGACGGCGGCGCTCGTCCGGGCGAAAAAAAGGAACATCGAATCGCTGATCGTCGAACACCCGACGGCTCCGTAAAGTCCTTTTCACAGGGAAGGGGGGTGGCCTATGAAGGTCGCCCCCTCGTGATGGATCGTCAGTATCGTTACACCGAGGTATTTTGCGGTAACCCCAACAGACCGGTCAGCGTCTTGATAATCGCTTGTTGCCGGGCACGGTCTGTCTGGTGCACGGCTTCTGCGGCGGCGACATCGGCGTCACAGTGTGGGCACGTCACTTCGTGTGCATGGATGTACTGCAAGCAGCCACGACACAGCGCCAGTTGTGGTGGAATCCGTCCTTCGTCCGGCGATTTCTGGCCCTGGTTCGCCCAGGCCAGTTTGATCACCTGGCCGCTGTCGCTGACGCTGTTCACCTTCTCGCCGGTGTCGATGCGTTCGGTAATCAGGTCAAACCGTCCGACGGCGAAGGACGTCTTTGCCGCGTCCTCGAGTTTGACAATGCGCTCGCGCAGTCCCTGTTTTTGCAGGTCCAGCGCGCGGTAGTGGCAGTAGGGATTGTTGCCGGGTTTGCCGAGCAGGGAGTGCGACGTCCAGGTGCAGCCGCCACGGCAGACGTCGTTGTAGTAACAGCTTCGGCAGTAACCCCACAGGTCGTCGACACCACGCAGGCGGCCAAAGTGCATGCCTTCGCTGTAATGCCAGATATCGTGCAGGCTCATGGTGCGTACGTTGCCGCCCGAAAACCCCACTGTTGCCAATGACGGGCAACCCTTTACCGTGCCGTCGGCTTCCAGCGCCAGCACGGTCTGGCCGGCGGCACAGCCGCTCCAGTGCACGCGCTCGTCGCCGAAACCACGCCACATGTGCTCGTAAGGGCCGTAGTAACCAATATTGTTGCCTACGTTCATCAGCAGGCCGCGATCGACCCCCTCGCGGTAGAGCCGCGCCAGCAACGGCATCACCTCCAGCAATTGGTAGGGCTGCAACAACAGCTCCGGGTGATCGACGGCGTTGCCCATGGCGACCGTCAACTGGATCTGCCAGTGAGTGGCGCCGAGGTTGATGATCAGGTCCATCAGCTCGGGCAGATCGGGTAACGTGGCCGCACCGATTTGTGTGTTGACGCTCACCGCAAGCCCGGACTGTTTGGCGCGTCGCAGGGTATCCACCGCCTTGTCGAACGAGCCCGGAACATTGCGCACCGCGTCATGCAGCGGGGCCAGTCCATCCAGTGAAACACCGACGCCATTGAGCCCGGCTTCCACTGCTGCCTGCATTTTCGCGGGCGTCAGGTTGCGTCCACCGGTTTGTATGGCGCAATACATGCCGTGATCGTGGATAGCCTGGATCAGTTGAGTCCAATCCTTGCGTAAATAGGCTTCACCACCGATCAAGGTGATCTCGCGGGTGCCGAGTGCCGCCAGGGCGTCGATGACGTCCAGGCATTCCCGGGTGTTCAGTTCATCGGGGCGTCGATGGCCGGCGCGCGAGCCGCAATGCAGGCATTTGAGATCGCAGGCCAGGGTGATTTCCCAGACCACATGCACCGGCACGTAGCGTTTGAGGTCGGTTTCACTGAGGTAGCGGGCAGGGCGACTGTCTGACATGGAAAATCCTTGCGCACAAACGCGTGCGCGGCACGAATCCATCGAAGTGTTCGCGCCTTCCTTGGGTCAATGGCGCGACCGGATTTACCTTTTGTTATTGAACCCGAGCAATCAAGGCACGGAACCTGTGGGAGCGGGCTTGCTCGCGACAGCGGTGTGTCAGGCGACGTCAATGTTGACTGTGTCGCCGCCTTCGCGAGCAAGCCCGCTCCCACATGGATTGCGCTGACTGACCGGTTAGCGGGCCTCCAGGCGGGCGATTTCAGCGGTCAACTGATCCAGTGCGTTGCGCAGGGCGCCGCTGTGGGCCAGTTGCTGTTCACCCTGGCTCACCACGGCCTTCAGTTGCGCCAGATCACCGCTGGCTTGCGCTTGCTGTACCGCGACGGCATAGAGCGGCACCGCATGATGCGGATGCTCTGGGCGCACAATAACGGGTGCCTGGCTGACGGCGGCGTGTTTCACGTAGTGCCAGATGCCCTGTTCCTGGTACTTGTAGTCGACATAACCGCTCGCCCAATCGGCGCCTAAAATGCCTTTCAAGCCGAAAGTCTGGGCGATCTGGCTGAGAGGGCCGCTCGGGCTGCCCGCCAGGGTGAGGATGATGTGGTTCTCGGCCGTCGGCACCAGTTTGGCCTCGGAGTACTCACCCCATACACGGGCACGGAAGTTGAGAGGCGGATAGGTGCTTTGGAAAATGCTGGCAACCCCACTGACTTTTTTCTTTACGGTATCGACCAGCAGATCCAGGGTTAAAACCGGTGCGCCCAGTAGATGACTACTGACGTTGAGGCGGGTATGAAAAAGTCCGATTGACATGGTGTTACTCCCTTATTTGTATTCAAGACAAGTCGGGCATGTTTCGTGGTCGGATCAGCGGCGTTCCTGCCTGCTGATTTCACCCTTGGCCACCTCAAGCGCACTGGTCAGTTGGGGTTGCTGATCCAGTTGTTGTTGGGCCAGGCGCGCCAGGTTTTTCATCTGGGCCAGGTCACCGCTGGCCATTGCACTTTGAATCGGTGCGGCGTACAGCGGCATGATTGGCGGATAAGATGACTGCGGCGGAATGACCGGACCGGGCTCCAGCGGCGGCAGTGCAGAGACGTTAGACGGCACCGAATCAACGAGATGGGCGGGAGCATTGTTGACCTCGACCCACTGCTGACCATTCAAGTACGAGTAGTTGGCGACGCCTTCTTTCCAGTCAGTGCCCACCACCAGTTGCAACTTGAAATTCACGATGGAATTCGAGCCCGGCCCGCCTTGATTGCCTTGAGCGGTGATCAGGATTTTGCTGACACCCGGTGACATGACGGTCAGGTAGGTATATTCACCCCAGACATCGGAGTGCACATCCAGCGGCGGGTTGGTCGCCTGAGTGATTGCAGCCGTGCCGTTTACAGTCTCATCAGGGGTAAAGACCAGTATATTGAGTGCCAGACTTTGTGCACCCGGTGCCGAAGTACCAATTCGGTAGCTGAGGGGGAATAAGCCGACAAGTTGCTGAGTAGAACCAGACATAATTATTGCCTCCATTGCAATAAGGGGAGCGGAAATAGCGACTAATGCTTTTCCAGGCGTGCGACTTCCTTGGCCAACTGCTCGTAAGCGGCATTTAGCTCTTTATTTTCTGGTGTGGATGCATCGCGTTGTTTCAATAGCGTCTTCATTTGCGGCAGGTCGCCTGCCTTGATTGCGCCTTGGATGGCCACCCCATAGGGGGGCATGCTATGGCGAGTTGAACTGCTCATAACGATTCCTTCCGTGGTGTTTTGCGGGCACTGCTTCGATCAGCAGTTTTTGCAGTTAAGCAGGCGCGGATAATTATGCAATGGGCAAAGAATGAGGAATGTTTAATATAATTTTATTAATAGCGAAGCGTTAGGATGTGGGCGGTTCAATATTAAGATTGGCGATGAATAAAGATGTTTTCTCATAAGGAAGAAGTATCTTTATCGCCATTAATAATGATGGGTTCTCGCCCAAACCGCTCCCGATACACCGAAGGCGGCACCCCAATCACACTGCGAAACGCCACCCGAAAACTCTCCACCGAACGATAACCACAGTGCCGGGCAATCTGATCCGTGTTCTGACGGGTGCTCTCCAGCAGCTCGCGGGCCCGGGCCAGGCGCTCATGCTGCAACCACGCTTTGGGTGGCATGCCGCTGGCATCGGTGAATCGCCGCAGGAATGTCCGCTCACTCATGGCCGCTTCGCTGGCAAGGTCGCGAACTTCCAGCGGTTCGTGCAGGCGTTCCCGCGCCCATTGCATGACCCGCGACAGATCGCTGCGTGGCGTCGGGCTGACCGGTGACGGAATGAACTGCGCCTGACCGCCGGTGCGTTGCGGCGACATCACCAACCGCCGCGCCACCGAGTTGGCCACCTGAGTGCCGAAATCCCGCGCGACCAGGTGCAGGCAGGCATCGATGCCGGCGGCGCTGCCGGCGGAGGTCATCAACTGACCCGAATCGACATAGAGCACGTCCGGGTCCACCTGAATGTCCGGAAAGCGTTCGGCCAGTTCAGCGGTGTAGCGCCAATGCGTCGTGGCGCCGTGACCGTCCAGCAAACCGGTGGCCGCCAGTACAAATACCCCGGAACAGATCGACAGCAATCGCGCGCCCCGGGCATGGGCCTGGCGCAGGGCTGCGAGCAAAGGTTCAGGCACCGCCGCGCTGCGGTCGCGCCAGCCGGGGATGACGATGGTCCGGGCCTCTTCAAGCAGTTCCATCCCACCGTCGGCCAGCACCTGAATACCGCCCATGGCGCGCATCGGCCCTGGGTCGACAGCGACGATGCGGTGCTCATACCAAGGGAAATCGAACTCCGGTCGCGCCAGACCGAAGATCTCCACGGCGATGCCGAACTCGAAGGTGCAGAGGCCGTCGTAGGCCAGAATCGCGACCAAGCCTGGGGTGGGCTGCATTTGGCGGAAAGTTCCCGGTGAGTGTCTTGTGCGCCACTGTAGCGGCAAGCCCGGAGCAGATAAAGTCTTCTCACACCCACCGAGACTTTGGAGTACAGCCCATGCCCAGCCTGGTTCGCGAGATTCCCGCAGCCCCATCCGCCATCGCCCTGATGCATTTCAGCAACCGTCTGACCTTCGAGACCGATTGTTCCGACGTATACGGCAGCCAACAGGCCGGCGATGTGGATTTTGTCCTGGTGGACGTGCGTGGACCGTTGGCGTTCGAACGCGGACATGTGCCGGGCGCGATCAACATTGCGGGGCGACTGATCACGGTCGATGGCCTGGCGGCTTATCCGAAATCCACGCTGTTCGTGGTTTATTGCGCAGGGCCCCATTGCAACGGCGCCAACAAGGCAGCGGTGAAACTGGCGGCGCTGGGTTACCCGGTCAAGGAGATGATCGGCGGGGTGACCGGGTGGCTGGATGAAGGGTTTGAGTTGAGTGTTGTGGTGCAACCCGCCATTGCGATGCCCATCAGTTGTGAATGCTGACCCAGTGTGGCGACAGTGTGGCGAGGGAGCTTGCTCCCGTTGGGGCGCGAAGCGGCCCTGAAAACAGCCACTCACGATTTCCTGGATAGATCGCATCTTCAGTATTTACGACTGCTTCGCAGCCGAGCGGGAGCAAGCTCCTTCGCCACCGATTCGGCATTCCACTCCGGGTGGAACTGCAACCCCATCCGTGTCGGGCCAACGCGATACATCTGCTGCTCACAAACGTCACTGCTGGCCAGCAACTGCGCACATGGCGGTAGATCGATCGCATCTTCGTGCCATTCCAATACCTTAAGCGTCTGGCCATCGGCAAAAAGCCGGTTATCCGCCATTTTCGATGAAAACCCCGGACGGCAAACTCACCGGTTTCGACGTGGATATCGGTGATGCGCTGTGCGAGCAGATGAAGGTGAAGTGCACCTGGGCCGAGCAAGAGTTCGACGGCCTGATCCCGGCCCTGAGGGTCAAGAAAATCGACGCGATCCTGTCGTCCATGACCATCACCGACGACCGCAAGAAGAACGTCGATTTCACCGTCAAGCACTACCACACCCCGGCACGCTTTGTGATGAAGGAGGGTCGCGACATCAAGGACCCGCTGACCGAACTCAAGGGCAAGAAAGTCGGTGTGCTGCGCGCCAGTACCCACTCACCGCTCTCACCCTCAGTCTAATTCCTGCGCAAGACACAAGCGGGCTCGCTCGCGAAGACGGCCTCAGAAACGGCGAAGATACCTGGGCCATCATCGACATCTCGCCTCACAGTGTTAGGCTCTGCCCCGAATCCTGCGCGCCGTGAAGGAAGGTTAATGTTGAAGTTGCTCGCTCTGCTCACGCTCCTGGCGTCCACCGCCGTTCATGCTCAAACCCCACTGCACACCGATCTGCCGCTCAAATACCTGGAGCAGGCCAACGCTGAATCCCGTCACCAGCCTCTGGTGATTTTCCTGCATGGTTACGGCAGCAACGAGCAGGACCTGTTCGGCATCAAGGATGAATTGCCGCCGCAGTACAACTATCTGTCGGTGCGGGCGCCAATGACGATGGAGGAGGGCAGTTACCAGTGGTTTCGCAAAAAGGGCGACGGCGCCTATAACGGCGAGACGGACGACCTGAAGGCCAGCGGCCAGGTGCTACTGGATTTCGTCGCCCAAGCGGCGAAGAAATATCACACCGAAACGGACAAGGTATTCCTGGTGGGTTTCAGCCAGGGCGCGATCATGTCCTACGAAGTGGCGTTGCGTCATCCCGAGGCAGTAGGTGGCATTGCGGCGTTGAGCGGGCGAATCCTGCCGGTGCTCAAGTCCGAACTCGAACCGGTTGAAAAACGCCAGTCGCTGGCGATTTTCATCGGTCATGGCACCGCCGACAAACGCTTGCCCTACAACGATGGCACCGAGGCCGACAGCCTGTTGCAGCGCCTGTCACTCAAGCCTGAGTTTCATGCCTACGAAGGTGTCGGCCACAGCATCAGTGCCACCGAGATGCAGGATCTGAATGCCTGGTTGCAGCGCCTCAATCCCTGAGTCGATCGGGTCTATTTGCCGGTGACGATCTGTTTGACCAGCGTTTCGTGGCCGGTTTTGTCGTTGGGGCGGGAGATGATCTGAACGATGGCCATGCGCGTGCCGGAAGCGGCCATCAACGTGCTGTCGAGGGTCATGCCACCGCCTTGGGTGGCGGTGCTGTCGATCTGCCGAAGGCCCAGGCCCGTGCCTTTCTGGGTCAGGCTTTTTTCGCTCAGTTTGTTGAAGTCCGGCAGTGCCTTGCGTTGCTCGGTGGCGAAGGCGGACACGGTGGCGTCGAGGAACTCACCGTCGTTGTCCTTGACGTTGACGCCGCCGGGAATGGTGTTTTCAGCGGCGATCACCACGGTTTTGGTGGTCTGGTTGGTGTACATCGTGCCTGTTGCCCCGGCGGTGCCGGTGGCCGCGTCGCCGGCTGGCAGCGGGTTGGCGATGAAACCCTTGGGCAGGGTGAAGGTGAACTTGCCGCCGAGCATCGAAACCTTTTGGGTCGGTGCCGTATCCTTGGCAGTGGCCTTGGCCGCCTGCGCATTCAAGGCTCCGAGGCTGGCGGCCGCCATCAGCAGCAGAACAACGGCTTTTTTACTCAACAATGACATTCAAACTCTCCATGGGATGATCGCGCTTTGACGGCGATCATCCCATGGATCGCGATCTGTAGCAGCTGCCGTGGTAGCGCTAAGTTCTCGAACGCAATGCCAGCCGTTTAGTGATCAATAGCATCCCCAACGACACGCCTACCCCTAAGACAAAACCCAGCCATCCCAACCTTGGCAACGCCAACGCCAGCACCAGACAAAACGCCGCAAACGAATACATCCCGGTCGCTGTCGCCCTGAGCAACGCCGCAGCAAAAGCCGGCCCGCGAGTCTGCTGGGAAAACACCGCCATCACACTGCCCAGCACCGGGAATACCGCGAGCAGACCGCTCCAGCGTTCACCCACGGTGCTGGCCAGCAATGTGACGGCCAATGTGAGCAGGGCGCCGGCCAGCATGCGCAGCAGCAGTTTGTCGGACTTCGGCGCCGGGCCTGAAACGATGGGCTGCACCGAGGGAAACAGGTGCGGCGCGGCCAACAATGCGGTGGCGGCCGCGATCACCGAGAACACCAGCGACGGCGGGATCAGCGACAACACGTTGGCAGCCAGAGCCCAGACCAGCAGCGAAATCGTCAGCGCCCACGGCCAGCTCAAGCGTTGTGCAACCTGGGCATAGGTCACGCAGAAGGCAATCATTGCGAACATTGCCGATAACGCTGCCGTCGCCGCCTGAGCGGCGAACACCAGGCCTTGCTCGATGGCGAGGAAGAACAGAATCGGCCCGACCACCACCGGCAACCCCGACAGCCAACCGGCGACGCTTGGGCCCCAGCGTTTTCCGGCCAGGGAAATCAGCAACAGAAATCCCGGAATCACCAACAGTTTGAGCATCAGCACGCACGCGTCTCCGATCGGTGTGAGCCGGCCACGTTAGCATTGCGGGCGAGGAAATGCTCAGGGCGCTCTCTGCACAAGCGCTGAGCGCCTACACCGGAGTGCGCGAAACGTCTAAGCTGCGCGCTCCCAACTGTTGACGGATGCTTGTGTGAAATTCAGTTTGCCCAAAGTCGGTACTGCGCCGTTTTGCCCACCGGAAGTGGCCGGCACGGTTGCCGTTGACCCTCGTGCAGCCTTCTTCAAGCGCGTCCTGCGCTTTGCCGGCCCCGGTTTGCTGGTGTCCATCGGCTACATGGACCCGGGCAACTGGGCTACCGCCATCGAGGCCGGTTCGCGGTTTGGCTACAGCCTGTTGTTCGTGGTGTTGCTGGCGAGTCTGGCGGGGATGGTGGTGCAGTGTTTGTGCTCGCGTCTGGGCATCGCCACCGGGCGTGATCTGGCGCAGTTGTGCCGGGATCGCTACAGCACGCGGACCGCACGGACCCAGTGGCTGCTGGCGGAAATTTCGATCATCGCCACCGACCTCGCCGAAGTGCTCGGCTGTGCGCTGGCGTTCCACCTGCTGCTGGGTTGTTCGCTGACCTTCGGCATCGCGCTCACCGCGTTCGACACGCTGCTGGTATTGGCGCTGCAAAACCGGGGCTTTCGCCGACTGGAGGCGATCATGCTGGTGCTGGTGGGCACTATTGGCGCGTGTTTCTTCGTCGAGCTGTTGCTGATCAAACCCTACTGGCCGGACGTCGCCCGGGGCTTTACGCCGTCACTTTCAGCCCTCGGCGATGCAGCGCCGCTGTACCTGGCCATCGGTATTCTCGGGGCCACGGTGATGCCGCATAACCTCTATCTGCACACCTCGATCGTGCAGACCCGAATGATCGGCAAGGACCTGGCCAGCAAGCAGGACGCGGTCAAACTGGCGCGCATCGACACCATCGGTTCTCTGGCACTGGCGCTGCTGGTCAACGCCGCGATCCTGATTCTGGCCGCCGCGGCGTTTCACAAGACCGGGCATACCGACGTGGTGGACATCCAGGATGCCTATCATCTGCTTGATCCATTGGTGGGCGGTGCGTTGGCCAGCGTGCTGTTTGGCGTGGCGTTGCTGGCATCGGGGCAGAGCTCGACCTTCACCGGCACCATCGCCGGCCAGGTGATCATGGAGGGCTACCTGAACCTGCGGCTGCCCTGCTGGCAACGGCGGTTGATCACTCGCGGGCTGGCGCTGATCCCGGCGTTTATCGGCGTGTGGCTGATGGGCGATGGGGCAATCGGCAAGCTGCTGGTGTTGAGTCAGGTGGTGTTGAGTCTGCAATTGCCGTTCGCGTTGTATCCGTTGATTCGCATGACCAACGATCAGCAGCTCATGGGGCCGTTTGTGAATCGACTGCCAACGCGGGTGTTGGCGTGGGGATTGTTTACGGTGATCAGCGGGGCGAATAGCTGGTTGATTTTGCAGTTTGTGGGCTGAGTCGGGAGGTGTATTGCCTGATCGGGCCTTTTCGCGAGCAAGGCCGCTCCCACAGTTGATCTTCAGTGAACACAAAAACTGTGCCTCACCTAAATCCCCTGTGGGAGCGGGCTTGCTCGCGAAGCTTTTAAGCTCTTTCGATGGCCAGTGCCACGCCTTGGCCTCCGCCGATGCATAACGTCGCCAGACCTTTCCTGGCGTCCTGCTTGATCATTTCATGCAGCAACGTCACCAGCACCCGGCAACCCGAAGCACCGATCGGGTGGCCCAGGGCAATGGCGCCACCGTTGACGTTGACTTTGTTCAGGTCCCATTCCAGATCCTTGGCCACCGCCAAAGATTGCGCGGCGAAGGCTTCGTTGGCTTCGATCAGGTCCAGTTGATCGATGGACCAGCCGGCCTTGTCCAGGCAACGACGGGTGGCGCTGACCGGGCCGATGCCCATGATCGCCGGGTCGACGCCCGCGTTGGCGTAAGCGGCGATTTTTGCCAGCGCCGGCAGGCCGAGGGCCTTGGCTTTTTCGGCGCTCATCAGCAGCACGGCGGCGGCACCGTCGTTCAGCGAAGACGCGTTGCCGGCAGTCACCGAACCGTCCTTCTTGAAGGCCGCTTTCAGTTTGCCCAGGGATTCGGCGGTGGTGCCGGCCCGAGGCTGTTCATCGGTGGCGAAGGCAACCGGATCGCCCTTGCGCTGCGGGATCAGGATCGGGGTGATTTCGTCGGCAAACCGCCCGGCCTCGATGGCGGCCACGGCTTTTTGCTGAGAAGCGGCCGCGAACGCATCCTGCTGCTCACGAGTGAGGTTGTACTTCTCGGCCAGATTCTCGGCGGTGATGCCCATGTGGTAATCGTTGAACGCATCCCACAAGCCGTCGCTGATCATGGTGTCGACGATCTGTGCGTGACCCATGCGCAACCCCGTGCGGGCACCGGGCATGACGTAATTGGCCAGGCTCATGTTTTCCTGGCCGCCGGCGATGATCACCTCGGCGTCGCCGCAGCGAATCGCCTGCGCCGCCAGATGCAGCGCTTTGAGGCCCGAACCACAGACCTTGTTCAGGGTCATGGCCGGCACGGCGAAGGGCAGGCCAGCCTTGATCGCGGCCTGGCGCGCGGGGTTCTGCCCGGCACCGGCGGTCAGCACCTGGCCCATGATCACTTCATCGACGTGCGCCGGGTCCAGCCCGGTCTGCGCCAGCAGTTGACGGATCACCGCAGCACCGAGGTCAACCGCGGATACATTCGCCAGCGCCCCCTGGAAGCTGCCGATGGCAGTGCGAGTGGCGGCAACAATCACGACTTCTTGCATGGAAGGATTCCTCACTGGGCAGCGAACTGCATTTGCGGGACGTGGTCAGGCACGATCAGTTTACCCGCGGTCTTGGCGACGATTTCCTCGACGCTCACGCCTGGCGCGCGTTCCTTGAGAATGAACGCGCCGTTGTGGATTTCCAGGTAGGCCAGGTCGGTCAGCACGCGTTTGATGCAACCGGCACCGGTCAGCGGCAGGCTGCAACGGGGCAGCAGTTTCGACTCGCCGTCCTTGGAGGCGTGGGTCATGGTGACGATGATATTGTCCGCACCGGCCACCAGGTCCATCGCGCCGCCCATGCCCTTGACCAGTTTGCCAGGGATCATCCAGGAGGCGATATTGCCTTCGACGTCCACTTCAAACGCGCCCAGCACGGTCAGGTCGATGTGGCCGCCGCGAATCATCGCGAACGATTCGGCGGACGAGAAAATCGAGGCGCCAATTCGCGCGGTCACTGTTTGCTTGCCGGCGTTGATCATGTCGGCGTCGACTTCGGCATCGGTCGGAAAGGCGCCCATGCCGAGCAGGCCGTTTTCCGATTGCAGCATGACTTCCATGCCTTCGGGGATGTAGTTGGCGACCAGGGTCGGAATGCCGATGCCGAGGTTCACGTAGTAGCCGTCCTGCATTTCGCGGGCGACGCGCTGAGCCATTTGTTCGCGGGAAAGTGCCATTGTTGTTATTCCTTCATTCGGTCCGGGGGCAGGGGATCACTTACGCACGGTGCGCTGTTCGATGCGCTTCTCGAACGTGCCGCAAATGACCCGGTCGACGTAGATGCCAGGGGTGTGGATCTGCGACGGGTCCAGCTCGCCGGGTTCGACGATTTCTTCGACTTCGACCACGGTGATCTTGCCGGCGGTGGCGGCCAGCGGGTTGAAGTTTTGGGCGGTGTGGCGATAGACCACGTTACCGAAATGGTCGGCTTTCCAGCCTTTGACGATGGCGAAGTCACCGGTGATGGATTCTTCCATCAGGTACTTGCGACCCTTGAATTCCCGCACTTCCTTGCCTTCGGCCACCGGAGTGCCGACGCCGGTGGCGGTGAAGAACGCCGGGATGCCGGCACCGCCTGCGCGCATTTTTTCGGCGAGGGTGCCTTGGGGGGTCAGGACGACTTCGATTTCGCCGCTCAGCAGCTGCTTTTCGAACAGTGCGTTTTCGCCGACGTAGGAGGCCACCACTTTGCGGATCTGCCGGTCTACCAGCAGCACACCGAGGCCGAAACCGTCGACGCCGCAGTTGTTGGACACTACGGTGAGGTCGCGCGTGCCTCGGTGCTTGATCTCGGCGATGAGGTTTTCCGGAATCCCGCACAGGCCGAAGCCGCCGGAGATCACGGTCATGCCGTCTTCAAGACCGGCCATCGCTTCCTCATAGGAATACACGCGCTTGTCGAACCCTGCCATATGCACCTCTTTTATTCTTTGTGGGCGGCTGGCTAGCCGGATGGGGAGGGAGTGTCGCGCTGGAGGATTTATTTGTTAAGTTGATTTTTAAGGTTGATTGATAGATAAAACTCACTAGTTGTAGGAACTGCCGCAGGCTGCGATCTTTTGATTTTGATCTTTTGCGATCTGGCGTTCGTCGAGAATCAAGATCAAAAGATCGCAGCCTTCGGCAGCTCCTGCATTGAGTGCGTATGACGTTGGAGGCAGTGGCCATGACCGTTAAACAGATCCGTGCGTTTCTGGCCGTGGCCCAGAGTTTGAGTTTTGCCGTGGCTTGCGAGCGGCTGCACCTGTCCCAGTCGGCGTTGAGCCTGACCATCAAGGCGCTGGAGGAGGGCCTGGGCGGGCGCCTGTTCACGCGCAATACCCGCAACGTCGCACTGACCGCGGAAGGCGAATCGCTGCTGCCATTGGCTCGCCGGTTGATCGCGGATTGGGACAACGCCGAGGATGAACTCCGGCAACGCTTCACCCTCCAGCGTGGCCGCGTGACCCTGGCGGCGATGCCGTCGTTTGCCGGCAACCTGCTGCCGCCGATCCTCAAGACCTTTCGCGCGCGTTATCCCAAGGTCAACGTCACGGTGAACGACGTGATCAACGAGCAGGTGCTGGAAATGGTTCGCGACCGCCAGGTGGAATTGGGCGTGGCGTTTGAACCGACCCAGAGTTCGTCGCTGGTGTTCACGCCGTTGTACATCGACCGGTTTGTGGCGGTGGTGCCACTTGATTCACCGCTGGCGGACCTGGGCGATATCGATTGGCAGACCTTGCTCAAGGAACCGTTCATTACCTTGCAGCGACCGTCCACGGTGCGGGTGATGCTCGAAGAGCACTTGCAGTCGCGGGGCATGAAATTGCCGGTGGAGTTTGAAAGTCATCAGTTGGCGACGGTCGGGCGGATGGTGGCCAGCGGATTGGGCGTGAGCGCGGTGCCAGCGTTGTGCGCCGGGCAGATGCGCGAGCTGGGCGCGCGTTGCATTACCCTGCGCGATCCGGTGGTGGAGCGGGCGATCGGAGTGCTGACGACGGGGCATGAACTGTCGGCGGCGGCGCAGGCGCTGTTCGATATTCTCAAGGCCGAAAACCTCGGCGAGCGCCTCTCCGCGCGATGACAACATTCCCCTGTGGGAGCGAGCCTGCTCGCGAAGGGGGCGGCACATTCAACATAGATACTGCCTGACACACCGCCATCGCGAGCAGGCTCGCTCCCACAGGAATTGGGTTTCGCCAGTTGCTGGCGGATCACCCGGGCAGATGGCCTGCCTCTATTTCCGCGCCTCCAGTATCAGGTTGAACGGCGTTTCCGTGGCCCGCCGGAACTGGGTGAACCCCGCCTCGGTGAAGACCTTGCGCAACCGTGCTTCGCCCGCCTGGGCACCGAGCCCGAGGCCGACTTCCTGGGACAGCGAGTTAGGCGTACAGATAAAGGTCGAGGCGGCGTAGAACAGCCGTCCCACCGGGGTGGTGTTTTCGTCGAGGGTGTCGTTGGCGAAAGGCTCCACCAGCAGCACCGTGCCGTCGGGTTTGAGCGATTCATAGGCATGCCGCGCGGCGCCGACCGGGTCACCCATGTCGTGCAGGCAGTCGAAGTAGCAGATCAGGTCATAGTCGTCGCCCGGATAGCTCTTGGCGGTGCCCTGGAAGAACCTCGCCCGGCCGGCCACCCCACCTTCTTCGGCGCGCTGGGTGGCGACAGTGACGGAGGGTGCGTGGTAGTCGAAACCGACGAACCGCGAATCCGGGAATGCCTGGGCCATGATCACGGTCGAGGCGCCGTGGCCGCAGCCGATGTCTGCCACCTTCGCGCCGGCCTCCAGTTTGGCGACCACCCCATCGAGGGCCGGCAGCCATTCACTGACCAGATGCGCCTTGTACCCTGGGCGGAAGAAGCGTTCCGTGCCGCTGAACATGCACGGATGGTGATCGCCCCAGGGCAGGGCACCGTTGCCGCGCATGGCGTTGACCAGTTTGTCCTTGTCATGGAAAAACGACGCAACCACGCCGATACCGCCGGCCACATAGACCGGTGAATCTTCGATCGCCAGCGCCAGGGCTTGCTCTTCGGGCAGGCGGAACTGGCCGTTGTGGTGTTCCATGTAACCGGAGGCGGCGTGGGCGCTGAGCCATTCACGCAGCAGGCGGGTGTTGCAGCCGGTCTTCGCGGCGAGTGCTTCGGGGGTGACTGGCTGACTGTCGGCCATGGCCCGGTACAGGCCGAGCTCTTCGCCGAGGATGACGTTGGCGAGCATCGCCGCGCCGCCCATGTCGTTTACCAGTTTGCCCATGAAATCATTGAGTCTGGCCTCGTCCATCATGTGTGCTCCTTCAGCAGGATCACGGTCCGCAGGCATTGTTTGTCGAGGCATGCCCCTCTGGGCGGTGATCGTGGGAATGAACAGGACGATACCCGCGTCCTGGCTCCCCCTTCGGGGGTAATCAACAAGTCTAGTTCGTGTATCCCACTGTATCTGGCTGCCTGTCCGATACAGTTCTCTGAAAAATGGCCGTTTGCGCACACAGCCCCGACACACCGCGTCGCTTAACTGGGCCTGCCGGCCGGCACTGAGTGTTCAGGCGCTGGAGACCGGACCAGACCGGATGAGATCGACACCATGCAGATTCCCCTCACATCAGCACCGGCGACCGTCGGGCTAGGCTTGCGCCGCGGTTTGATCAAGGACCTGCAAGCGGCCCCGGAGGGCGCTTTCGACTTTCTGGAAGTCGCGCCGGAAAACTGGATCGGCGTCGGCGGCGCTCACGGCGCGGCGTTTCGCGCCCTGGCCGAGCGTTATCAGTTGTCCTGTCACGGCTTGTCCTTGTCGTTGGGCGGGCCGGCGCCGCTGGACGTCGGGTTTGTGCAAGAGGTGCGGGTTTTCCTCGATCACTACAAGGTGCCGCTGTACAGCGAACACCTGAGCTACTGCAGCGATGACGGGCATCTTTACGATCTGCTGCCGTTGCCGTTTACCGAAGAAGCGGTGCACCACGTCGCCGCCCGAATTCGCCAGTCCCAGGACATCCTCGGTCGGCGTCTGGCGGTGGAAAACGTCTCCTACTACGCTGCGCCGCAGCAGGACATGGACGAACTGACGTTCACCAACGCCGTGTTGCGTGAAGCCGATTGCGACCTGCTGCTGGACGTCAACAATGTCTACGTCAACTCGATCAATCACGGTTTTGATCCGCACATGTTTCTGGCCGGCGTCGACGCGGGGAGAGTGGTCGCGATGCATGTGGCCGGGCATTTTGACGAGACAGACACCTTGAAGATCGACACCCACGGCGCCTCGGTCAAACCGGTGGTCTGGTCGCTGCTGGCCGAGGCGTATGCGCGGTTCGGTGTACAACCGACGTTGCTTGAACGGGACTTCAATTACCCGGCGTTCGCTGAATTGGTGAGCGAGTTGCAGACCATTCGCCGACTGCAAGAGGAGGCGTCGAACCGTGGATAAGCCGACGCTGTATCAGCAGCAAGACACATTGACTCGCTACCTGCGCGACCCCGACCACTGCGCGCCGCCCGCCGGGATGGACGTGGCGCGGGTGCAGGTTTATCGCGACCTGGTGTTCTCGAACCTGTCGTCGTTGCTCAGTAGCACCTTTCCAGTATTGGTGAAGATACTGGGCGACGGTGACTGGCGTTCTCTGGTGCGGATCTTCCTGCGGGACCACCGTGCTCAAACGCCAAAGTTCGGCGAGATCGCCCGGGAGTTTGTCGAGTTCCTGGCCACTGAGCCGCTGGCGTTGAGCGATGGACCGTGGCCGCCATTCATGGTCGAGCTGGCGCATTACGAATGGGTCGAAATGGTGCTGCAACAATCCGGGGCCGAGCCGTTTCCAGCCAGCGATGCCGGGTTGCTGCTGGATCGACCGTTGCAGGTTTCGCCGCTGGCCTGGCCGTTGGCGTATGGCTGGCCGGTGCAATGGGTGGGGCCGGATTACCGCCCGCAAGCGTTGCCGGCTCAGCCGACGTTGCTGTTGGTTCGTCGGGCCGAAGACTGGAGTGTGCGTTTCTCCGAATTGAGCCCGTTGGCGTGGCGGTTGTTGCAGCGGATCGGAGAGTTTCCTCAGCTAAATGGCCGAGCGCAGCTGGAAGGGCTGGCGATGGAGGCGGGGATGGTTGGGTCGCCGGAGTTTATTGACAGTGGGTTGGCGTTGTTGCGGCAGATGCACGGGGAAGGGGTGACCGGCATAGCAGCCTGACCGCACGCAATCCCCCAACCACCCAATATCCCTGTGGGAGCGAGCCTGCTCGCGATGAGGCCAGCACATCCAACATCGATGTTGGCTGACACTACGCCATCGCGAGCAGGCTCGCTCCCACATTGGATTCGTGGTGTTGTCGCTTACTGTGCTCGCTACACCGGTAACGTCAGCTCTGCACACAACCCACCGCCCTCGCGATTGCTCAACCTCAACGATCCTCCAATCGCGATAGCCAATTGCTGCGCAATCGCCAACCCCAACCCGGTCCCGCCGGTGCTGCGATTACGCGAATTCTCCACGCGGTAGAACGGCTCCATCACCTGCGCCAATTGCTCTTCGGCAATCCCCGGCCCACGGTCCATCACCTTCACCGACAAGCCGCCGTCCGCCTTCGTTTCCACCCACAGCTCTGCCGCGCCGGCGAACTTCAGTGCGTTGTCTACCAGGTTCACCAGCACCCGTCGCAAGGCATGCGGCCGGGTGTTAATCACGGCTGCGCTTTTGCCGCCCCGCTGCACCGCTTTGCCCATGTCCTGATAGTCGAACACCAGGCTGTCGAGGAACGAATCCAGATCGGTGCGGCGACTTTCCTCAGTGGCACCATGAATGCTGCGGGCATAGGCCACGCCTTCGCGCACCAGGTGTTCCATCTCGCCGAGGTCGTTCCACAGTTTGTCTTTTTCGCTGGAGTCGTCCATGAATTCGGCACGCAGTTTCATGCGTGTGATCGGGGTTTGCAGGTCGTGGGAAATCGCCGCCAGCAGTTGCATGCGTTCCTTGAGATAGGCCGCAATGCGCGCTTGCATCGCATTGAACGCCCGGGCGGCGTAGGCGACTTCGGTCGGGCCCTTTTCATCCAGGTGCACGGCGTGAGCGTTGGGGTCGAGGGTTTCTACCGCTTGGGCGAGGCGGGTGAGGGGACGGATGGCGATTCTCACGGCCAGCCAGGTGCAGGCGATCAGCAGCGCCAGTTGCCCCAGCAATACCGCCGGTAACCATGGCGACAACGGCACCATCGAAGGCCGCACGTCAATGGTGACGGGGCTGCCGTCCTTCAGTGTCAGGTGGGCCTGGAAGTGTTTCTTCGGGCCTGGGATGTCGGTAAAGGTCAGCGGGTAATCATGGCCGATGGCGTCCTGAATCGAGATCACTGCAATCGGCACATCGCTGGACGCCATGGGCGTGCCCGGCGAGCCTTCATTCAGCAGATAGCCATAGTTGGCGCGTTCCAGACGTTGCAGCCAGTTCGCGCGCTCGTCGGCGGGCAAGCGGTCGAGGATGGCGAGCGAGGTCGAGACGTCGGTTTCCAGGTTGCCCAGCATGGTGTTTTTCGAACTCTCGTAACGCTCGTAGTACTGAGCGCCAAAGGACAGTGCCTGAGCGAGGATCAAGCCAATCAGGAAAATCAGCGACAACCGCGAGGCCAGCGTGCGGGGCCAGTGCTGCGCCAGGTTCATGACGGCGCACCGAGCACTTCCACCGGCAGGGAAAACACATAACCTTCACTGCGCACGGTCTTGATGTAGGCCGGTTCCCGGGCGTCGTCCAGCAAGCGCTGACGCAAGCGGCTGACCAGCAAATCGATGGAGCGGTCGAACAGGTCGGCGTCGCGGCCCTGGGTCAGGTTGAGCAACTGGTCGCGATTGAGCACCCGCTGAGGATGATCCAGGAATACCCGCAGCAAGCGATATTCCGCGCCGCTGAGGGCGACCATCGTGCCGTCCTCGTCCAGCAGATGCCGGGCCGAGGTGTCCAGGCGCCAGCGCCCGAACGCCAGCAGGCGACCGCTTTCGGTGATCACCAGGTTGGGCGGCAGCATCCGCGTACGCCGCAGCACGGCGTTGATGCGGGCGAGCAATTCACGGGCGGCGAACGGTTTGACCAGGTAATCGTCGGCGCCCATTTCCAGGCCGATGATGCGGTCGGTTTCATCGTTGCGCGCGGTGAGCATCAGCACCGGCGTGGCCTTGTGTTTGCCGGCGCGCAGCTCGCGGCAGAGCAGCAGGCCATCGTCGCCCGGCATCATGATGTCGAGCACGATCAGGTCCACCGGCGTGGTCTCCAGAAACGCGCGCATCTGCCGTCCATCCGCCACCACGGTGGTGCGCAGGCCATTCTTCTTCAGGTAGTTGCCTACCAGTTCCCGGATCTCGCGGTCATCGTCCACGATGAGAATGTGATCGACGTGTTCCATGGGGCCAAGCCTCTTGAGTGGAGTGGTGATGCAGTCTATCGGGCCTGGGCCCGCTCGCCCGCCGCCGTTTGTATTGCAGTGTATCTGGCGTATCGGCGGATACACGGGGAGGCAAAAACAGCCGATTTCAGGGGGTTTTGTATCGCTGTGTATCGCGAGCCGGCGCTGATACGTAGCGATGTCTCCGCGCTTGTTCCGGACACAGACGGGATACCTCCCGGGCTTCTAATAGGTTCCATCGAGGCAGACCCAACCGCCTCGGCTCAATCAACGATTGCCCCATTGAAGCCTTCAGGAAACCACCATGAACACCAAAGCCGTCTACGCCGCCTGCCTGTTTGCCGCCCTGAACATCTGCACTTTGTCGGCCCGGGCCGAAGCTGACGTTACCCCCCAAACCTACAACTACGGCACGTACCTGGACATCCAGAAAGTGCTGTCGATGAAACAGGACACCACGCCTTCCTGCGGGATTGTGAATGCCCGGATGACCTACCTGGATTCCCAGGGCAAGACCCAGGTGCTGGACTACCGTAAATTCGCGGATGACTGCAACGAAAACAACTGAGTCCTCTGTATCCCCCCACGGTTCCAGTGTGGGAGCGAGCCTGCTCGCGATGACGGCAGCACATTCAACCTCTATGTGACCGTCAGATCGCTATCGCGAGCAGGCTCGCTCCCACATGGGACTCGTACTCTCAAGGTAATCCCATGTTTCTCATCGCATTCCTGGGCGGCATTTTGACCGTCCTCAGCCCCTGCATCCTCCCGGTCGTGCCGTTTCTGTTTGCCGGTGTTGAACGCACACGCTCTTCGATCCTGCTCACCCTCGGCGGCATGGCCCTGACCTTCGCCCTGATCTCCAGCCTGGCCGTGGTCAGCAGTGACTGGGTGGTACAAGCCAACAACACCGGCCGCCATGTGGCGCTGATCGTGATGGTGCTGTTTGCACTGTCGCTGATCTCCGTCCGCATCGGCGGCTGGCTGGCGCGTCCGTTGGTGCTGCTGGGCAATCGCCTCGACCCCGACACCCGCAAAATGTCCGGCCCGCTGGGCTCGGTGATGATCGGCGTCGCCACGGGGCTGCTCTGGGCACCGTGTGCCGGGCCGATCCTCGGAGTGATCCTCACCGGCGCGATGCTGCAAGGCGCCAACGCCCAGGCCAGCCTGTTGCTGGTGGCGTATGGCCTGGGCAGCGCGTTGTCCCTGGGCACCTTGGTCTTTGCCGGTCGCGGCCTGGTCAATCGCTTGAGACCGTCGATTCCAGTCACCGGCTGGCTGCGTCGCGGTGCCGGTGCTGCGGTGTTGGTCGCGGCGGCGGTCATCGCCACCGGAACCGACAACAGGCTGCTTGCGGGCACCTCGTCCGAAGGCGTTACCACGGTGGAACGGCAGGTGCTGGAAACCGTGCCGAAAGTGGTCGATTACCTGGTCAGCAAGGTCAAGGCCGACTCGAGCGTGGACTCGGCCAAAGGTGTGATGCCGTCACTCTCCGGCGCGGTCGAATGGCTCAACTCGCCAGCGCTGAGCAACGATGCCCTGCGTGGCAAAGTGGTGCTGGTGGACTTCTGGACGTATGACTGCATCAACTGCCAGCACACCTTGCCCTACGTGAAGGACTGGGCGAAGAAATATCAGAAGGACGGCTTGGTGGTGATCGGCGTGCACACCCCTGAATACGGTTACGAACGCATCATCGACAACGTCCGCGATCAGGTGAAAAAACTGGGCATCACCTACCCGGTGGCGATCGATAACAACTACACGATCTGGCGCACCTTCGATAACCAGTACTGGCCCGCACATTACCTGATCGATGCCAAGGGGCAGGTGCGTTACAGCCACTTTGGCGAGGGCCGTTACGAGACTCAGGAGCAATTGATTCAGCAGCTGCTGAAAGAGGCCAAGGCGCCTGCGGTGTAACCCGTTTCGGCGACGCAAGCCAACCTGTTAATGCGGCGTTACGGAGGGGCGACCATGCATCGGAGAGCGGTGCATTTCGTGGGACTGCCGGACGACCGGGCAGGACGGATACGTATCCGGGAGCTTTAGTTTGTGGACGGGGTCACTCTCGACTCTGCCATCACGATCATGCAAGGGAGATTGTCATGCCTAAGTTCATTATTGAGCGCGAGCTTCCGGGGGCCGGCGCACTGCCGCAACAGGAACTCAAAGCGATCTCGCAAAAATCCTGCGATGTGTTGCGCGGGTTGGGGCCAGAAGTGCAATGGCAGCAGAGTTACGTCACTGGCGACAAGATTTATTGCGTGTACATCGCGCCGAATGAAGAACTCATCAGGGAGCACGCCAAACAGGGTGGTTTTCCTATCAACAGCGTTTCCCGAGTCATGAGCATCATCGATCCCACCACGGCGGAGTAAGCCGGGCCAACCTGCGATGGAGCTGACTTCATGAGCACACCCATTGACCTCACTGCCCTGAAAAACCGTCAGATGACTGCGTGGGCCAGCGGCGACTACGCCGTGATCGGCACCACCTTACAGATTGTCGGCGAACAACTGGCCGAAGCCTGCGACCTGCTCTGTGATGAGCTCGTGCTGGACGTCGCCGCCGGCAACGGTAACGCAACGCTCGCCGCCGCGCGTCGGGGCTGCAAGGTCACGTCCACCGACTACGTGGCCAAGCTGCTTGAACGGGGTGAAGACCGCGCCCGGGCCGAGCGCCTGGACGTGACCTTTCAGGTGGCCGATGCCGAGTCCCTGCCGTTCGAAGACGCCAGCTTCGATGCCGTGCTCTCGACCTTCGGCGTGATGTTTACCCCGGATCAGCCCAAGGCCGCCGCGGAACTGGCGCGGGTGTGCCGTCCTGGCGGGCGGATCGGCCTTGCCAACTGGACGCCTGAAGGCTTCGTCGGCCAGATGTTCAAGACCCTGGGTCGCCACATGCCGCCACCCGTGGGGGCTCAACCGCCTTCCAACTGGGGCTCCGAAGCCTGGTTGCACTCGCAGTTCGATCAGCGCGACTTTCTACTCCAGGTGACACGGCGGTTATTCAACTTCCGCTACCGCTCGGCCGCCCATTTCATCGACATTTTCCGCACCTGGTATGGCCCGGTTCACAAGGCCTTTGCGACCCTGCCACCCGAAGGGGGCGCGGCGCTGGAAAGCGACCTGACCGAACTGCTCAATCGCCTGAATCGAGCGGGAGAGCGGTCGCTGGTGGTGCCCAGTGAATATCTGGAGGTGGTGATCACACGGCGTTAAACCTCTGACGCGGTCCATGTAGGAGCTGCCGAAGGCTGCGATCTTTTGATCCTGATCTTTTGCGATCTGGAGGTCGTCGAGAATCAAAATCAAAAGATCGCAGCCTTCGGCAGCTCCTACAGGGGACCGCATGCGGGCGCAATTACTCATCCAGCCGCTCGGTGTACACCACCCACACGCTGCACGGCATTTTGTACAACACATGTTCCACCGTGCTGCCGATCAACCGGCCCATGCCGCGATGGCCGATCCGGCCCATGACAATCACGTCGACGTCATAGGTATCGGCATAGCGGGTCAGCACCTTGGTCGGATTGCCCATGATCATGTGTCGTTGTTCCGGCGCGATGCCGTTGCGTGCGGCCAGTTCGTTGAAGGCGTCCTCCTGGAAGTCGAACAGGGTCTTGGCCTTGCCGGAAGTGAAGAACGCCGAACCGTTATCGAAGTTGAATTCGTCCGCGCTGATGGATGAAGGGTCATAGGCGTAGACCACATCGAGCTCGGCATTGCAGGCGCTCGCCAGTTTTGATGCTTCGTGCAGAATCCGGTCGTTGAAGCTTTTGTATTGATCATCACGATGGAAGGGATCGACCGCCGCGACGATCTTGCGCGGCAATGCATGCTTGGCATGGCTGACGAAATGCAGCGGCACCGGGCACTCACGCAGCAGATGCACGTCGAGAGGGGTAAACACCAGTCGCGACAGCCGCGATTGATGTTCCAGCGCCTTGATCAGCACGTCCATCGGCTGCTCTTTGAGGTGAATCAGGATTTCCTCCAGCGGATGTTCGACCCAGGCCACCTCGGTGGTGACGTGCACACCGATCTTGCGCAAGGGGCGGGCCTGTTCCTCAAGCCACTGACGGTGGCGCTCGACGTACCCCAGGCGCATCTGTTCCAGGGCCTTTTCGTTGACCAGGCTGGCGGTCGCCAGGCCTTCCAGATAGTCGAAGGCCACGATGTGCAGGGCCGCACTCTCGGCCTTGGCCAGCGCCGCGGCCCGGTCGAAGGCGGGGCTGTGTTCCATCAGGGGTGAGACGACCAGCATGAAACGCGATTGACCAGACATGACAAACCTCCCGTGGGTAAATGAGCAGACGGTGGTCGTTCAATACATCTCAATCTTTTAATTATTGACCATGATCAGTCTCAGGGGCGCCTTCGCGAGCAAGCCCGCTCCTACAGGGGATTTGTGGTGCTTATCTTATTTAAACAATCTGTGCGCCCCGTGCCGCCAGTAGTTCCCGTAATACGGAACGGTGGCAGTGCGCCTCGTCTTCGCAATAACACCCCACGGCCAGCGACGTTTGATGGGAGAGGGCGGCCAGCAGGTCGAGCAACTGGCTGGGTGCGGGATGGTTCATTTCGGCCTTGAACTTGCGCTTGAAGGCCTCCCAGGCTTTGGCATCGTCTGCCGCTTTGGCTTCGGCCACCAACTCGGGGCTGGGAGACAGCAGCGGTTGCCACACATCATAAAAATCACGACTGGCAAATTCGGCCTTCGGCACGCCACGAGGCGGGCGGCGTACGGTGCCCAGGCGCAGGCCTTCGTTGGCGGAGCGGGGTGAACCGAGTCGCACGATATGGATGGGCATGATCGCAGTGCCTACTTGAGCCGCGAGCTGTCGAACCACTCCAGCGCGGTGCGCCAGATGCAGATTCCCAGGAAGTACGCCGACATCAGCAGCCACAGGCCCATCACCAGCGGGTTGATGACCGGGTGGTTGACCACCAGCGACAAGCTGCACAGCAGCCAGATGGCCGTCACGGCAATGTTGATCGGCATGAATCGACGCACGCGGAACGGGTGCAAAAACTTCATTCGGGTCACGGTCAACAGTGCCAGGCCGATGACCGTGAGCAAGGTGATCCACGGCGACGGATCGATGATGTACAGGCATAGCGCAACCACGTTCCACGCGGCGGGGAAGCCCTGGAAGTAGTTGTCTTTGCTCTTCATGTTGACGTTGCAGAAGCAAAACAGCGACGACACCAGAATCAGCGACACGGTCAGCAGCAGGGTGTAGTCCGGCAACGGGATGTAACGGTAGATGAACAGCGCCGGGATAAACACATAGGTCAGGTAGTCGATCACCAGATCGAGGATCGAACCGTCGAAACTTGGCAGCACCGACTGCACATTGACCTTGCGCGCCAGTGCGCCGTCCAGGCCATCGACGATCAGCGCCACGCCCAGCCACAGCAGGCAATTGGTGGGTTGGTTCTCCAGCAAGGCGAGGGTCGCGAGGAAGGCAGTGACCACGCCGGTGGCGGTAAAACCATGGGCGCCCCACGCTTTGAGCCTGGCGATGTGTACGGCGGATATCACGGGGGCGTTCTCCAGAAAGTGAAGCAAGCCGGTTATCACCCTCCTGTTGAGGGCGTCGGCAAACCGGGTCGGGTAGCAGGTATCGACCGGATTTTCGGGGATAAGGTTCACCACCTTTGAATCTTAGACGCCGCGCAAAAAAATACCCCGGAAATCTCCGGGGCACGTATTGAGCGTTGACCGATGTCGCGACGGGTGTCAGCTCAGTGAGGGGTAGAACACGCGCAGCCGATGGTTATCCGGGTCAAGCGCGACGAAGGTACGACCGAAGTCGAGCTCTGTTGGCGTTTGCACCATGGTCAGCCCGAGAGCGCTCCAATCGGCAAACAGGGCATCGACCTGTTCGGCGGTTTCCACCGGGAACGCCAGTTCGGTCCCGCCGCCCGTCGCACCCACCGCAGGTTCGGCGGTGTGCCGCGACCAGAGTCCCAGCTTGTAGCCGCCATCCAGGACAAACAGAGCGAAGGTCGGCGACTCTTCCACGGGCTTGCGTTCGAGCAGAAACTCATAGAATCGTGCACTGATGGCGGGGTTTTCCACGAAAAGCAAAATGTAACGGGGAGTGATCATAGGGCTGCTCCATTCAAGGTGGACGCAGCATAAAAGGAGGCAGTGTCAGTTTCTGTCAGGAGTGTGAGCGGGCGCCTTTTAATGTCAGCCAGACGGCGCTGGCGTAATGTCCGACGAGGGCTATTGTTGCCTGACTGACTTTCGCCCATTGATGAGGATGTCGTCATGAACACCAGCGATCTGCTCGAACAATTACTGCGGGCCGGTCAGGGCTCGCCGTCGCAACAAGGTGGCGGTGCGGCGTCAGCTCAAGGAGGTTTGGGCGATCTTGGCGGGTTGCTTGGTGGTCTGTTAGGGCGCGGCGCGGGTGCCAGTGCGGGCGGAGGCCTGGGCGGTTTGCTCGGGGGGCTGCTGGGCGGCGGTTCACCCGTGGGCGGTTCGACGCAAACGCGATCGGGCGGTACCAACTACGCAGCATTGGCCTCTTTGGGGATGATGGCGTTCCAGGCGTATCAGGCCTGGCAACGCAGCCAGGCCTCGGCACCACAACAGGCGCCGCGCACCGTTGATCTGTTGTCTGGCCCGGAAATCGAAGACCACAGCCACGCCATCCTCCGTGCCTTGATCGCCGCCGCCAAGGCCGATGGGCGCATCGATGATGCCGAGAAGCAAATGATCAGCACCGAAATCGGCCGCCATACCGACGATCCGCAGCTGCAGCAATGGCTCGATGACGAAGTCGCCCGGCCACTGGATGCTGCCGATGTGGCGCAGTCCGCTCAGGATCCGGGCATGGCCGCCGAGATGTACCTGGCCAGCGTGATGTTGGTGGATGATCAGCAGGACGCCGAACGCAATTATCTGGATGAATTGGCGGCTGCGCTGAAGATCGATCCCGAGTTGCAGCTGCACCTGGAGCAACAGGCCAAGGGCGGCACGGCCTGAACGTGCTCCCTTTTGATCTTTAGCATTTTCGGAACCGCTGAAATTCAAAAGATTGCAGCCTGCGCCAGCTCCCCTACGGAAATGGCGTTCGTTAATCAGGGGGCGTGTGGTTCCGCCTTTATTCATTGAGGTGTCCTTGCATAAACCCGTCTGTTCGGCAGAACCTGGCTTCCATAAATGCTGTCATTTTAATGGCATTAATGGCCGGGTATTCAAAGGGGTTGTTGATTTTGCACACCCGTTCATGAATATTTTTTCCCAATAGATGAAATGCAGGTACTTTCATTTGACATCTGGGATTCAATGTCTAGAATCGTTCGCACGAGTCCCCTCTGAGGGGCCGAGAAGAATAAAAGTAAAGGGACGATACAATGCATGGAAGCTATCCATATCGCCGTATTGCAGCATGCAATACCTTCATATTGTACCTCGCTACAGTCATCACTGAATTTCCCGCCTCGTCGCATTGCGATGTGAACTTTATCGCTCGCATACGGTTTTAATTGATTTCGACTTTCATGCATCTAACAGTTTAGGTTGGTAATAGCCAAAACTTATGATGCATGGTTTGTCGTGGGTCGTGATTAGCCAATTCGCACTTTCGATATTAAAGATTCGAAATTGATGGCGTCGTTCGCCCCGAAAAAAATTGGCTGATCAAATGGAATTCTGATTCTCGCTAAAGGAGTGGCTTGGCCATGTTTAAAAGACGCAAGCGCATCGCACTGGATGATCCCAGTCTGGAACGTGTGAAGTTGACACCCCAGATGCTCGCCTACGATCAATTCGCCAGTCGCAGTCGTTCCCAGTACCTGCCTTATGTGATGGGTTTCAATGCCGCCGACTACCGTTCGGAATCGATCAATACCGATCGGCTCGGATTTCGCCTGGCCCATGATGCGCAAGGCCGGCTGATCAGTGTCGGCACCCTGGAGGCCGGCGCGCCGTCCGCGGTAAATTTGCTGGTCGGGGCCTCAACAGCCTTGGGTTACGGGGCTTCCAGTGATGCCGCCTCGCTAGCGAGCCGCCTGTCCACGTATGATCCCGACGGTACGCCATGGCTGAATTTTGCTGGGCATACCTTTAATGCGACCCAGGAATTGATGCTATTCATGCTGCATGCCCATCGACTGCCCAAAGTGCGGAAGATCGTGATCATGGGGGGCTTCAATACGCTGGTCATGGCGCGTCTTCCCGAGTTCATTCGGGGTGATCTGCCGCCGTTCTACTTCTGCGGCGACTATTACGAAAAGTTTGATGAAATTGCTGAAGAGAATGGCGCAGAACTGCCGCCAAGCAAACTTCCAAAGTGGCCTGCCGAAACGACCGAAGTTCCGCCAGTTTCGCAAACTCTGGCACGCGCCACACAAGACACCCTAAATCGTCTGACTACTTGGAAGCGACTCGCGGATTCCTTGGGTGCGGAACTTACGTTTGTTCTCCAGCCCTTGGCGACTTGGGCAAGAACACCGTGCGCCGAAGAGCAGAAACTGTTCGCTGAACTTGATCGAATTTCCCGGTTTGGCACTTGGCAGCATTTGTATGGCGATATATCCGTTCCCGACGTCGCGGAATATTACGCTGATAACTTGGCCAATGGTTGTCATGGTTTAGGCATTCGATTTGCCAGTTTGATCGATGATTTTAGAGAACGTCCGGGCGATGAATGGCTTTTCGTAGATCGCGCGCACTTTACCGACCTTGGCAGTGATGTCGCAGCACGCACCATTCATCGATACCTGCAGTGAAAGTTTAGGAGGCTCTATGTTCAAGCGAATTCGCAAGGCACTTGGTTCTTTGTTCAAGAAAAAGAAAAAGTCCAAGAAGAAAAACAATTCCTCCATATATCCAATGCACTGATGAAGACTAATAGGCAAATTTTTTCCAGTTTCCTCGGGGCAGAGACCGGAGGAGAGGCGAGGCGCATGTTCACGCCCGTCACCCTGCGCACGTGCCTGGATGCGGTGCAGGGGACGGACTTGGCAGACCTCGACTTCGCCAGCGCGACGGCCTTGGCGGGGCTGGCGAGTGTGGCATGCGAACGGCTTGGGCCATTGCGCGACGGATTCCGAAGGTTGGCACAGGCAATCGAGACGAACGAAGCAGATGCCCAGGCGCTGCGTGCCAAGGCGGCGCTGGAGTCGGCTCCCTTTCTGATCGGCAGCCAGCACCTGATTCATGGGGTCTGTGGTAGCTGGAATAATGAAGCGCGCCATGCCATGGCAGCGCTGCGTATCCATGCGGCGGATGTGGGTGCCGGTCAACCGGGGGCCAGTCGTATCCAGCGCTACCAGGAATTGCTGCGTCAGCACGCGCTGGCAGATGCTGGCGAAGATCTCTTGCGAGCAGTGGCCGACCCAAGGATCTCGGACGGAGCCTTCAACTGTGCCTCGGCCCTGGTCGTATTGGGGCATTTCCCGGAGTCGCTGACGGCCCAGATCCTGGGGGTCAACCTTTACCTGCGCCATTGCGGGCTGCTGCCCGCGTTCGAGTTCATTGCCAACAATGAGCCGTCCACCCGCCAATTTCTCGATTTGCGTCACGACCCCGCCGGTCATACCGATGATCTCGCCGTGCTCGCTGAAGTGGCCGTCCGGGAATTTCTCGGGCAGATGGGACCGGCCGCAAACGTTGGGGTACGCCAAGGCTACCTGTGGGCGCGCTGGCAAGTCGAGGAGATGAACGGAGCACTGCTCAATGTGCTTGAGCGCTGGCTCGATCCGAGAGAGGCGGCACGCCACCTGATCAGCCGACGTCGGCTGGATGCTTGCCAATACCATGACAAGACACGGCTGAATAAGGTGCCGATGAAGCCCTTGCTCGCGGTCGACGACTCCTTGACGTTCCTCGATCATCTTGCCGCCAGCACCTACGTGCGGGCGGGCAAGCCGGAATCGAGTCCACTGCTCACCAGCCTGATTTCGCCGCGGGGCAAGATGTTCCGAATCTTCAGTCGCGACGATATTGCCATTCTTCACCGCTGGATCTGCGGCTTGCCTTACGCCGATGCGCCCATGCAGCCTGCGGCTTTCCAGGTATGGAAAGACGACGGAATACTCGCCGGGGCTATTCGCGAGGACGCTGAACCCCAAGCGTTAGTCGCCAGTTTGAGCCCACGAGAGGCCTACCCGCGCATGTTGCGCATGGAGCTCGCGCCGTCAGATGAGTCCTATGCCGGTCACTACGTGAAGAGCTGGCTGGCCCGGGCCGCCCATGGCGTCGCCAAGGGGCGTTGCTCGTTGCCGGAGCATTGGGCTCCCGGTGTCTTGCAGCAGTGGTTGCAGGGCCAGCATGAAGCTTCCAACCAGGCACTGGGGCAGGACGAAGAGCTGCCGTCTCGCGATGAGGTGGTCGCCGATATCCTGTCCCTGGCGCCGCTGACAATGATCGACGGGGCTTGGCTGGCCGGGTTCGCCCACCCGGCGGTAGCCTCCACGGCGTATGGCAGCCGGCTGTTCGAAACGCTTTTCGATGAGTTGGGCAACGGAATCGAGGCGCAGAACCATCCCGTTATCTACCGCCATCTGCTCAAGGCAGTACATGGCGAGTTGCCGGCCACCGCCGACCCTGGATACGCCAACGCAACGTGCTTCAACGACGAGGACTTCGAGCTGCCCGTGTTCTGGTTGTCAATCGGACGGTATCCCCAAACCTACTGCCCGGAGATTCTCGGGCTGAACCTGGCGATGGAGCTATCCGGTGTAGGTGGCGGTTATCGGCGTACCCACAAGGCGTTGGTCGCCTACGGCTATCCGACGATGTTCGTCGATCTGCACAACTCCATCGACAACATCTCCACCGGGCATACGGCATGGGCTGCCGCGAGTCTGGATACCTACCTTTGCGCATTTTCTCGACGTGACCGTGAAGAACTTTGGGCGCGCGTCCGTAATGGATTCGTCGCGCTCAATCCACCCAGGGAGCAAACAATGCTGGATAAGTTTCGCGAAAAAGTGAGGTCGCTGCTATGACGGTTACGCTTGGCATTTCTGCCTTTTATCACGACAGCGCGGCCACTCTGGTTGTGGACGGCAAGATCGTCGCCGCGGCCCAGGAAGAGCGCTTCAGCCGGATCCGGCATGACCCGGGTTTTCCGCGTAAGGCCATTGAGTATGTCCTGACGTACGCAGGTATAAACCTGGCCGATGTCGACCATGTCGCCTATTACGAAGACCCGGCGCTCAAGTTCCGTCGGGTGCTCTCGACGGCAGCCGTGGCCGGGTTTTCGGCAGCGCGCACCTATGCACCGGTGCTTGGCGAATGGCTATCAACCAAGCGCCGAATGGACCGTGAGGTTGTGCGTCATCTCAGCGCGATGGGAGACCGGGACGGTCGCCGAATCGAAGTGCATGGCCACCACGAGTCCCACGCTGCATCGGCGTTCTTCCCCAGTCCGTTCGAGAGCGCCGCGATCCTGTGTATCGACAGTGTCGGCGAATGGGCGACGACCACTCTCTGGCACGGTAAGCCAGAAGGCATCGAGCTGGTCGCAGAGTTGTCCTTTCCCCATTCGCTGGGCTTGCTCTACTCGGCCTTCACCTATTTCTGCGGCTTCAAGGTGGACTCCGGCGAATACAAACTCATGGGACTTGCGCCTTATGGCAAGCCTTACTACGTCGACACGATCCTCTCGCATCTGATCGATGTGAAGCCCGATGGCAGCTTCAGACTCGACTGGACCAAGTTCGAGTTCATCAAGGGCCAGGTCATGACGGGCGATGCCTTTGAGCAGCTGTTCGGAGGCCCCCGGCGCTTGCCCGAGGCCCCCCTTACCGATCGCGAATTCGATTTGGCGGCATCGGTGCAGAAAGTCACGGAAATCGTTGTTTCGCGCCTGGCCAAGACCGCCCGTGAACTCACTGGCGAGACAGCGCTATGCATGGCCGGGGGCGTTGCCCTTAACTGCGTAGCCAACGGCGTGATCTCGCGTGAGCGAACGTTCGACCGACTGTGGGTGCAACCGGCGGCTGGCGATGCGGGTGGCTCGCTGGGCGCCGCGCTGCTGACAGACCGCACGCATCGCCGCGTAGCAAGCCGCGAGCTACCTGCTGGCGTGCGTGATGGCATGAGCGGAGCATTGCTCGGGCCGGAGTACAGTGAGGAGCAGATCAGGGACGAACTGGAAGCCTGCGGCGCTGTTTTTCACAGGCTTTCGCAGGAAGAGCTCGACCAGCGGGTGAGCACCAGCATAGAGGACGGCGGGGTCATCGGCTGGTTCCAGGGGCGGATGGAGTTCGGTCCGCGATCACTTGGCAGCCGTTCGATCCTGGGTGATCCGCGCCGCTCGGACACCCAGTCAAACATGAACCTGCGCATCAAGTTTCGCGAATCCTTCCGGCCCTTCGCTCCCGTGGTGCTTGAGGAAAAAGCGGCTGACTACTTCGACATCGTCGAGGAAAGCCCCTACATGCTGGTGGTCTCGCCCATTGCAAAGGGCATTCGCAAGGCGATCCCTCAGGAGAGTGCGCGGCTTACCGGTATCGACTTGCTCAAGTTGGTGCGCAGCGATCTGCCAGCAATTACCCACGTGGACTTCTCGGCAAGGGTGCAGACCGTGGACCGGGAGCGCAACCCGCGGTTCCGGGCGCTGCTTGAACGCTTCTACCAGCGTTCGGGGTGTCCTGTACTGGTCAACACCTCGTTCAACGTGCGCGGTGAGCCCATTGTGAACACGCCGTTCGAAGCTTATCGCTGCTTCATGCGTACCAATATGGATGTACTGGCGATTGGCGATTTCTATCTCGATAAATCGGAGCAGCCTCAGTTTGAGGAAGCGGTCGACTGGCGCGAGACAGTACCGCTGGATTAACTATTTCATACACTAGGGAAGGCGCACTATGGATTATGTTCTGCTCTACCTGATCCTGCCGTTGGGGATGTTTATCCGGCGAACCAAGGCGTTCGCCCATCGTCCGGACCCCAAGGTCACCTCATATCTGAACCGCAAATCATGAGCGTCATGGCCATGGATGTTCAGGAGGCTTCGCTGGTACAGGAGATGGTCGTCAATGATCCCGACCTGACCGGGCTGGAGCACTGTCGCGTGAGGCTGGCCGAAACGCCACACTGCGCTGACAGTGTGGGAACAGTCGGCGGGGACTGGCTCGGCACCGTGTTGGGACGGGATATCGTCGAGGCGATTCGCGCATTTCCTGCCAGCCCGCACAAAGCGCTGCTGATCAGAGGCATTTCGCTCTCGACGGACATCGCGACGCCACGCAATGGCTTCCTGCCCAATGCCGAGTGCGTTCTTGATTTCGATCTGCTGCACTTTGGCATGCTGCGACTGCTGGGTGTCAGGCCGCATGCCGTCGAGTATGAAAACTTCGGCAAGCTGGTCAGAAACGTCGTTCCGGTCCCGGAGGCTGCGGGCACCACGAGTTCCTGGGGCGCCGATGTGGAGTTTTTCTGGCACACCGACAACCCCAACTGGCCCTTCGCCGATCAAAGCCGAAGTGTCGCGACCGCCGTGCCGAACTTCCTGGCCTTCACCGCCGTGCGCAACTTTGAAGGGGCCTCCACCGACATTGTTTGTGTGGATCATGTTCTTTCACGGCTGCCCACCTGGGCGATCGCCCAGTTGCAGAAGGCTGCCTACACCTTTGGTGCCCCTGCCTCCAACGAGGGCTTCGATGGCCAGCCGAGGGTGCTGCCGGTGCTGGAGCAGGACGCTGGCGGTTATCGCCTGCGCTTTGACGATGGCATCGTGGCCGCGCTCGACTTGGACAGCGAAAAGGCTCTTGCGCTGCTGCGCCAGTGCCTGCGTGACGCCCAGGGTATAGAGGTGGTGCTGCAGCCAGGCGACTTCTTCATTTTCAAAAATGCCCGCGTGCTGCACCGACGCAAGGCGTTCCAGCCTTTGCTCAACGGCAAGGCGCGCTGGCTGCGTAGGGTGTACGGCAGTTGATCCTTTGCTTCAAAAAACCATCCCAATAGACATGGAGTTTATGCATGAACAAGCGTATCGCAGTAGTCGGTGGCCGCCCCGCGCCAATCCACGGTGCCAAAGAACTGGGCATCGACGTCGTACTGGTGCATCAAGAGGGTGACTACGAGCAGGAGATCCTCGCCCATTGCGAACAAGTGGTGCATGCCAGGCTTGACGACGCCGAGGCCATTATCAAGGTCCTCGAGCCCCTGCACCGCGAACGTCCGTTCGATCGCATCATTACCACCACCGAAGTGGCGGGCGAGTCGACGGGCAAGGTGGTTGATCACTTCGGCCTCACCGGGGTTTCCTATAAGACTGCGCGCCTGCTCAAGGACAAAGTGGCCATGCGCGAGTTGCTGGTCGAGCACAACCTGAGCCCGGTAGCTTATCGCCATGTCACCAGTGCGCAGGATGCCATCACGTTCGTCAAAGAGCATGGCAAGTCGGTTCTCAAACCAGCCGAAGGCGTAGCCAGCCTGCACATCCATCCCTGCGATGACGAAGCCTCCGCTTCCAAGGCTTGGCAGGCGCTTCAGGATGCCGACGTCAAGCACATCATCATCGAGGAGTACCTGGAGGGGCCGGTCGTCAGCGTCGACTCCTTCTCGTTCAAGGGTCGCCACCTTCCGATTGGTTACTCCCAGTACCGCATGAACGACAAATACGTAGAGTGGGAGGTCAGTACGCCGAGCACTGAGGCCAAAAAATGGCTGAGCGAGCTGAAGGAAATGACCTGCCGCCTGCTCGACGCCGTAGAGCTGGAGGAGGGGCCTTCCCACAGCGAGTTCGTGCTGACCCCGAAAGGTCCTCGTGTACTCGAATCCCACGCTCGCCTGGCGGGCTCGGGTGCCCCGGAGCTGGTGCGGCGTGCGTTCGGCCTGGACCTGAACCGCATGTTCCTGACGGTGCCACTGGGTATCGACACCCTGCCGGATGTGTCGCCCGAGCCGATAGCGGGTGCCGCGATCCAGTTCTTCGTACCGACGCCTGGCAAGGTCAGAAAGGTCGAGCTCGATCTCAAGCCTGATGTCGATGTGCGCCATACCAAGCCAGGCGAGACTCCACTGGTGTTCCTGCCGTTCCTGTTCGAGCTGGGTGCAGCCGAGCGTGCCGTCGTCATCCAGAAGCATGAGGGCGACAAGATTCCTCCGCTCGACACCGTTGCCGACTGCGTTTCAGGGTATGTCCTGGCAACAGGCTCCTCGCGCGAGGAGGCCGTTCGGATCGGTGACGAACTGGTGGAAGCGGTCCACTTCATCGTGGACCCCACGGCATGAGATATGTCCTGTGCTTGCACCGTTGGGTCGGCTGCCAAGCGCTCTATGACCGATACGAACTGCCTGCAGGAATGCAGATTCGGGCGATCTGCACGCCCGAATCCCGCGCGTCCCTGCCGAGCGAGCGTCTGGCGTCAAGCTCGACGCTCGCCTCACTGGACGATGCTGAGGCGGTCATGGTCGAGGCTGAGCGTTTGGTCGAGCAACATGGCGTTCCGGCGCTGGTGGTTGCCCTTAATGAGGGCGACCTGCTCAATGCGGCTTCTATCCGCGAGCGATGGCAGATACCGGGAGATCTTGTCGCCTGGACCGAGCGGTTCCGCGACAAGCTCATCATGCTGGAGGTCGCTGGCCGGCAAACGTCGATCGGTGTGCTGCCTGCCTCGCCCGCCGATTCCCGCGAAGCGGTGGAGCGACTGGCGGCCGAACACGGCTATCCGCTGGTGCTCAAGCCGCGCTATGGCACGGCGAGTCGCGGGGTAAAATTCCTTCGCGGCCCAGGGGATCTTGATCAGATCCGGCAGGCAACGGAGCCGATGATGGTCCAGGCTTACTGCGCGGCCCCCATCCTGCACGTAGACGGCTGGTGGGATGGGCAACGGATTGTGGTCGTCACGGCGTCGCGTTATGTGAACAGCTGTGCCGATTTCGGTCCGGACAGCCCGCTGGGTAGCATCGAGCTCGAGGAGGGCGACGACGAACAGCGAATTGCGGGGCGCGTCGAGCAACTGCTGGCAGTCTTCGCGCCTGAGCGAGAAATCGTCTTCCACCTCGAACTGTTCGACCTGGATGACAGATGGCTGTTCCTGGAAATCGGTGCCCGGGTCGGTGGAGCCGAAATTCCATTCCTCTGGCGAGAGGTGAGGGATATCGACCTGCTGGGGATCGCTTGGGAACTCCAGACAGGGGCGTCTACCCGCTACAGGGATCTTGCGCGCAGCCTTAGCAAGGAGGGCAGGCCATTGCACCCCGAGCGGGGTGCATGGGTGATCGCCCGCCGCAACAGCTCGCCGCGCGATGGCTTGGGTACCCTGTACTGGGCTCAGCCGCAGAACCTGGATCGCTTCGCCAGCGGTGTTTATGAAGGCGCTGGCACTCGCCTTCGCCTGCGCAGCTTCGATCGCCCCGCGTTGGTACGTGACGTGGGGATGATCTTCGAACAGTTATCCGAGTCATGGGGGGCTCAATCTTGAAAACAGCCGTTGTTACAGGTGCCAGCAGTGGTATTGGCGAGGCATGCGGCCGTACCTTGGCCAGTCGTGGCTGGCGGGTATTCCTTGTGGCGCGCAGGGGTGATCGGCTCGAGCGGATTGCCGGCGAAACCGGCGGACACGCCATTGTGCTGGATGTGACACAAGCGCGAGAGGAGGACTTGGTACAGATTTCCGAGTGCGATCTGCTAGTGAACTGTGCGGGCGGTGCGATCGGCCTGGATGCGGTAGACACGGCCAGTGCCGAGGATTGGACGAACATGTTCAACAGCAACGTACTGGGGACTTTGCGGATGACCCAACTGATGTTGCCTCGGCTCATTGCATCCCAAGGGTGCATCGTCAATATTACCTCTACGGCTGCGCTAGCCGGTTATGAGGGGGGAGGCGGCTATTGCGCGGCCAAGAGTGCTCAGCGCGCGCTGACCCATTCCTTGCGACTGGAGATGAAGGGCGTACCGGTGCGCATCACCGAGGTGCTTCCCGGGATGGTGCATACGCCAGAGTTTTCCTTGAATCGTTTTCGCGGCGACGCCGAACGGGTCAGCGCCATCTACAATGATGTCGACCGGCCTTTGAGCGCGGACGATGTCGCCCAGGTTGTGGCCTGGGTTGCCGATCAGCCCGCCCATGTCAATGTCGACGAAATCGTGGTTCGGCCAGTGGCACAGCGCGCTCAGCATGCGCTGTTCCGCGGCAGTCTCGGCTGGCTCGAGCCCCAGCGGGCCGACAAATCCCCTTTGAATGAAGGAGCACGCTAATGATGGCGCTGGAAAACCTGGCCGGTGTGGCCATCATCTCCTTGGGCATGGTTCTGACACCGGGTCCCAATATGGTCTACCTGACCTCGCGGGCGATTTCCCAAGGGCGGCTGGCCGGGATGATTTCGCTGGCGGGTGTGGCGCTAGGCTTCGTGTGCTACCTGCTGGCTGCGGGACTGGGGCTGGCGGCCTTGTTCAAGGCGGTGCCAGTGGCCTACGATTTCGTCAGGATCGCAGGCGCATTCTATCTGGGCTACCTGGCCTGGAACATGCTGAAGCCCAGGGGGACCTCCCCCTTCGAGGCGCGCGAACTGCCACCTCACTCGCCGAGACGGCTGTTCACGATGGGGCTGGTGACGAACCTGCTGAATCCGAAAATTGCGCTGATGTATTCCGCGCTGATTCCCCAGTTCATCGACCCTTCCGCAGGGTCTACCTTCCAGCAATTCATCCAGATGGGGCTGGTACAGATCACCATTGCCGTCACAGTGAACGGCATGATCGTCCTCGCCGCCTCCCGGGTCAGCGGATATCTGGCCACGCGACCCTCTGCCATGCGCACCCAACGCTGGGTGTCCGGGACCGTCCTGGGCGTCTTCGCGGTCGATATCCTGCTGCGCAAACCGCTCACCTGATAAAAAAGCGAGTGTTTCGCAAGCTCTGCAATGACAAGGCCCGGCCAATCGCCGGGCCTTGTCGTTTGGCGGAACCACGGGGCAAGTTTTGCAAGGTTACTGAACCTTCGCGCACTCATCCGGGGTCTCATGACTATAACGGTTTGATTCAGTCATAAACCCTGTGGAGGGCGCCATGGACAAGCCGCTCGAAAAGTACAACAACATGAGGAACTTCGAAAAAAGTCCAGAGCCTGCCGGTGTTTCCAAACCCGCCAAAGGCCGACGACAAGGCAAAGCGCATGCGCTGCAGTTCTGCATTCAGAAACATGACGCCTCGCACCTGCACTATGACTTTCGCCTGGAACTCGATGGCGCGCTGAAAAGTTGGGCCGTGCCGAAAGGCCCGTCGCTGGACCCCAAGGTCAAGCGCCTGGCGATTCACGTCGAAGACCATCCACTCGATTACGCCACGTTCGAGGGCACCATTCCCGAAGGGCATTACGGCGCCGGCGAGGTGATCGTCTGGGACCGCGGGGTGTGGATTCCCCAAGACGATCCGACCAAGGCATACGCCAATGGCCGGCTGAAATTCGAGCTGCTAGGGGAAAAACTCGGCGGCCTGTGGAACCTCGTGCGCACGCACATGCCGGGCAAGCAGGAGCAATGGTTTCTGATCAAGCATCAGGACAGCGCGGCCAGACCTGAAAGCGAATATGACGTGGTCGCCGCCGAGCCCAACAGCGTGCTCAGCGATCGCGCCATCGTCGCCAAGTCGAAACCCGATCCCGTCAAAAAGCCAGCGGCGAGGGCGCTCAAGGACAAGTCGCCACAACTGACGGGCGCCCGCAAAGCCAGTCTACCGGAGCTGATCAAACCCGAATTGGCAACGCTGGTCGAATCCGCTCCGGATGGCGAATGGAGCTACGAGGTCAAGTTCGACGGCTACCGGGTCATGGCGCGCATCGACCACGATGAGGTCAAACTCTTCACTCGCAACGGTCACGACTGGACCCACAAATTGCCCGGGCAAGCCGAGGCGTTGGCGGCATTGGGGCTGGAATCGGCCTGGCTCGACGGCGAAATGGTGGTGGCGAACGAGCAGGGCGTTCCGGATTTTCAGGCGCTGCAAAACGCGTTCGATGCCGGCCGCAGCGGGAATATCGTCTACTACCTGTTCGATGTGCCCTACCTCAACGGCGTGGACCTGCGCGAAGTGCCCGTCGAAGAGCGCAGGGCCGCACTGGCGACTGTGCTCAAGCCCAATGAAAACCCGCAATTGCGATTCTCCGACGCCTTCGGCGAATCCCCGGAGGCCTTGCTCAACAGCGCCTGCGAAATGCAGATAGAAGGGCTGATCGGCAAGCGCCTGGGTTCACCTTACGTGTCCCGACGCAGCAGTGACTGGATCAAACTCAAGTGCAAGCATCGACAGGAATTCGTCGTGGTCGGCTTCACCGACCCCCAAGGCTCTCGCGGTGCCTTTGGCGCGTTGTTGCTGGGTTTGCATGACCGTGACAGCGGTGAATTACGCTATGCCGGCAAGGTCGGCACCGGGTTCAACGAGGCGACCCTCAAGCGCATTCACGAACGACTCAAGCCCCTGCAGACGAAAAAACCGTCGGTGGTCAACCCGCCCAGCGGTGGTGAAGCCAAGGGTGTGCATTGGCTCAAACCCGTTCTGCTGGCGGAAGTGGCTTTTGCCGAGATGACCAAGGACGGCTCGGTACGCCAGGCCGTGTTCCATGGGCTGCGTGAGGACAAGCCTGCTGAAGGCATCACCGAGGAGCGTGCGAAAGCCATGAAAACTGCAGCCGCTAAAAAGACAACCGCCCAAGACGCACCCGCACCGTCACAAGTCAGCCTGGGGCAGGGCAAGGTGCGTATCACGCACCCGGATCGGGTGATCGATGCCAGCAGCGGTACCACCAAGATGCAACTGGCGGAGTATTACGCCAGCGTCGCCGAGTGGATCCTGCCGCAGCTCAAGGACCGGCCGGTGGCGCTGGTGCGTGCACCGGACGGCATCGCCGGCGAATTGTTCTTTCAGAAAAACGCAGAGCGTCTGGCCATTCCCGGAATCGCCATCCTGGACAAGGCACTGACGGGCCAACCGATGATGGTCATCAACAACGCCAGAGCCCTGATCGGCGCGGTGCAGATGGGCACGGTGGAGCTGCACACCTGGAACGCCACATCGGTCGATCTGGACAAACCCGACCGCTTCGTCCTCGACCTTGACCCGGACCCGGCGCTGCCCTGGAAGAGCATGATTGAAGCGACTCGGCTGACCCTCACGGTGCTGGATGAGCTGGGGCTCAAGGCGTTTCTCAAGACCAGCGGCGGCAAGGGGATTCACCTGGTCGTACCGCTGACCCGCAAGCACGGTTGGGACGAGGTCAAGGACTTCAGCCACGCGATTGTCAGCCACATGGCCAAGTTGCTGCCGGAACGTTTTTCTGCGGTGTCGGGGCCGAAAAACCGGGTTGGGCGCATCTTCATCGATTACCTGCGCAACGGTCTGGGCGCCACCACGATTTGCGCCTACGCCGTGCGCACCCGCGAAGGGCTGCCGGTGTCGGTGCCGGTCTTTCGCGAAGAAGTGGCCGAGCTCAAGGGCGCCAATCAGTGGAACCTGCACACTGTGCATGAGCGCCTGGCCGAGGTGGGCGATGAACCCTGGGCCGACCTGAAGAAAACCCGGCAGACGATTACCGCCGAGATGCGGCGGCGGATCGGGATGAAAACGTAGTGAATCAGCAGGAAGGCGGCGAGAGGCACTCGCCGCCTGGACGACTATTGCTTGCCGACCGCGGCTGCGAGCAGCGGTGCCACCTGTTCATCGGTCAATGCGGCGTGGACTTCCATGTTCATGAGGTCGCTCCATTCCAGCACCCACTTCTGAATCGCCACCGGATCACTGGCCTCGGCAATGCCCACACCGCTGGAGCCGCCGACGGCATGCCAGCGCCCCAGCATGGTGACGCCTGCGGGTGGGGCGCCACCGGTCTTGAGAAAACGTTCGATCGCGCTGTTACGTTGTTGCGGACTGATGGACCAACGGACCATGAATAACATCTGCCACCTCCTGCTACGGACTGGCACCTTTTATCTTCGCGTTCCTGGCTGGCGCCGGGGCCACGGTCACGCCTGAGTTTCCAGCTCCGTCCTGGCTGGCCTGAAACCTGTTCTCCCATCAGAAGGCATAGCAGCGGACCGTGTCGCGCGTACGACCGCTGATCCTGTTTCAGGGCATTCGAGCGAACGTATCGGGATAACGGAGCAAGCCATCAGGCATCACGCAACAAGTCGTTGGCATTGAGCAGCTCGTAGGCGACTTCCGGATGCTTCTCCAGCCCTCGACGAATTGCCGCCGGGATCGACTGACGGGTTTTACGGCACAGGCCCGGCAGTTCGCCGAGGGTGATGTTGATGCCGCGCATGGTGCGCACTTCATTGAAGCCCGGAACGATCTCCACGCGCAGGCCCAACTGCTCGTACATCCGGCGTTGCAGACGCTCGAGGTCGCTCAGGCTCTGGAGGTTTTCCAGGCGTTCGATCAGGCGCTTCTCTTCCGACTGGGTCAGGCTCAGGATGCGCAGGTCCGTGCCGGGGGTTTCCAGCAGCTGCTCACGCTCGCAGATGCAGGCACCGGGAGGGCAGGGTTGGCGGATCGGAAGAGAGGTCGTCATGGGGTTCAATCATAGAGCGCTATGATCGGGTTTGCCCATGGGGTTGTGGTGCCTTCGAGCGCGATGTTGCCGAAATCGTCCGGTTACCTGCGCTGCTAGAATGCATGTATCAGTCCCGATTCTGGAGAACCAGGATGATCAGCAAGAACACGATTTGCCTCTGGTACGACGGCACCGCGCTGGACGCTGCGAAGTTCTACGCCGAGACGTTCCCGGACAGTGCTGTGGGGGCTGTCCTTCGCGCGCCTGGCGACTATCCGGCGGGCAAACAGGGCGATGTCTTGACGGTCGAATTCACGGTGATGGGCATCCCTTGTCTCGGGCTGAACGGCGGGCCGGGTATCAAGCACAACGAGGCTTTCTCGTTCCAGGTGGCGACCGACGATCAGGCAGAAACCGACCGCTTGTGGAACGCGATTGTTGGAAACGGCGGCCAGGAAAGCGTATGCGGCTGGTGCAAGGACAAGTGGGGACTGTCGTGGCAGATCACTCCACGCGTGCTGACGGCTGCGATAACCAATCCTGATCGAGCGGCGGCCAAGCGCGCGTTCGACGCCATGATGGGGATGACAAAGATCGACATCGCAGCGATCGAAGCGGCTCTGGAGCGTTAACCAGCGTCGCTCAGGGCTTGGCTGCGACCGTTGTCGGGTGGATTTCAGGCGCTGTATGTTCAGAGAGGAGAGCACTATGAGCAACGAACAGGTGGCACCTGAAACGCAAGGTGTTGCGGTGAAGTTACTTGCTACGGTTGACCTCGGCCCTGAGATCGAGGGCATGGCAGGGCGCCAACTTAGAATGCGCATGGTGACCATCGAGCCTGGAGGCGTCTTCGGGCCGATTCACAACCATAAAGACAGACCCGGCACCGTTTACATCCTGCAAGGAACGATCACTGACCATCGAAATGGCGTCGCCACGGATTATGGGCCGGGCGTGGGTTGGCCCGAGGACAGGAACACCACACACTGGCTTGAGAACAGAGGCACGATTGCGGCGGTGGAGATCTCGGTCGATATTGTCAGGCAAGAGTAAGTTCAGCCCCCTGGTAGAACTATTTGGATAATTGTGCCGTGGAACAACTGTCCGCTCTTTACTGTGGATTCCAGCAGGCTTACTGCCATCCAGCCCCATGCCAGTTACCAAGAGCCGCTGTGTTGCATCGAGCGGTTGAATCCACAGCCGAAACCCACCGGGTCGACGTGGGTTAAAGGTGTGGTGTTCCAATTTGATCAACGGGCAACTGAGCCCCTTCCAGCTTATAGGCAGCACTGGCCAGCACTGTTGTGGACTGGCGCATCCGTGCGCCAAACGACCGGTTTTAACGCTTGATCAGGGAAATCTTGGTTCCTTCGATGCTGACCCCAGCCATTAACCCCTGCTGGTCGAAAATGAACGCGTAGGCATCGTCCTTCAGCGTCGAGCTGGACAGATTTTTCGCCATCCCTTCATCAACCACGACAACAGTGGGCCCTACGCCGATTTCCCAACCCTTGGATTTATTTAAAAAGTTCACGGCTTTTTCGGTCATCAGGAAAACCACATAGCCATACGACTGGGCGCCGGCCTGCAGCCCCCATGATCCGGTCACGGAGTTGTAATAATTCTCTACTTTCTTGCCCTTCAATAATTCACCTTCGCCATAGCCGCCGCCAAACACAAGGCCCGCCTTGATGATTTTCGGGAAGACAAGAATCGCTTTGGCGTTGTGTGAAATGGTTTCGGCAAATGGCCTGGCCTTGTAGAGCATTTGCAAGGCTTGCCGAGAGTCGACATCCAGATCCTCGGCGGTGGTCGCACCTGCAGTGTTCAAGAAGCTTGCCGATGCCAGTGAGGCTGTCGCAAGGACGATCGATAGGAAGAACCGCATTGACTGAGTCATTTTTGTACTCCGATACGGGAGCATTGGATGTGAGCAGCAGTCAGCATCTGCCCCCCCCCCGGCAGAGTCCGAGCCTACTGAAATGATCCGGCGCACCCTAAAGTGTGTGAGCTACTGGCTTCGCCTTTGAACGCAGCAGGCCAGCGGCCTTGGATCATTGGTGAGGTCATCACTTTTTTGACCTCTGTGCAGGGGCAGGGTTCGTCGTCTCGGCTTCGGCGAAAAAGGTCAGGCGGTCGATCTGCGATAGTCCGTCGGGCAAGAATTTACGCGAGAAGTCGAAACTCCGGTCCTGTATCAAATCGCGATCGATCTGCCATTCGGTTTTTTTCGATCTGACAATTTGAGCATAACGGGCGGCGTTGCCCGACTCTGAGCCGGGTAGATCAAGGTTCACATTGAGCTTGACGCTAAACGCCTCGTGCCCGGTGCGCCTACTGACAAAAATGTCAGTCCGGCCGGGCTATACCTGTTTGAACAGCTTGGATACGCGGGTTGCAGCGAACCATGCCCATTGGCTGGAAACGACCAGCAGGCGCTTCAGTAAACGGACGCACTGGCCCAGGCGGTACCGTACAGCCCGTAGGACGCGACGCCTGTCAGCCGCAGGTCGCGAATCAATCAGGCATAGCTTGGTGGTGGCCAGGGCCACTTTTGCTCCGATCGCTACAGCGACGGCGAGGAAATACAGCCAACGATGATTCTTGGCTTTGTCATGTTGGCTGACCAACGCCGACAGCTGCTTCAAGTAAGGCTTGGCAGCGGCGAGCCGGGGGATGATGCATTCGCTGGCCAAGGCCACGGTGTGGCTGCCGATACCGTCGTCCACAAGACCCGGCGGACCATCAGGTTTGGCCAAGCAATAGTGGTGGGGGACATACTCACAGGTGCTGGAGAGCGGCGATGACTTCGAGAGGTCACTGGAAAAGTACTTCACAGGGCACAACCGTTGATTGTATTCGGCGATCTCTGTGCGAATGGCGATCACATCCTCATCGCTTACGGTCCTGCGACTCGCGGAGTAAAACCCTTTGGAATCATCCGGTGCGAATTCGATGAAGTAGCCGGCTTCGCCTTCCTTGATGTGTGTAAAGGTCCACTGCGAATAGCGGCTCCACTGGCACGACCTCAGGTCATCCAAGCCATTGGCCTTACAGTAGTCGTCGTAGCGCCTGATTTGGCCCAACAAGTAACCGCTGGCATCCTGGATGTTCGCCGTCGTCCCCTTCAGTAATGTGGCGTCTTCGTTGGCGCCGTTGTCCGCCACGAAAAACACCGCTGCGACCAAGGCCAGTGGGAACCAGAAGTGATCGTAGATCTGGCGGAAACGTTCGGTGAGGTTGAGGTTGTTGCTATCCGAGATGTCTTGAAGCGCACGGGACCGCACAATCAGTCCGACACGGTGGCAACAAGTGTTCCGCTCACCAGCAGGCCAGATGTCTCTCGATCAACCTTGCCACCTCGGCTGCGTGAGTAAAGCCCAGACTGTGATCGGCGCCCGGGAAAACGTGTAGTTCCGCGCGGGGTAACAGTTGAGCAAGGCGCTGGCCGACGCGAACAGGGCTGATCGGATCAGAATCTCCCCAGAGGAGCAGGACTGGCATGCGCAACTCGACCAACCGGAGCGTGAGGTCGGTGCGGTCGTCGAGAAACCACCTCGGCAGTGTCGGGTTGGCGGCAGCAAAATCCGGGCGCCAGTCATGCGCGTCCAGAGCAGACATATCCACCCCGCCAGAGGTGACGGTCAGCGTCAGGTGTGTGATCAGCTCAGGGCGTTCAAGCGCTGCAAGCACAGCGACTATGCCGCCCATGGACTGCGCCACCAGCGCTGTGGGCCGGTCGATCTCGGCCAGCACGCGAGTCACCAGATCATCCATGCCAGTCACGCCAGGCAAGGGCGGAGTGTCTCCAAAACCGGGCCAGCCGATATGGACCTGCTGCGCCGGGTGGGCCAGGCGCTCAGCAACCGGATGCCAAAACCGGGTGTTGCCTGAGGCTCCGGGCAGGAAGAGGAGTTTGGCGGGGGATACGATCACAGGTTCGGTCCTTGAAGGTGGAATTGAAAGAGTCAGCAGGAGGGAAAAATGGATGCCACGAGGTTCGATGAGCACTTCGGAACGAGAGCCGCCGGTAGTGAAGGGCCGCTTGCGACCGATTCTGTTGAAAAAGTCGGTCCGGACAGTCCGGACACTAGCGTCAGGTTTCGGATTGATGGGTCGCCCAGTGTTTCATCTCTTCGGCAATGAAGTGGTTCACCAAGTCGCTGTACATCTTCTCGATGGCATCCGGGCTCAGGCCCTCGGCTTCGGCCCACTCGCGTCGTGTCGCCAGCATGGCCTTGAAACGCTCCGGAGCGCGCACCGAAGTCACCGAAGTCTTGAACTTCGAGGCGGCCAGCACATAGTGAAAACGCTTGCCCAACAGCTTGATAACGGCCTGATCAAGGGCGTCGATTTCGCGTCGGATATCTTCCATGCCCGCACACTCTGCAGGCTGCAACTGATTGATGACTTCCATGTAGGTAACTCCGTTTGTTGAAAAAGATCGTGGGCTCCAGGTTCTGATTTTACGACGGCTACGCAGCCTCGCGAACTCGGCCCGCTCTGATAAATTCGATGAGCGCTTTGAGGGCGGGTGGCACATGGCGCCGGCTGGAGTAATAAAGAAAGAATCGGCTTGGCGGTGCTTTCCACTCCTGGAGTATTTCTCTGAGATGCCCATTCTGGATATCGTCGCGCGCCAGTTCCTCATAGACATAGGCAATACCAGCGCCATCTTTCGCCGCCTGGATCATCAGCGCATCGTCTTCCAGAATCAGCGGGCCTGTGACGGACAACCGTATCGGTTGGCCGTCGGCTTGATACTCCCAAGCGTAAAGTTTGCCACTGGGAAAACGCCTGGCAATGCACGCATGGTCGAGCAAGTCGCGGGGGACGTGCGCGGTTCCCTTTGCGGCCAGATAGGCATCCGCAGCAACGGTCACGAACGACTGGGGTGCGCCGACAGGGACTGCGATCATGTCACCGGCCAGGCTTTCACCAAAGCGGACTCCAGCGTCAAACCCCGCATTCACGATATCGGTCAATCCATCATCGGTGATCAGGTCCAACTGAATACGTGGATACCTGGCCACGAAGGGCGCGAGCACTTTTGCAAACACGATGCGAGCCGCCGGACGCGCCACGTTGAGGCGAAGTTTGCCAGCGGGCACTTCCTGCATCGAGGTCAATTGCGCCAATGCATCGTTAACCTGGTGCAGGGTTGGGACCAGCGTCGCCAATAGCTGCTGGCCGGCCTCGGTCGGGGTCACGCTACGAGTGGTTCGGTTCAGCAGTCTGATGCCCAAGCGTGCTTCCAACGCTCGCATTGCGTGACTCAACGCGGAAGCTGAAACGCCACGCTCGTCGGCGGCCTTGCGAAAGCTGCGATGGCGAGCGACGGCGGCAAAGGCGTCGAGTTCAGAGAGATCGGGGTGATAACTCATGAATGCTGCTCAGTAGTTCAAATACGATTACCTATCTTATCGTCATGAGACCTCTGCCGGATACTTCCTCCATCATTAGTGGAGAGGTCGCTATGCAAAAGAATCGTCTTGGATCATCGGATTTTCTGATTTCGCCTATTGGCCTGGGGACATGGGCAATCGCCGGCACCGGCTGGGAGTACAGTTGGGGAGCGCAGGATGACAAGGACAGCCTGGGCGCACTTGAATATGCCGTCGAACGCGGCGTGAACTGGATTGATACCGCTGCAGTTTATGGCTTGGGCCATGCGGAGCAATTAGTGGGGCAGTTGCTGCAGCGGGTGCCGGCCTCACGTCGTCCTTTGGTGTTCACTAAAGGCAGCTTGGTCTGGGACCCGGCCACAAAGGCGATTTCGCACTCACTGGCCCCTCAATCCTTGCTCGCCGAGATCGACGCAAGCTTGCACCGGCTTCAAGTCGAGACGATCGATCTTTATCAGATCCACTGGCCTGCTTTTCCTGCCGATGCCAGCAGTGAAGGTATTGAAATGGCGCTTTCGGCTTTGGCGGCCGCGCGCGATCAAGGAAAGATTCGCGCTATCGGTGTATCGAATTTCGATGTCGCTCAACTCAAGCGGGCGCAGGCGGTGACAGAGATCGTTTCGCTCCAGCCGCCGTACTCGGCCTTGATGCGGGACATCGAGAAGGACGTTCTGCCATTCTGTGAGCAGGCCGGGATGGGTGTCCTTGCCTATTCCACGCTTCAATCAGGGCTACTTTCCGGCAGCATGACGCGTGAACGCATCTCGCAGCTGCCCGAAGACGATTGGCGCAAGGCCCGAAGTGCTGACTTCCAGGAGCCTCGTTTGAGTGCGAACCTGGCATTGGTTGACGTCATGGCACGCATTGGAGAAAGGCACGGGGTGAGCGCTGCGGCGGTCGCCATCGCCTGGGTACTTCGCCAACCGGCAGTGACGGGCGCCATTGTCGGTGCCCGCCGTCCGGCACAAGTAGACGGACTGATTGCAGCCTCGGAGTTGCGTCTTAGCACCGCAGAAATCGACGAAATTCGACCGTTCCTGCCGGCGGGCATGGGAACAAATGTCCCTGGTGCCGCCTGACGCTATTGAGCAGAGGGTGAGCGTTCAGTTCTGTTATTGAATGCAGGCGTTCGATGGGTAGCAGAGCGGTCGATCAAGATCGCAATGCTACCCATCACTTGGTTGGAGGCACTCGTCACTCAGAAGCGAGCGCGACATCCCCCTTCACGTGTTGGGTATCAGTAGTCATCTGACGACCCACCTTGAACCATGCGGCATACAGCGCCGGGACGAAGAAGATCGTCAGTAGCGTCGCCACGGTAAGGCCGCCCATGATCGCAATTGCCATCGGCCCCCAGAACACACTGCGCGTTAGCGGGATCATTGCCAGCACGGTGGCCAGCGCCGTCAGCATCACCGGACGGGCCCGGTGAATGGCGGCATCCAGCACGGCATTCCATGGGTCGCGCCCTTCGGCGATTTCGGTCTGCACCTGGTCGATCAGGATCACCGAATTGCGCATGATCATGCCACCCAGTGCGATGATGCCCAGAATCGCGACGAAGCCCAGCGGCGACTGGAACACCAGCAGCGCCGGCACCACGCCAATCAGGCCCAGCGGCGCGGTCAGCACCACCATCCACATGCGGGAGAAGTTCTGCAGTTGCAGCATCAACAGCAGAAGGATCGTGACCACCATCAGCGGGGCCACCGCCAGCAGCGCCTTGTTGGCCGTGTCACTTTCCTCCACCGCGCCGCCCACGTCGATGCGGTAGCCCGACGGCAGCTTCGCTTCGATATCCTTAAGCAACGGCTGGATCTCTTGCGTCACCGATACACCTTGCTCGCCATCCTTCACGTCGGCACGCACCGTGATCGCCATATCGCGGTTGCGGCGCCACAGTACTGGTTCTTCCAGCCCAGAGCGCACCAGTGCGACTTGCGACAGCGGCACCACCGTGCCCTGGCGCGTGTAGAGGTTGATATCTTTCAGAGTGTCGAGGCTCAAGCGCTCCTCAGGCACGGCACGGGCCACGATGTCGATCAGGTCCTCGCGCTCACGCAGCTGCGACAGGGTGGCGCCGTTCATCACAGTCTGGGTCGCCAGCGACACGTCGGCCGGCGTGAGGCCCAGCGCGCTCGCCTTGTCCTGATCAAGCTCGACCTTCAGCGTGCGCACCGGGTCGTTCCAGTCGAGCTGGAGGTCGCGCACCTTCGGGTTGGCCCCAACCACCTTCTCCACGTCGCGGGCGATCCGGCGCACCACCTGGGTATCGGGGCCGACGACGCGGAACTGCACCGGGTAGCCGACAGGCGGCCCCAACTCGAGCCGGGTTACACGCACCCATGCCTGCGGGAATTGTTGGTCGGCCGAGGCCACCAGCCGCGCACGTACCCGCTCGCGTGCATCCAGGTCCTTGGTCATCACAACGAGCTGGGCAAATCCCGGATTCGGCAGTTCGGGGTTGAGCGAGAGATAGAAGCGCGGTGCGCCGGCGCCGGTGTAGGCGGTATAGAAACGCACGTCCTCGTCCTTCGCCAGGATATCCTCCATACGCTTGACCTGCTCGGTCGTCGCGGCGAACGAGGCGCCTTCCTTGACGCGCAGGTCAATGACCAGTTCAGGACGCGAACTGTTGGGGAAGAATTGCTGCGGCACCAGCTTGATACAGGCCAGAGCAAGCACCAGAGCGCCAAGCGTCGCACCTATGACCACCCAGCGGCGCTCGATGGCGGCGTCGATCAGGCGGCGCAGGCTGCGGTAGAACTTCGTGTCGTACAGATCACCATGCTGGTGCTTGCCCAAGTCGTTGGGCAGCATCTTGACCGCCAGGTACGGCGTGAAGATGCCGGAGCAGATCCACGAGAACAGCACCGCGGCGCCGACGATCCAGAAGATGCCGCCCGCGTACTCGCCGGTGGTGGACTTCGAGAGGCCGATCGGCAGGAAACCCACGACGGTGATCAGCGCGCCGGTGAGGCGCGGCATGGCAGTAGACTGATAGGAAAAGGCGGCCGCCTTCACGCGGTCCATGCCGGTTTCCATTTTCGCCACCATCATCTCGATGGCGATGATGGCGTCATCCACCAGCAATCCCAACGCGATAATCAGCGAGCCGAGCGAGATACGCTCCAGGTTCCAGCCCATCGCCAGCATCACCAGCGCCACGCCGCCCAGCACCAGCGGCACCGTGGTCGCGACCACGAGGCCGGCGCGCCAGCCCAGGCTGGCCAGGCTCACCGCGATCACGATGATCAGCGCCTCGGCCAGCGCGTGCGCGAAGTCGTGGATGGCATCCTTCACCGTGGTGGGTTGGTCGGCCACGAGCTCCAGCTCCACGCCGTGTGGAAGTTCCGACTGGATCCTGGTGACTGCCGTGTCCATCGCCTTGCCAAGGTCCACGATGTTGCCGTCGCTGGTCATCGTGATGCCGAGCATCAGCACGGGCTGACCGTTGTGGCGGACCGTGTAGGTCGGCGGATCCTCGAAACCACGGGTGACGGTCGCGATGTCGCCGAGCTTGATCTGCCGCCCGCCTGCGGCGATGGGCACATTACGGATAGCCTCTTCGCCGGCGAACTGGCCGCTCACGCGCACCATGACGCGGTCGCCGTTGGTGTCGATCTGGCCGGCGGGCAACATGGCGTTCTGGCTTTTGAGGCTTTCGGCGATGGCCAGCGGTGTAATGCCCAGCGCTGCCAGGCGCTCGTGCGAGAACTCGACGTAGACACGCTTGGCCTGCTTGCCGATGAGATCGATCTTCTTGACCATTGGCACCCTCAGCATCTGGCGCTTGATGTCCTCCGCCGCGTCCGATAGGTCGGCGTGGCCGATGCCGTCGGCCTTGACCGCGTACATCAGGCCATACACGTCGCCGTACTCGTCGTTCAGGATCGGGCCGATCACGCCGTCAGGCATCTCCAGGCTCAGGTCTTTGAGTTTCTTGCGTGCCTGGTACCAGGCCTCACGCTGGTCAGCCTTGGAGGTGCCGCCGCGCACGGTGAGTGTCATACCCGCGTAGCCTTGGCGTGCGTAGGTGACCACCTTCTCGAAGTTGTCGATCTGCTCGAATTTCTTCTCCATGCGGTTGAGGACCTGGTCCTGCAACTGCTGGGCGGTGGCGCCCGGCCAGATGACCATGGCGGTCATGGAGGGCACGGAAAAGTTCGGATCCTCGAGCTGACCGAGCCGGGTGAAGCTGAAGGCGCCGGCCACTGCGACAATGAGGAGCATGAACAGGACGATGGCGCGATGGCGCAGCGCCCAGTCGGTGAGGTTCAGGTTGTTCATCGGGTGGCCTGCTGCGTGGGGTTCGCGTCAACGATCGCCGCGCCGGGAAGCGCGACCTTCAGTCCGGACGCCATCTTCTGCACCCCGGCGGTGACGACCAATGCGCCGGCCTGCGGTCCGGAGACGAGCACCTCGTCGTTGCGGTAGCCCAACACCGCCACCTGCACCAGTTCGACGACGCCTACCGGATCCTTGCCCTCGGGCGTGACCACCCACAGCGCCGGCTGGCCGCCGTTTTGTGTCAGTGCCGTGGCTGGCACCGCTGCCACCGAGACACTGGTCATCACGCGCTCGGCCGTTACCGTGGCAGTGGCGCCCAGCGGCAGCGCCTGCATCGGTTTGAGCCGCGCGCGATAGGTGCGCGTTTGCGCCGCTGCCTGCGGCGACAGCTCACGCAGTGTGACATCGAAGATCTCGTTCGGTGCACTGGCCAGCGAGGCCTTGAAATGAGCCTCCTTGAAGACGGACAGCTGATCCTCGGGCACATCGATGACGATCTCGGATTCATCCGGATTCGCGATCGATACGACCGGTTGGCCCTCCGGAACAACCTGCCCGGCCTCAAAGCGCACAGCTGTGACGACGCCGCTACGCGAAGCGCGCAGCACGGTGTACTTGAGCCGGTTGCGCGCGAGTTCGAGCTTTCGTGCCTCCGCCTCGGCGGTCGCATGCGCGGTTTGGGCATTGGTCTGCGCACGCTCGTCATCGGCCGCGCTGACCGAGCCGTCAGCCTTCAGCGCGGTCAGGCGCTGGCGGTCCGAATCGGCCTGGCGCGTCTGCTCGACGGCAACTGTCCACTGTTGTCGCGACGCGTCCTCAGCGAGGCGGTAGTCGCTGTCATCCAGCACAGCCAGGATGTCGCCTTCGCGCACAAACTGGCCGACATCGACCTTGCGCTGGGCGACCTTGCCGCCCACCCGGAAGGCCTGGTCGACTTCATGTCGCGACTGTACGGTGCCCACGTAGCGACTGACTTCGCGGGCATTGTCGTAGCTGATTTCAACGGTGCGTACAGGTCGTGGTGCCTGCACGGTCGGCTGGTCCGGACTGCACGCGCAAAGCATGACGGCTACGGCCAGGGCGCCGGCCGCAGTAAGGGAGGTTTTCAAGGCGGTTCCTCTTTGAAAAACGACAGGTTCTTAGGAAAGTGGTGGCCGGTCGGCTTTGGTGGCTGCAGTGGAAGGGGCGGGTTGTTCGAACACCTGCCAGCCCCCGCCCAGTGCCTTGTAGAGCTGCACGCTATCGAGCAGCAGTAGGGTGCTGCTTTCGTTGGCGTTCAAGCGTGCCGCCAGGCGCGCCCGCTGCGAATCCAGCAGCGGCAACAGGTCGATCTGCCCGCGGTTATAGAGCGACTGGGCGCGGTTCTGCGCAGACTCCGCGGACGCGGCGGCCAATTGCAGCGAACCGGAGCGGCGACGCTCCTGCGTCAGCGTGACAAGGGCGTTCTCCACATCCTCGAGCGCCCGTACGATGCCGTCTTCGGCGCGCAGCAGCGCCTCTTGTTGAGCGCTTTCGGCAGCGTCGTTGAGCGCTTGCGTGCGCCCGGCGTTGAAGATCGGCATCGCCAGCAGGCCCGCCACGTTGGTGAAGCGCGCAGCGCCGAGATCGGCGCCGTTCAGGCTCAGGCCCTGGCGACCGAAGGACGCGTCGAGGAAGAGCCGCGGAAACCACTCGGCCGCGGCCTGTTGGCGGCGCGCATTGGCTGCGTCGAGTTGCGCCATCAGCGCCAGCACGTCAGGTCGACGTTGCAGCAGCGCGGCGGGCTGGCCCGGCTTGGCCTCGGGCACCACCGCCACATCGCTATGGGAGGACTGGATGTTCGCGGTATTGAAGGACTGGTCGGCGATCAGCACCGCGATGCGATGGCGCGATACCTCCGTCAGCGTTTCCAGCGGTGGAATCTGTGCCCGTGCCGACAAGGCGTCGGTCTGTGCGCGCTCGACGTCGAAGGCGGATGCCAGCCCCACTTGCTGGCGCGCGGTGACCAGACGCAGCGTCTCGTCCTGCATCGCCGAGATGGCGCGCAGGGTCGCGACCTGACGCTGCGCGCCGATCAGTGTGAAGTAGTTGCTGACGACGTCGCTCATCACCAGCAGGCGTACACCGCGCATGCTGTCCTCCGCGGCCAGCGCATCGGCGTTGGCCGCCGCTGCGCCGGCGCGCAGGCGGCCGCTCAGGTCGAGTTCCCAGGAGACGTCCAGACCCACACTGGTGGTCTTGGTATCCGGATAACCCTGTTTCGTGGCCGAGTTGTAGCCGGTGCTGCGATCGCTGCCGGAGGCGGATGCGCCGACGCTCGGGAGCAGCCAGGAACGGCTGACCGTTTCGCCGGCACGCGCGGCGCGCAGACGCTCGGCGGCAATCTTGACGTCGCGGTTCTCGCGCGCTGCTCGGCGTACCAGATCCGTCAGCACCGGGTCATGGTAGACCTCCCACCATGCCGCCTCGGGTTCCATCCCGGAGGCTGTGCTCGCGGCGAAGTTGCTCGGCAGTTCGACCGACGGCTTGACGACCGGCGTGGAGCAACCGCCCAGGGCGAGGGCGATCGAAGTGGCAAGGGCAGCCGCAACAACGGCGAGCCCGGCCCGTTGCAAGGTCGGCCGACCGGTGTGGAGGGACAGTGGAAAGGAAACTGGAAGTCGCGGCATCGCATTGGACTCGTGTGGATTCGAGATGGCGTCAGCGTAGGGCCCGGTGTGTGCGAAGTCGTCAGCGAAGCGTCGCCGTTCGGTCGTCATATCGAGCGTTGATTCAGGTTGGAGGCGTCACTCGCGGTCGGCATCTGCCGCGTGCTCACCGGCTGCTGACGCGAGGTCCGAGTCAATCGACTCCAGCAACGCTTCGGCGGACGAAAACTCGTGCTGACGCCCGGTGACCAGGTTTTCGAGGCGGCCCACGAGAGCCCCGGGCATGGCATCGCTACGCAGCTTCACGACATACGAGCGACGATTCGGGTACTTGGATTCAGGGTTCAGGCTCATTGCAGACCAGGGGATCAGAAAGTTCGACGACAGCGTAGGCCGGGTCCCCTGGTCGAGTCGTAAGCGAAAGGTCAGATTTCGGTCGGGACAGACTTGAACACCGCAGCTCCCACAGGTTTTGCGCCCTTAACTCTTCAAGCCGGTTTTGCAGCCTGAAGCAGCGAACGCGCACGCTTCACCAGTTCGGTTCCATCGGCTTCGGGCAATTGGTCAACCAACGCCGCCAGGGCCTGGCGGTCCTCGGTCGTAGCGTTGTGGTGCCCACACAGTTCGACTAGCGCCTGCAACTCCAGCCACGGTGCTGCCTGGGCGCGCGCCTCCTCAATCGCACGCCGCACCGCAGTGCTGCCGGCATCGAGCCGGCCCTGCATCCGCGCAATCGCTGCCTCCAGCAGCAATAGTTGCGGCAGGTACACGCGCTCGCCCAGTTCTTCCCCCACCCGTAATGCTTCCTGTAGCTCGGCTTGCGCAGCGTCGAATTCACCCGCCAGCAGCAGCGCCTCGGCGGCGTAGCCGAGCACCTCGCTGGCACCGGAGCGCATGCCGAGTCCGGTGTGTTCGTCGTAGGCCTCGCGGATGCTGCGGTAGCCGTCGCGCGGCGCGCCATTGCGCGCGTCGGCCCAGCCGCGCCACCAGCGGCAAGCCGTACGCCCCAGTGCGAGTGAATACTCGTCGACCAGCGTCTGCATGTCGTCAGCCAGCGCTGCCACGCGCATGGGGTTGCCCATCCGCACCTCGATCAACACTTCCTGCCAGGTGGCGACCAGCCAGGTCATGGGCTGGCGAAGCGCCTGCGCGCGGGTCCGCGCCTGCTGCATGTGCTCCCGGCCTTGCTCAACCAGGCCGGAACGCACGAGTTCTATGGCCAACATACCGTGCAGCATGACCTGAGGATCGGCCGCAAAGATCTCATTCGCCCCGATGTCCAGCGGCTCGGCGATCGCGAGCGCGCGCTCCAGCCAATGGCGGGTCGCCTGCGTGCGCCCCTGGAGATGATGCACCTCACCCTGAACGATGCACGCCACCAGCATGAGCACTGGATCGTTCGCCTCGCACGAGAGGGCTTCGGCGCGTTCCGCTACCGCAAGTGCCAACGTGTAGTCGCCGCGTAGACCGAGCAGATAGCCGAAGCCGTGCAGCAGGCGCCCGCGCATCGGATGCTCGGGCACCTGCGCTAGCAGTGTGTACGCGCGTTCGAACGCATTCCTGGCTGCGCTGCCGACACCGAGCGTATGGAAGGCCGATACGCCCTGCAGCGTCATCAAGGTCATTTCGAGCGTATCGCGCTCTATCCCTGCCGGTGCTTGCCGCAGCAGAACCCGCGCGCGCTCAGTGAGGCCGATGCACAAGGCCGGGCTGAAGTGCAGCAGCGCGGCTTCCGCGGCCTCGGCGTAGTAGCGCAGCGCGATCATCGGCTGCCGGGCCCGGTCGAAGTGCGTCGCCAATTCCGAGGCAGCAACCGGCATGCCGGCCATGCGCTCGTGTTCAAGCGCAGCGCCAACCTGATGATGAAGGTGAGTGCGCAATGAGCGCGGCGTGCGGTCGTACAGTACCTGGCGGAAGAGGGCATGCCGGAACGAGTAAGGTATCTCCACCGCCTCTTCAGGTCCGGCGACCCGCGACCGCGTGAGCCACACCTGCTCGCGCACCAGTTCCTCGCAGGTGTCGGCCACAGAAGCGAGGTCGCGCTCGAGGGCCAGCGAAACCGTCTCGACCCGAAACTCGACACCGCATACCGCTGCCGCCGAGAGCAGCGCACGCTGCTCCTGCCCGAGCTTGGCGATGTAGTGATCAATGATGGCCGCGAGGTTTTCGGGAACCGCCATTCCCGCCAGCCGGGCTTCGATGGTGGCGTCGTCGTCCGCAGGGTCCATCACTTCACTGATGACTGACGACACGAACAGCGGTACACCGTCGGTGCGCTCGTGCAGGGCACGCACGAAGGATTCATCGTGCGCCAGCGACGTCGAACGTAGCGCCACATAGTCAGCGACTTCGGTTTCCGAGAACGGATCGAGCACCACTTCTTCGCACAGACGTTGTTGGCGCAGTTCGTGGCGCAACGAGTTGAGCGGATGTTCGAGCGCTACCACCTCGGCAACGCGGAAGCTCGACAGCCACATAAGCCGCGCGCGGCCACGTCGCCGCGCCACATAGTCGATGAGCTGGACCGTCGCCCGATCGCTCCAGTGCAGGTCTTCGGTCACTAGCAACAGCGGTCGCTGCTCCGTGTAGCGATCCAGCAGTTCGCCCATTTCCCGCAGCATGCGATCCGGACCGATGCCGGCAAGCTCGCGCCGCAACGCGTCTCGCTCTTGCGCTGTGCTCAGCCACGGCAGTTGCAGCAGCCAGGTCGGTGCCACGGCGCGCAGCAGTGTCGGCAGGGTAGGGTCGCTGCGGCACAGATCGGCCAATGCCTCCAGCACCGGCAGGTACGGTTCGCCGGTGCCGTAGTGCTCCACGCAATGGCCGCGAGCACAGGCGATGCCGCCAAGGCTGGCGAGGAAATGCTCGATCAATGTGGTCTTGCCAATCCCCGGTTCTCCGGCGAGCCAGACCACTGCCCGTTGCCCGCCGTAAGCCCGTTCCCACGCCTGTTGCAGTCTTGAGAGCTTGTCGGTGCGACCAATGAATGGCGGCGACGGATACGCGCCGGCCGCCGGCACCGTCGCAGATGCAGATGGCATCGAAGGGGCAGGGGATGGCCCGGCGATGAACCGATAGCCACGCCGCGACACCGTCTCGATGAAGCGGGGCTGCCTGGGGTCGTCGCCCAGCACCTTGCGCAGATCGCTGATGGCCGTCTTCAGCACCGAATCGCTGACAAACCGATGCCCCCACACTTCATCAAGCAAAGCATCCTTGGTCACCAGCGATCCCGGCTGGCGTGCAAGCGCACAAAGCAGCATGAAGGGCGTTGGCGCCAACGCCACGGCTTCTCCATGACGTGACAAGCAGGCGTTGGCTTCGTCGAGTTCGAACTCGACGAAGCAGAGCTGGACCGGGTTCGGATGGGGCTGCGGGCGTGCCACGTTGGATTCCTGAAGACTGAAACAGAGTGGTGCGCCGTGAGGCATGGCACGTGGTCATTCCAATAACAACGCTGATCGGCTCGGAAGCCAAGCCTCATCGGTCGGAAACTGGCTCCGGAAATTAATGACAGAAATTTCAATATTGAAATATGTTTCAATTTTACATACCTTCACCTTGCCTGACGATGAGACCTGCGCGTCTCACGACTTCAATCACAACAAGGGCTCGAGATGAACAACAACAAGAAAGGTTCCGAATTGCCTCCCACCGATGTCGATGTGCTGGTCGTCGGTAACGGTCCGGTAGGGGCGACAATCGCGGCGCTGCTCGGCCGCTATGGTGTAAAGACACTGGTGTTGGACAAGACCCATGAGGTCGTACTGATGCCCCGCGCCATTGCTTTGGACAACGAGGCGCTTCGCATCCTGCAATTGGCCGGATTGTCGGAAGACGCTTTCGAGAAGATCGTTATCCCTGAAGTGAAGATGCATTCCCCGGTCCTCGGTCAATTCAGTCGGGCCAATACCGCGGGGTGCATCGACGGCCATCCCAAACTGGTGACGTTCTATCAACCTGACCTCGAACACGCGATGCGCAACCAGGTTTCCCGGCTGAAGTCAGTGACCAGCCTGGGTGGGTTCGAGCTTGAGAATCTGGTCGAGGAGTCGGAGGGTGTCGTGGCCTCCGTACGGGACCAGGATGGCCATGTGCATTCCGTTCGTGCCCGATACCTGATAGGTGCGGATGGTGCCAGCTCCAGGGTCAGGGGTTTGATTGGCCAGGAATTCGAAGGACAAACCTATGCGGAGGATTGGCTGATTGTCGATACCAGGAACCGGCATCAGTCAGCGATTGATCACGTTGAGTTTCTCTGTGATCCACAGCGCCCAACGCCGCACATGCCCGCTCCCGGCGGAAGGGAGCGTTGGGAGTTCATGCTGCACCCGGGCGAATCCCGGGAAGAGCTGGAAAGTCCGGAAAGCATCGCCCGGCTGATCGCGCCATGGATCAATCCGCAGGAGCTGGAAATCGAGCGCAAGGCGGTGTATCGATTTCACGCGCGCTGCTGCAACCGATTCAGCAAAGGGCGAGTCTTTCTCGCCGGGGATGCCGCCCACATCACTCCGCCTTTTGTCGGGCAAGGTCTCGTCGCGGGACTTCGAGATGGCGCCAACCTTGCCTGGAAACTGGCCTGGGTCCTTCACGGCCAGGCCGCGCCTTCAATACTCGATACCTATGACGTAGAGCGCCGGCCCCATGCCCAGGCGATGATCAATCTGGCGAAACTCATGGGCCGTCTGGTGATGCCGAGAAACAAGGTCGCCGCTTTTTTCATCCACGGCATAATGCGTACGTTGGCGTTGACGCCCGCTTCCAGAAAGTACTTCGAACAGTTGGACATCAAGCCGAAGAACATCTTCAAAAGCGGTTTGTTCGTGCAGCATCGTCGTGGCGACAAACTGATTCGTGGCAGTCTGTTTCCCCAGGCCTGGGTTCGCAACACGCAACAGCGGATCCAGCTGAGCGATGATGCGCTTGGACACAACCTGACCCTGGTCGGGTTCGGTGTTGACCCGTTATCACTGCTGAGCGCTGCTCAGGTCTTTTCCTGGATAAAGATGGGCGGTTACTTCTTGCAGATCGGACCCTGCGGTCAGCGCTCCGAGAGCGGTTGCGACTTCATCGAAGACCTGAACCATGACATCCTGCCGCTGGCTGCCAAAGGCACGCTCGTCGCGATCCGTCCCGACCGTATCATCATGCACCACGCTCCCGGCGCAGAGGCGGGCAGTCTGGTTCGAGACTGCCTGATCCTGATGGCTAGCGCCGATTCCACTGCCGATAGCGTTTCCATTACCATCAACGAGCCCCCTCGGTTAAGAGCGTGAAGATGCCGTCCCCCACTTTTCCTTCAGAAGTAACTGCGCAAGAGCCTCTCACTCGAGGCCACAAGAAGCGTGAACGCACCCGTCGCGGCCTGGTGGATGCGGCATTGCGTCTTGTCGCGCGCAAGGAGGTGGGGGAGATTGCACTGCTCGAGGTCGCTGCGGAGGCTGCGGTATCCAACGGCACCATCTACAACTATTTTCGCACGCGCGACGAAGTACTCGAGGCGGTTGGCATCGCCATGGCGTCCGAGTTCTCCGATGCCATTTCCGCCTTGAGTTCGGACGTGCACTGCGGCGCACAACGGCTTTCGATCGGCGTGCGCATGTTCGTCCGTCGGGCCGCCTACGACCATCAATGGGCCAACGCACTGCTGCGCATCATCCACTGCGATCAGGCCATGCGCTCGCGCATGGCTGACCATGTGCTGGGCGACCTGCGTGAAGGTCTGCGCGCGGGCACTTTCGCTTACGAGGACGAAGGGGTCGCCCTGGACATGGTCGTATCGTGCACAACCGGAGCCATGCGCTCGGTTGTCGAGGGGCGTGCGGCGGCGGAGCATGATCTGTTGGTCGCCGAGATGATTCTCAAGGCTCTGGGCGTAACACCGGCCAGAGCGAAGAAAATCGCCGGCAAGCCGCTACCTTAGCCCTGAGGTCATTCTCGATTCGCCAGGCCTTCTGCTGAACGTTCATGTTCATTTCTGTCGGTGAATAGAACTCCAAATCTTATCGTGGACCTTGAAATAACATTCGAGGAATCCGTTTTTATGCGGCATAGAACGGTTTTCTTGGATGGTTTCGTTCTTGATTCAAAAAACCTTGTTGACTGCAACTGAACACGCGTGTTCAATTGGGTCATAGGGTAATTTTGGAGAGAGAACGTGCAATCCCTGAATCCGACACAGCGCCGCATTCATCAAGCCGCCTTCCGCCTGTTCGCTGAAAGAGGCACCTCCCAGGTGAACATCCTTGACCTCGCACAAGAGGCAGGAGTAGCGCGCGGAACGATCTACAGCAACATCGACAGCATGGAAAACCTGTTCGAGGCGGTTGCCAGCCATCTCGCCAGGGAGATGCATGAGCGCGTCAACAAGAGCTTCGACGCTCTCACCGATCCAGCTCAGCGCCTTGCCAATGGCATTCGACTCTTCATTCGTCGCGCTCATGAGGACTCCCATTGGGGGGCGTTCATCCATAAGTTCGCCATGAGCAATGCTTCGTTGCGCGAAATGTTCAGCAGCCAGGCGACGACCGATCTTCTGAGCGGACTTTCCAGTGGGCGGTACACGTTTGCGCAGGAGCAATTGCTCTCTGTTTTGACGCTGATATCGAGCAGTGTGCTGGGCTCGATTTTCCTGGTGCTGGAAGGGCATAGGACCTGGCGCGAATCGGGCTCTGACACGGCCGAGCTGGTGCTGCGGGCATTGGGTGTCGCACCAGAGGAGGCTCGTGCACTGGCGACTACAGAGCTGCCAACACTTCCTTCTCTCGACTAGTTCGTAAGCCGATTCAACTAAACGCCTCTGGATTTTCAGGGGCGCGGGGACGGCTTTACCCTAAAAACCCGGAAAACAAGAACAATGAACAACAAAAACCAATTGCACCGGTTGGCAACGCAACAACCCGCCCGGCATCCACAGCCGACGGTGAAGGCCCAGGGGCTGACTCATCTGATCTTTCAAAGGCCGGACTTGAACGAGGCGGCGCGGTTCCTGTCGGACTTCGGCCTGACAGTCAGTCAGCAGGATGCCGATACGCTTTATCTGCGCGCCACCGACCCCGCTGCGTACTGCTACCGCGTCCATCGTGCAGAACAGGCACGTTTTGTCGGGTTCGCACTGGCAGTCCAGTCGCTTAAGGATCTGCAAAAACTGACGCGAATCCCAGGCGCGTCAGCGGTCGAGAAATCGGAACATCCGGGTGGCGGGTATTGCGTCAGACTGACTGATCCTTCCGGTTTCATCGTGGAAGCTGTTTGCGAGCAAACTCCAGGTAAAGCGCTGGTACACAGAGCGCCTCTTCCCTGGAATCTGGCGCAGGAGCAACCGCGAATCAACGCCACGCAGCGCTCACCGATTGCTCCCCCTGAAGTGCTCAGACTTGGCCACATCGTCATCGAAGTGGCCGACTACCAGGCGACCTGTGCCTGGTACACGAAGCATTTCGGGTTTATTCCCAGCGATGTGCAGGTGCTCCCCGATGGCACACCTATCGTTACCTTCATGCGCCTTGACCTCGGTGATGTTCCCGCGGCTCACCATACGCTCGCGATAGCGCAAGGGTTCATGGCCACCTATAGCCATAGCGCCTATGAGGTCGTCGATGCCGATGCGGTGGGAATGGGGCAGCGCGTCCTGCGCGAGCGCGGTTGGGAGCACTCATGGGGAATCGGCCGACACATTCTGGGCAGTCAGATCTTCGATTACTGGCAAGACCCCTGGGGCGACAAGCACGAGCATTACTGCGACGGGGATGTGTTCACGGCCGTACAGCCTACGGGCATTCATCCCGTGAGCCCGGAGGCCATGGCGCAGTGGGGGCAGCGCATGCCCAAGAGCTTTACAAAACCCAGGATGAGCTTGAGCAAGCTGCGTGCGCTGATCCGTAACCTGCGACGCAGCCCGGACCTGACCCTTCGCAAGTTGTTAACGCTCATGCGGATGTTCGGGTAGAGCTGTCAGCCCCTCCACAGAACAACACCATAGGTCTCGCGCCGCCGAGCGCGGGACAAACGCTGCTCCAGGAGTACCCCCAATGTCCGCTGTACACGTTGTCCGCTTTGAATCTCAGAACGGTATCCACTGGGGCGTGCTACGCCAAGGCCGTATCACGGTTGTCCCCGGTGTTTTTGAAAGCACCGGTGATTTCATCCGCCAGAACAGCATCGACGATCTCGCTCAACTGAAGGGTACGGAGTTGGATGAAGGCGAAGTGAAACTGCTGTCGCCGGTGACCCGTAACCAGCAGTTCGTCTGCCAGGGCGCCAATTACCGTCAGCACATGATCGAGTCGGGCATGGACCCGGATGCGAAGAAGTTCAACATGATCTTCACCAAGGCGACCAGTTGCCTGGTGGCGGCGGACAGCGACCTGATCAAGCCGCGCACCGTGCGTTTCCTTGACTACGAGATCGAGCTGGGGCTGGTGATGAAGCGCGCGATCACCGGCGCTATTGCGGTCACCGACGCCAATCTGCATGAGTTCATCGCAGGCGTCGTCATCGTCAATGACTACTCGGCTCGCGACATTCAGATTCCCCAGATGCAGTTCTACAAGGGCAAGAGCTTCCGCACATTTGGCCCGGTCGGTCCGTACCTCTGTCTTCTGGATGCCAAGGACATGCATTACCTCAAGGCACTGCAACTGCGCCTGACAGTCAACGGCCAGGTGCGACAGAACGACAGCACGGCCAACCTGGTTTACGGCCCCGCTGAAACCCTTACCGAACTCTCCGCCGTGCAAGATCTCGCTGTTGGAGACCTGATTGCCACCGGTACGCCTGCCGGCTGTGCACTAACCGTCCCTTCGCCTGCCAAACAGCGCATTGCGGCCCTGATGCCAGAAGCTACCAAGTGGAAGCTGTTCCTCAAGGCGCAGGAAAGCCGGCCGCAGTATCTCAAGCCAGGTGACGTGGTCGAGGCGCGCATTCGCAGTGCCGATGGTGTGATCGACCTCGGCGTGCAACGTAACCGAGTCGTGGAGGAAGCCTGATGACAGTGCAGCCCCTGAATGACATCGAAAGTCTTGAACGAGTCCCCTTGTCGGAGCGTGGCCTGGCCTCCAGCACTTATGAAGCGCTGCGGCAGGCGGCCGAGCGCACCCCTCAGGCGCCGGCGCTAAGCTTCTTCGCCAATGCCGCTGATTTCAGGCGCACCAGCGAGTGGAACTACTCCCGGCTCTTCGCGGACATCACCCGCGCGGCGAACGCCTTCCATGGCCTGGGCATCAAACCGGGCGAAGTGCTTGCCTTCATCCTGCCCAACCTGCCGGAAACCCATTTCACGATATGGGGCGGGGAGGCGGCTGGCATTGTCATGGCGATCAATCCTCTGCTCGAGGCCAAGCAGATGTCTGGCTTGCTCAATGCCGCGAAGGCCTCCGTGGTGGTGACGCTTGCACCGACTCCGGGTAGCGATCTGTGGTCCAAGCTGGCTTCGCAGCTGGATCAGTTACCCGCGCTCAGGTCTATCGTTTGGGTCAGCATGGAACCCTATGTCGCCGAACCTGTGCGCGGGATCCTGCAAGTCATGGCATTGAAGGAACGAGACTTACACAACGGTATCGCGATCCATGATTGGCAATCGCTGATGAATACTCAGCCGCACACACACCTGAATAGCGGTCGGCAAATTCGCCAGGATGAGTGCTCTTCCTACATTTGTACGGGCGGCACCACCGGGCTCCCCAAGATTGCCGCGCGAACCCATGGCTCGGAAGTATTCAATGCATGGGCCATGGCTGCTCACATGCAGCCGCGCAGCAGTGGCCAGGTTATCTTTTGTGGCCTGCCGCTGTTTCATGTCAATGGACAAATGGTGACTGGCCTGATGCCTTGGACTCAAGGCGACCATGTGATCCTCGGGACGCCTCAAGGGTATCGTGGCGATGGAGTGATCCCTCGATTCTGGGAGATGGTCGAGCACTTTGGTATCAACTTCTTTTCCGGCGTGCCAACGGTCTATGCCGCACTTCTGCAAAGTGAATGGCAGGGCCGCGACCTGTCCAGTCTTCGCTACGCAATGTGTGGCGCGGCACCCATGCCGGCCGAGCTTCTCCGAGAGTTCGAGCGCCGGACCGGGTTAAAGATCCTTGAAGGTTACGGCCTGACTGAGGGCGCCTGCGTTTCCTCAATCAATCCGCCCCATGGCGAGCGCCGTATCGGCTCCATCGGGATACGGATCGCCTACCAGAATATGCGCGCGGTCGTGCTCAATGATGCGGGTGAGTACCTGCGCGACGCCAGCGTGGATGAGATCGGGCTCATCACGATCAGTGGTCCGAACCTCTTCGATGGCTATCTGGAGGAGAGTCATAACCGGGGCCTCTGGATCGATATCGACGGTCAGCGCTGGCTGAATACGGGTGATTTGGGTCGCCAGGATGCGCAGGGTTACTTCTGGCTGACCGGGCGCAAGAAGGAGTTGATCATCCGCGGCGGCCACAACATCGATCCCAAGCAAATCGAGGAGGCTCTGCAGGCGCATCCCGCCGTTGCCCTGGCCGCTGCAATCGGCAGCCCCGACGTCTACTCGGGCGAGGTGCCGGTGGCCTACGTTCAACTGCGCCCCGGGCAACTTTGCAGCGCCGAAGAACTGGAGGCGTTCGCCCATCTCCACATCAGTGAGCGGGCAGCCGTTCCCAAGCGCATTGAAATCCTCGAAGCATTGCCACTGACTGCCGTGGGCAAGATATTCAAACCCGCTTTGCAGCAGCGGGAGATTGCCAGAGTCGTCCAGCAGGAAGCGGGGCGCCTGGGGCTTTCGGATGTTGCTGTTGAGGTCGTGCAGGACAATCGCCGTGGGCCTGTCGCCTGTATCCGGGCCGGAACCGACCAGGAAATCCTGGCGCCGCTTTTGGGGCGCTATAGCTTCCAGATCGAGTGGCTTGATTGAGTCCCTGACTCGCATCTGTAAATCCAGCCGTCATGCCCTGGCGCTGTTCCGCCAGGGCCTTTTTACACAACTTCGATCAACTCCAGCCGGCACTGAAAAGTGCACAGGAAGGCGAAGCCTTGCCTGCGTGCAATCAACAAAAACAATAAATAAGAGGTGGAAAATGAAACTCAATAGCCGTGTGATCCTGTGTCTCTCTGTTCAGCGAAAGTGTGCTGTCTGGATTAAGTTCACCAGTGCCATGGCACTGCTCAGCGCCTCGACAATTGCGGGCGCCAATGGCATTGGCCTGAACGAACAAAGTGCAAGCAGTGCGGGAACTGCTTATGCGGGGAGGTCGTCATCCGCGCTGGACGCCAGCACCATTTACGGAAACCCCGCAGGCCTGACCAAGTTGCAGCGCAGTGAGATTTCTGGCGGGGCCGCAGTCGTCTCGGTGAGCGACGACATCAGTGATGCGCAAAGCAGTGCCGCAGGAACGAACAAGGGGGACTCGGTACCTTTAGGGGTCGTGCCTTTCGCCTATATATCGACACCGCTTGATGATCGTTTTTCGATGGGGCTGGGCCTCTATGCGCCGAGTGGTCTGATCAATGACTACGAGAGCACTTTTCAGGGTCGTTACCATGGTTCCTATAGCACCACCAAAGAGATAACCCTGCAGCCCACACTGGCCTATCGGATCAATGATTACGTGGCCATTGGTGGCGGACCGACCCTGAACCATTTCGATGCAAAGCTTCAGAACTACATGGCAACCGGCGCCCTGAATAACGGCCAGGACACACTGGTTACCATCAAAGGCGATGACACGGCAGTTGGCTACAACGTTGGCCTCTTGATTGACTTCAGTGAGGCAACCCGTTGGGGGATTACCTATCACTCGAAAGTGAGCTATCACCTCAAAGGGCATACAGAGGTTTCCGGCTCCCCGAGCATTGTTCCGCTGGACGGAAACTATGGCACCCAGATAGATCTGACGATGCCCGAATCCGTGGATACGTCCATCACCCATCATTTCAATAGCCGCTGGACCGGATACCTGGGGGCCACCTGGACACGCTGGAGCCGGATCCAGAAGGTCGAGGCAAACAATAGCGGTGTTTCCGCCATGGGCCAGGCTGCCGGCCTGGGGCGTGTGGCCGAACAAATGAACTGGCATGACACCTGGTCCACCGCGATTGGCACCTCCTATCAATTGAACCCGCAATGGCTGATACGCGCAGGCTATGCCTATGACCCGGCGCCCGTTGGAAATGCCGATCGCAGCGTGCGCGTTCCGGTCGGGAATCGCCAGGCCGTGACCTTGGGCGGCGCTTATTCGCCAAACTCCGATCTGACGATCGACTTTGCTTATGGTTATCTCTGGGACTCAAAAGCCTCCGTAACGCACTCGAACGACTCCGGTCTTCAGCCTGAATACAGTGCCCATTACGAAAATAGTGCGAATGGAATTTCAGTGCAGGCAACGTATCGGTACTAACCGTCGCCCCCCCTAAGCCCAATGAAGGTCAGTTAAGCAATTTCAGTCGCGATGCATTCTTTGTTGTAGCAGCTGCCGAGCTCGGCAGCTGCTACAGATCGCATTACGGCTTTACCGACTGGTGTTGCCCCCACAACCGCGTCAGTAAACAGGGCCCGCTTCGCTACCGCTCTATCAGTTTTTGCACTCCGCCAACACCACATGGCAGGTAGTCGGCGTACCACCGGATTGGCCGGCATAGCGTATGCAATTATTCATGGACTTCTGGCGAGCCATGTCCAGGGTGGAGCCCCAAGCCAGGCCGCCCTCGCCGGCAGTGGGTAGCGCTTTTGCATAGCAGCTTGAGCCGGCGCTTGAGGCCGAATAGCGGGCCGTGGAAGTTTTGCCCGCACATCCTGCAGTCAGCGCCAGGTTAATGGCGAGCAGGGAAGGGAGGATCCATGACGAGCATTGGCGCGCTGTTTTGCCGATCATCCCATTTTCCCCTGCATCAAGAGGCTGGAGGTGTGTTTGTGGTCGTGCTCTATTCAGATTAGACGGTGTGCGCCTGCCTTGGCTAAAACGGCTCGTTAAATAAACGAGCCGTTGTTGTGACGGTGTTCATCGGGGCCAGTGCACGGACGTCGGATCACCTCAAAGGTGATCCGCATCAATCACAGCCTTGGCGAACGCCTGCGGATCTTCCTGCGGCAGGTTGTGGCCGATGCCGCCGCTGATCAGCCGGAACTCGTATTGACCGGTGAAGCGCTTGGCGTAATCCTCGGGGGCAGGGTGCGGCGCGCCGTTGGCATCGCCTTCAAGGGTGATGGTCGGCACGCTGATGGAAGGCGCCGTGGCCAGTTTCTGCTCGAGCGCATCGTATCGGGTCTCGCCCTGGACCAGGCCCAGCCGCCAGCGGTAGTTGAACACGGTGATGTCGACATGGTCGGGGTTGTCCAGCGCCTTGGCGCTGCGGTCGAAAGTGGCGTCATCGAACGCCCATTTCGGCGAAGCCAGTTGCCATATCAACTTGGCGAAGTCGTGGGTGTTTTTCTCGTACCCGGCGCGACCGCGATCGGTGGCGAAGTAAAACTGATACCACCACTGCAATTCAGCCTTGGGTGGTAGCGGGTTCTTGCCGGCCGCCTGATTGCCGATCAGATACCCGCTGACCGAGACCAGCGCCTTGACCCGTTCTGGCCATAGCGCCGAGACGATGTCGGCCGAGCGCGCGCCCCAATCATAACCACCGAGCACGGCTTGTTTGATCTTCAGCGCATCCATGAAGTCGATGACGTCACTGGCCAGCGCAGCCGGTTGGCCATTGCGAACGGTTTTATCGGACAGAAAATGCGTATCGCCATAGCCACGTGCATACGGCATCAGCACTCGATAGCCCTTTGCAGCAAGCAAGGGGGCGACCTCGTCATAGCTGTGAATGTCGTATGGCCAGCCGTGCAGAAGAATCACCACCGGCCCGTCAGCCGGGCCCGTTTCGGCGTATGCCACGTTCAGCAGCCCGGCATTGACATGCTTGAGCGGGCCGAACGGGGAGGGTGTTGCATGAGTGGCGCCAGCATTGATCGCCGTTGGCTGCGTGGCTGCGGTCGTTTGTGCGTGGGCCGCACCGAGAACGCTGAACAGGGTAAACGCGAGGATCGACGAGCCGACCAGGCGGTGGCGGGTTTTGCCGGTTTTGTTCTGCAGTGCCATCTTCATGTGATGTCTCCGTTGCAAGCCGTTGGCCAGGGGTTCTGGCTGAGCCCCTTGAAACCTTGCTTGCATTCGAACGCGGCGACGTATCTGGCCTGTGTCGAATCGCAGGCCAGGTGCAAAACCATGTATCAAGAGGCTGGTCAGACACACTGTGATACACAGCAGGGCGTACAGAGCCTGTTTCTGGTTAACTACACCTCTTCAAATTATGGAGATGTGTAGATGGCCGAAGGAGTTTTGAAGTCGAAGCTGGTCAATTTTCTGGTGGCCGACGCCCAGTTGAATCACGACAACGTAGGCGATCTATTCTCCATAGCCGGGAGTGGCAGTGTGGGCGCGTTGGCCGGGGTGCTGGAGGCCTTCAAGAACGCATACGGAGGGTTGTGGGTTGGTGGGAAGTTAGTGGTTACCGAAACCATGGTTCGCCTGAACGCCAATGCCATGAACCGCCTCGTTCAGGATGGGACCCTGGATATTGAACTCCCATTGGCAATGATCCGAAAGGTCAGCGTTGAAGGTGGGTTTGTGACGAAGATCGTCCGTCTGGATACCGACGCTGGCAGCGTTAAATTTCGCTGTTACGGTGCGAAGGACGTCGCCTCGCTGATAGAGAAGTTGACCCTCTCGGCGGCCTCGATACCCCCCCGGGGGCCATTGAAATTAAAGTTCAGCCACGTCGATGTTCTCGTCAAAGACCTCGAGGAAGCGTGCAAGTATTACGCTCGTGTCTTTAGCGCCAAAATTTCAAAGACACTTGATTGGCAGCGCGACGGTTTGCATGTGCGCTATGCGATCGTCAAGTTCGGAACGGAGCGCATTATGCTGGTGCAACCGATTACCGGAAATCTCAAGGCTCTGATGGACGCCAACGGCGAAGGCACGATCTACCGGCACTGTTATTCCACACCTGATATTGAGGCAGCCTACGACGAATTGATCGACGCAGGCGTCCAGCCGGAAAATGAGAACGGCCAGCCGCTGTCTCGCGATAATCTCCAGTCGCCAAGTGGGACACGCATACTCTGGTTACCGAAACGCTTCGGGCATTTTTCTATTGAGCTGCTTGAAGAGAAGGAGCTGGAGGCATTTATCAAGGATGCATTTGCCGAGGAGAGATGAGGGAGGACACTCGGCATTGCCACGCTGACTAGCCGATTGGTCTTGGCTCCACGTTATAGCGAGCGGATGTCGAGACCGACCCCATAATCTCGTCGATAAAGGGGGCCTTCCGTGCCAGGTATTCACCTATGCCGCCGGTGTTGTTTGCTTCCAGTTCAAGCTTCAAGTCCTGATACCTCTGGCGAAGCACAGGGTTGCTCCTGAGCAAATCACGAAAGCGGAGCATTCTTTCGATTTGACCGTGGCCGGTGATACAAACGTGGGCCTTGTGTGTCCGCACACCGTCAACATCGCGACGATAAAAATGGTGTCCTGCCGACAGATCGCTTCCCCGTGCATACCCTAGCCCACGCATGACAGTGTCTCGGAGGGATTCGTTTCGATGCTGCGCAACCTCGACCAGGAGGTCGATCTCTGGTTTGGCGGCGAGCTCGGGAACGGCGGTGCTTCCGACATGATGAATGGCTACAAGCTCAGTGCCGAACGCCTTCGCGATCTGCTCTTTGGCGTTAAGGAAGAGCGAGGGCCATCGACTGTCGTAGAGGGAAATCTTGCTGGTTAGCGCCATGGTACTTTTTCCTTGTGTCCGCGGGCCTGGTGATACGGACACTCCAAGCGTGCGCGCTCTACACGCCGCCATACAGCATCCATGCGAGGGCGGGATGTTAGCGCTTCCAATATGCAGCAGCTATCAAAGTTGGGAGACCGGGGATTTGGCTGCTGACGCACCGACCCAGCGTAATTGCCTTGAGCACCCAATACCCGACTCGGTAGCAGATGACGCCGAGCACAATCTCCATGAGCATTTTCACGGCACTTCCTTCGGCTGCTTTTTTGACTGAGTCTGGCAGAGGTTGAGGGAAATAAAATGTCAGATTTCGACCGATTCTGTTGAAAAAGTCGGTTTTTCTGAACTGTCCGCATACTGACCACTGAAAACGTCTTTTTTGCGCGTTACTACGCGAAATCTGAGTCCGGAATCCTCTGCTCAATGTAAAGATTTCAATCTCAAGCGCGTACTTTTCTACAGTGGAAACCATGGCCGACTTTTTCAACAGAATCGACCCAGGCTGTGTGAAAACGCGCTAAATACGTTGAAAACTAAGAGTCGCGAGGGTCGCCTGTGGAATCAGCGGGCGAAAGCGCGAATTGCCCTAGTCAGCTATATAGGCATTCGTAATGCTGTTTGGGCCGCGTCAGCGGCACAAACAGCCACTCACGGACGATCAAGCAGCTGGATTCACGCCCTGATCGCTTCAAGGAGTCCTGCGATGCCGAAGATGCTCATCATTCGTTTGAGGTTGTAGGCGAGCACATGAAGGCTCATCTCAGTGCTCACCCTCGGCAGGGTTTTGGTCAGGAAGTGGGTACTTCCCATCCAGTACTTGAGCGTTCCAAAAGGATGTTCAACGGTCTGTCGCCGAACCCTCATCATCGCTGGATCATGCTCTAGCCGAACCTGCATCGCATCGACTACCGCTTCATGTTCCCAGCGCTTCACACGGCGCTCCTTACCTGTCGTACATTGCTTTTGCATTGAGCAGGACTGGCAGCCCGAGAAGTAGTAACAATGCAATAACATGCCGTCTTCCATCGACGAATGCCGCCTGGTGAGTAACTGCCCCGCAGGGCATCGATACTCGTCCGACGCAATAAGATAGATGAAATCCTGCTTACCAAATCGGCCTTCGGCTTTGCTGCCAGATGTGAGGGGTTTCGGTACGAAGGTAGTGATGCCAGCCTGCTCGCAGGCAAGGATTTCCAGACCCTTGTAATAGCCTCGGTCGGCTACCACCGTTAGCGATTCAGCCTCGATTTCTTCACGCGCCTGGTTCGCCATATTGCTCAGTTGCGTCCGGTCATTGCCAACGTTGGTCACCTCATGGGCAATGATCAGATGGTGTTTGTCGTCGACAGCTGTTTGTACGTTGTAGCCAACCGTTCCGGTACCTCGGCCGCTCGTGGCCATTGAGCGTGCATCTGGATCGGTAAGAGAGATTTGTTGGTCTGGACTGTCGTGAAGCTGCGCCTCGATGTCCTTGAGTTTCTGCATCTGCTTTTTCAGCGTTTCTATCTTTTCTTTCAACCGCTCGGCCTTGGCTTCAGCTACTTCGGGTGTTGCCCGATCCGCCGAATCCATCGCCGCCAGATATCGATCAATGCTCTGCTCGATCTGCTGCATGCGTGCCTTCACCTTGCCCTGAGTGAAGTTGCGGTCGCGATTATTGACGGCTTTGAATTTGCTGCCGTCGATGGCGATGATCGATTGAGAGAAGAGATTGAGGTTGCGACAAAGCACCACAAATTGCCGGCAGACACTGCGAATAGCCTTGCCGTTATCCTTGCGAAAGTCGGCAATGGTTTTGAAGTCCGGGGCCAAACGCCCCGTCAGCCACATCAACTCGACGTTACGCTCGGCCTCCCGTTCCAGCCGGCGGCTGGACTGAATCCGATTGAGGTAGCCGTAGATATAGATCTTCAGCAAGATCGCTGGATGGTAGGCCGGACGGCCCGTTGCAGCAGGATCAACGCCTTCAAACCCAAGTGCACCCAGGTCGAGTTCATCGACGAAAACGTCGACCACTCGCACTGGATTTTCTTCGGCTACGTAATCGTCCAAGCACTCCGGCAGCAACGTGACTTGCGTCCGAGCCTCACCCTCAATGAATCGCTTCATGATCGCCCCCGATACGATCTAGACGATCAGAAGGTTAGACAATCACTGGCGTTTTCACACAGCCTGGACCCATAGCTGACTTTCGCTTGGACGAATCCTGAGTGCTTTGGCATTCCTGGTGGGAATGCAATGCATAAAATTAATGAATTTTTATTATCACTGTTTATGATCTAAGTTGATTCAAGGACATGGAGAACCGCCTTGAAATCACCACTTAACTCAGCTGAAAAGTTTGATAACGCTCGGGCCAATGAGTACGGACGACAGAGCCGTATCGCACTGGCAGGTTATGACGCCTGTCAGGACTTGGTGGCGTGCATGCTCGCGGCAAGCCTTGGAAATATGGGCTCGGCAAAAATTCTGGTAGTCGGCGCTGGCGGTACGGCGCAGGAGATCATCGCGATGGCCAGGCTTGAGCCGGGCTGGCGCTTCACCGCCGTTGATCCATCTGAGCCGATGCTGGAAACCGCGAAACAGCAGTTAGTCGTAAACAACGTGCTTGAAAGAACGGACGTGCATCTTGGGCACGTTGAAGACTTGGCCGCAGATGAGCCCTACGACGCAGCCACTTTGATCGGTGTACTCCATCATCTCGATGGGGATGATGCCAAGAGAGACATTTTACGATCCATTCGGGCTCGTCTGAAACCAGGGGCTCCGCTGATTGTCGCCGGCAATCAATATGCCTATGCCGGCCAGCCGTTGCTCCTCGCTGCCTGGGGGCAACGTTGGCGGCAGCACGGAGCCAGCCCGGATGAAGTAAAAGTCAAACTTGGGAAAATTCTTCAAGGCGCTGACCCTCCACATTCTGAGGCGGCTGTTCAGAAGCTTTTGCATGATGCGGGTTTTGGGGACGCTACCCGTTTTTTCAGCAGCCTGTTCTGGGGTGCTTGGTTAACGTGTAAAACAGTCTGAACAGCGATCTGAGTGGCAGCTCCTGGCCGATGTCTGCCTGTTGCGAAAGGCTGCAACCCTGAGCGGACACTCGTCAATGTCTGTCAGGGGCGAAAGCTGCTTGCTCCGCTATTGCAGCGGCACATACACATCAGTTTGCCATTGATCCTGCGGCGTCTCGGGATAGACGCTCAGGTAATTGAAGAACAGCGGGTGGTCACGAAGCTCTTCTCCACTGGCAGGAAGCCAATCGCGGTAAATCGGATAGATCGTTTCGCCGATGTGATCCGGTGACCCCACGTGTCGCACCACGATGCAGCGACCGCCAGGAATGACGATCTCGTGCACACCGAACTCATTCGGCGCCACTGCCTCGTGAATCTCGCCGCAGATTGCGAAGCGGAATGCTTGTGGAGGTGTCGTATCGGGGTTGCCATAGGGAATACCGAAGGTGCGACTCGATGCCACTGGCGACTGTCCGCTCTGCATACGCCACTCGATGAACGTGCGCACGCTCTCATTGACGAGCCCGGCGGGTCCGCAGTGTTCAAGCGCTGCTACCCTGATTTCAGGGAATTCCACGATTCGTACTTGCATGATGATAGTCCTGGAAAAGTGAGGGATTGCGAATACCGCATTCCAGACCTGCCAGTTCGGTTCCTTCATGAACGCACTCGGCGTCATACCGAACGCCCGCCTGAACGCCCTGCAAAATGCCTCGGGGCTTTCAAAGCCGGCACCGAGTGCGGCGTCCAGTACCGAGGAATCAGCGAGGGCGGCCAAGCGATGCGCCGCGCGTCGTAGCCGCATCAGTTGCACATAACGTGAGACAGGCACGCCTGCGAACGCGGTGAATTGTCGATGGAAGTGAAACACCGAAAAGTTCGCCACATGACTCAACGTCTTCACCGACAGGTCACCTTCGAGATTGGCATCAATGTAGGCGAGTACGGCGTTGAAGCGTTTTGTGTAAGCGAAGTTGCTCGGCATGTCAGACACTGGGAAAAGGTTCCTGGAGGTACGGTCGGCAATAGAGTCGACTATATCGGCGTGAGCGCGCCTAGCCGCGTTTGCTCAAGGTACGTTTTGGGTTGGTGAATTCACAACCCAAAGCGGACAGACCGACCCAGTCTTGAGCCGATCTATCAATGCCGGTTAAAAATGCCAGTCCTCAGCGCGAACGACACGACAGAATGGACCCGCCAGGGTCGCATTGTGATGAGCGATGATATTTTCGGCCGTCAACACAGGGGTATCGGAGCAGGTATGACCATCGGCGATCAGCACTGCATCGAATCCAAGATCGCGTGCGGCGCGGCAGGTGCTGTCGACACAATACTGGGTCTTCATTCCGGCAATAACCACACCCTGAGATTCACAAGCTTTCAGCCGATCGGCCAGGTCAGTCATGGTGAAAGCGTTGGGTCGGTTTTTTTCGAAGATAACTTCGTCGCCTTGTAGCAGCAGTTCCGACACCAGTTGCGTCAACGGGCTCGCAGGTTCGATGGGCGAGCCAGGTGGACCGACGTGGCGAGCAAGGAAAATTGGCGCGCCAGCCGTGCGGGCCTTGCTCAACAGGTTATTCAAAGTGTTCAGCAGCGCTTCGCCAGCCCATGGTTTATCCGGACCATGAAACAATCCAACCTGCATATCGAGAATCAACAGTGCGTACATAGTGCTTTCCTTGCGTTTGGACCAGCGACACAAGGGCAAAAGAAAAGGCCCTGTCCATCGCTGGCGGGCCTTTGAAGTTCGTGCGTTATTGGCTCACGACACCTCTCACGACCCGCCTTGGGCGGTCGTGGTCGTGGTGATCGAGGCAATGCGTGGCTGATTCATAAAGTGGACAGTATCTGCACGGTGCCTGGTTGGCAAGTCGGTGTGACCTGCGCGGCGGCTATTGCTTGGATTGATCGTTGAGGTGCGCATCTCAATAGAAGCGATCTTCCTGCTTCATGGCAAAAATGCGGCTGATTGTTCTGAACGAGATGCCAAGAAACAACAAGGCCAGCAACACTCCGCCAGTCATGATGAAAAAGCCGGGGCGGTAGGTGTGTAGCTCGGTTGTGATACTACTTACTCGCGGGAACCAGCGTGAATAAAGCAGCGAAATATCCTGACCCACTTCATATTGGGAGTGTTCGTCATAACGCTGGTCCTGGTATTCGCCTTCGTGAACTTGGCGGTCGTGATCGACATATTGGTAGCGAATTATTTTGACCATGCTGTTTCTAGGGATATCTTCCAGCTGCGTCACTGTGCCTGTGACCTCAGCCGCGCTCAATTGGATGATCGCATAGATGGATCCTTGGTGCCGTGCCATGGCGGCCAGTGATAGCAGCACACAGCAAGCAATGCTTAGCAGGATTACTCGGTTGTATAGGTGATCTTTTTCTGCTTCGCGTGGGTAAAACATCTTATGGTCCTTCGCATGAGGGCATTCAGCAGCCGTGTCGGCGACCAAACCGATTACTTGAGGCACTTCAGCGTTTATGGCCATTTGCGGAAATTCCGGCGGCGGGGGAGGCGGCGTGTCCTCGGATCGCACGGAGAGGGACTGAGCGTGCATGAGACACCGTATATCCAGTCCGATCGCAATCACTGAGTGAGTACTTCTGATCGACCGTTGCTGTTGTTGTGAGGGCAGCAATCGCCCCAAACAGCCATCGAGAAGAGACCCGATAGGGATACGCTAAAGTTATGTGGGTCGTCGATCAATAGTGACCTACTGTTCGTGCTGCTTCCGTCCCTGGAGGGCCTAATGCCGCCCATCACCACGCGCCTGGTGGCGCTGTTTGCTCTTTGCCTGACTCTTGTAGTACCCGCCCAAACCAACGCCTGCCCACCTGGCGAGAAACAAGTGTGCCTGGACGGCTGCATCTGCCTGCCAGATCTGGGGCAGATGCCCGATGGCATCTACCAGATCGCGGCACCTGCCCTGGCTCTGTGGTTGACCCAAGCCCGTGCTGAAGCAGCCAGCGCCGACATCCAACCCATCCCACTGCACATCCGGGAACAACTGCTGCGTTGGTACGACCCCAGCGTCCTCGATGTCGCGCGCTACAAGGTTAGCGACAACGGCCAATTCAGCGCCGCCACTGCCATGCTGCAAAACCCCGATGTCGGTGCCGTGACGCTGATCGACATCATCCTCTTCCGGGACGCTCAAACCGCAGAACAGAACATCGCGCTCTGGGCTCACGAACTAAAGCATGTGCAGCAGTTTCAGGAATGGGGGGTAGAAGGATTTGCCCAGCGGTATACACAAGATTTCAATGCTGTGGAGGCGCCGGCTTATGCCATACAGGCTGAGGTCAGACGGTTGGGCAATTCCACCCCTTGATCCCTAGGCTGCCCATTCAGCACTGACACACCAGAAACAAAGCAGCCGACAGACCCTTCAAGCCCGCCCAATCAACGCGTGCGATGGCGGGTGAGCAGTACCTGTACTTTCCCTGAACCTAAGGCTAGCGCCAGTAGAACCAGCAAGATCAAGGCCCAATTAGAGGGGCTTGGGTGTTGGCCGAGGATGACCATTGAGCTGACGATGCCAAATACCGGAATCAACAGCGATAACGGTGCCACGCGCGACACTGGGTATTCACGCAACAGCAGGTTCCACCCCCAGTAACTGAAGTGTGTCGCTGCGTAGACCTGGAAAGCGAGTGAAAAAAGCGTCATTGCATTGAGCTGCGAAGGTAGCGCCTTGAAGGGTGCCGAGCCATGCAGCAGCCACGTCAACAGCAAGAGCGGGATGGGTGGAAACAAGCTGGCCCATACCACGAAGGCGAAGATCTCACGTACCTTGGATACTTTGATGACAACGTTGCCAATGCTCCATGCCAATGCGCTGCCAATTACGAGTGCAAAACCTGCCCTCGACGCATCGCCGGGACTGCACAGTACCATCCCCCCCAACCCTACGGCCGCCAGCAAGCTGCCAACCAATTGAGGCTGACCCAGGCGTTCTCCGAAAAAGAGCACACCCCAGCCCAGCGTGAAGAATGCGCTGAGCTGGATCAACAGCGATGCGCTACCAGGTGGCACACCCCAAGCGATCCCCTGGTTGATCAAGGCCCACATGGCTACGCCAAAGATCAGCCCGTAGGCCGCCAACCACCGGAATGCAACGCGTGGACGCCCCACGAAAAATACCCAAGGCAAGGCGGCGAGCGTGAAACGCAACGCTGTCAACAACAGCGGGTCGATGCCGGCAAGCCCAAGTTTGGTCACGGGAAAGTTCAATCCCCAGACGGCCGTTACCAGCACGGCTAGTACAAGATGCTTCTTCTGCATGGTCAGTCTTTTCCCAGAGCCGAGCGGAAATGCTCGTGCCTGAAGAAATATGCAAGCAATCGACTTGGCCCGCTTTCAGTCACAGGCCAACGTTCATTAGAATCGGGCCATGCGAGAAATAACCATACCTCCCTACCAGAACACATCGCGCGATGCTGTCGTGACCGCACATGACTATGCGGACGGAACGCTGTTCCCGGTACACAACCATCAGCGTGGACAGTTCGCGTATGCCGCAAGGGGGGTCATTACCGTGTTTACCGATGACGGCAACTGGGTCGTTCCGCCCCAACGCGGCATATGGGTCCCGGCGCAGCTCCCCCACGCCATGCAGATGCGTGGCCCTGTCACCATGCACAACACCTATATCCGCAAGCAAGCTGCACAGCGACTCGGGCTACCGGGACAATGTCAGGTATTGGACGTGTCGCCGCTGTTGCGGCATTTGCTGTTGAAGGCAATGGATGTACCCGCGCACTATTCCACCCAAGGACGAGATGGCCATTTGATGGGATTGCTGCTGCATGAAATTGCCGGGATGCCTGCGCTTTCGCTCAATGCCCCGTTGCCAGCGGAGCCACGTCTTGCAATTGTGTGCCGCGAGTTCCTGGCCCTGCCTTCGCTGGAAATTGGTATCGACGAAATGGCTCAGCGCGCGGGGATGAGCCGCCGTACCTTTACCCGACAGTTTCGATTGCACACAGGCATCAGTTACATCGAATGGCGACAACAAGCCTGCCTGCTCGCAGCGATTGTTCGGCTCGGAAAAGGTCAGTCGGTCACACAGGTTGCAATGGTGTTGGGTTATAGCAGTTCAAGTGCATTCGCGACGGTTTTCAAGCGCTTGCTGGGAGAAGTGCCCAGTCGATACTTCGCAGATCAACAGGCCTAGGAGTCTTGGGGTGAGGCCGTTTTCGGCCCAGGCCGTGTAAAAACGCATTCGTCACTTTGAAGTCAGCGTTGCTACGTGAAATCTGACGTCGACCGTTTGGTAAGTAGACCTGAAATTTGCGAAGGGACGCGATTTTTGGGCTGTGTTAAGTCCGTCCGGTTCACCTCACGGGCAGCTATTGGCCGATTCTGTTGAAAAAGTCGGCTTTGGTAGTCATGGCAGAAAAGTACGCGTCTGAGATTGAAGTCCGTGTTTTGCGCAGAAGAGATTGGACTCAGATTTGACGTAGCAGCGTGCAAAAGAGGTGTTTTCA
>NZ_CAXAQH010000025.1:0-88357 GCF_963970905.1 Pseudomonas sp. EL_65y_Pfl2_R96 | reverse complement strand
AGCTGCCGAACCAAGCGATACGTTACTTCAGCTCGCGGGCAAAGAAGGCGGTAGCCTTTTTTAATACATCGTTATCCATCTTGAGCTGGCGATTTTCCTGCTCCAACTGCCGGATACGTTGTTGCTCGGCAGTCAACGGTTTGCCGATTCCGACATCTCCCAGCTGTTCAGCCTCGTACTGCTGCACCCAGCGCCGGACGGCGGTCTCACCAATATTCAGGTCGCGGCAGACCTGCGGAACGGCCAGTCCCTGGTCCTTGATCATCTTTACCACTTGCAGTTTGAAGCTGTCGTCGAATGTTCTGCGTTTGCCAGTCATGAAAAAATCCTCGATAGATGCATTCTCCACCTATCGAGGTGTCCGGGGAAATTAGACCACTGCACATTTCATAATCTGTCAATTTTGGCGAATTCTTCGAGTGCAGGGACTTACCTTTGAGGATTGGTATGGATCGGCTTGAGGAAATTTCATGATAATAAAAGTCATAGAATTTATTCAGAACGGCCTGCGCGAGACCAAGTTGGCGTGATGCGTCACGAGGTAACGAAAGGAACGGCCGCCAGTCAGGGTTGATCATCCAGTTCTGGTAACGCTCCAATGGATCCGCGAGGAATTTTGAACATGCTTTCGTAGTGCACCAGTCAGGCGGCGGATTGCAGAAAAAGGACGCGTACTGAAGGAGACCATTGGATTCTAAATCCAATAATGAAATGCCTTGAGAGAAGCTCCAGTTTAGAAGGCGCTCGAAGTGTGTGGTTTCGAAATAGTAAGCCTCAGAAGCTTGCTCAGGATTCCAGCTATGCGCCAACCATGCCAGATATCGTTGGCAGTCAAGCGCTGACAAATGGACGGCTGGAAGCTGTGACAGCCTCCAGCTTAGCGATCACATCGGCATTTTTTGGAAATTGACTGAGGCTTGATGGACGCTATTCAGCGTAAGGGCAGAAAATTGGGAAAGGGACAAACGGTGACGCCATGTGGATACCAGCATCGTAATATTGGATTTGTTAGCAGTGAGTGTAGACGTTGAATGGTACGCGACACTGGTCAGTGGACGGTTAGTCTAGGCTAGCTGAGAGGAATGCAGGGTAAGGCCATGAATTTCAACGCGACACAGGTTCTTGGAAAAATAGTCATAGGATCGTAAAAATGGACATTTTGTAAAAGTTCCGCTCTGACACATCATTTAACATAATATACATTATGCGATGTGTAATATGCGGAGCTGAGGAGCTCTGCCGGTCAGATTTGAAGCCTGGCAAAGCCTCCATCCTCGCAGTCATGCACAGCATGGCGTCAGTTACTGCGCTTGAATGCCGTTCCCCAGAAACAACAGAACGCCGAAGTAACTCCGTACCTTAACCTGGAAGTAACGTGATTTATGAGTCTATTTTCGCCATGACTACAATCTTGCTTCAAGGAAAAGACCATAGTTAGTCGGTACTTTTCAATAACAAAAATCTGGATTTGTCTAGGTTGCAATGAATGCACATTCACTTCTCGCTATTTTCCTATCAGCTGATTTCGGGTGCTGGTCAGGTATGTAAGGCTGTTATTTCTAGACGGTAGCGCAGGAATATCAACACAATACCGGAAGGTGAAGCTTTTTTGGAATGACCCTTGAGCCAAGGGTCAGTGTAACCAAAAGCAGTCTACGTCAACTAAATTCCCGATCAGAGGCAATCCTGTAACTTTGGAAGTATTTTAAGTATTATTGCAACACGGAAAAAACATTGTAGTTATGGCAGCATGGGGCTTTGGCACTTCAGGGAGGACTGCTGTCGCTTCCTTAAGCGGCCCTGGTGAAGGCTGTATCACCGCGTTGTGAGCCAATGCAGTTGGCATTAAAGCTATCCAATGTGCCGTAATAGATATCCTGTACCCACTTTAAAGTTGCGGATGCTGATTGCTACTTGATACGTTCCCGTTCAGTTACTCTTGGAAAAATGTTCATATAACACGACTAAATGAATATTTAGTCGAGTAGAATTTTTATTGCCTCTTTTCTATTTTTCTTCCTGCTCACTGTCCTCCACTAGCCTGTCGTGAAAATCTTTTATTTGCATGCTGGCGCCTTGTTCACGTGGCTGTTCAAAATACTCAGGTTTTAAGAGGTTTATAACGTCGCGGGCAGAAAAGTCATTTTTATGGGCTAACCGGTCAAGCGCTCCCAAGAATTTAAGCTTCTTGGCTACCTCTTCCTCTTGGAGCAGAGAACTCGCGCAGCGATATTCAGCAGATATTCTTCTGTCTGCCTCGAAAAGCACTCCCATTTTTTGATTGTCTGTGGCGAGATTTTTAACCATGCCCATACCCCTTCCCTCAGCCTTTTCGCAACCAGCTTGGCTGATCTGCCCCCTTGGCGACTTGGATTTCGGCGATGCTGAAAATGTGCCGCAAGTGGTAGATTGACTCGCAAGCGAACGATTTCTGGTCGATGTCCCCTCTCAACATCAGCAATTCCACGACCTCGTCAGCATTTACCTGGTACGTTTGCATTAGCTTGCCGAGGTCTTCGAGAAACTGCTGATCGCGCTCGAGCCACGCCTCTTTTTGAAGCCTATTAATCTCATTCTCAAGCTCGCTGATGCGCTGCTGAGCAAGACGAATTGCGTCTGATCTATGAGGGGCATTCATTCGCTGGCCTCCACCTGCTGGTCTGTTGCATTTTAGCTGAATGAGCGTGACCGTTTGTCTTATCAAAAAACCGATAGTTACCAATAGTGCAAAGGTTCAAGCGCCCTATGCTTGATCAGCATAATTTGGCTGACAGCCGTCAGGACGGGATCTCAGGCATTGCAAGCCTCCCTTCAATATTTAGCATAAATTGACAGAGAGCACCTCTTTGCCCTGCATAGGTGCTGAACAGATCCGGCAATTTATGTGATAAATGTGCGTGCCACTTTGGGTCGTCTGTCGCAATCCTTGCCATCGGCTAGCACCGCCGTCTCGACCCGGTGGGCTTCGATCCTCACGCCTGCGCGCTCCGCTTGCCTGATCATGCACCGGTGGTGGTAGTCAGAGGATGGAGTCAGGATGAAGCCGGTCTGGTACATCATCGCCCTGCCCCAGTTTCTGAGCATCTAGAATCCTCGATTCAATCCCTGCTACCTATGCTGACCATCGGCAGTGACCGGCGAAGAGCTGAATAGTTAGAATCTCCGCGCCGCGCGCACTCCGGCTAAATCAAGGCTACGCATGGCGTTGAATGAATGCGCGTTGTCTTAGATAGGCAGCCGCGTCCCGCACGACCCGAGCTGCCCAAGTGGTAAGATGTGGCGAACTGCCAGCGGAGCTGGCCAACACGATGATGAAGTAAAGGGATGTCAGTATGATCAGACGGTTTCGGCTTGAGCAGAAGTCGCTCTACGAGAAGCTAGTCATTGCTCAGCGCGTGGCGGACATGCTGGAGAAGTTCGTCGACGGACGTATCGCTCCGCTGGAAATTGGTGCCGAGACTGGTGGTATCGAAGGTTCACCGGGACGAACCTGAGTTTCCGAAGCCGCCATCTAAAATCACATGCTCAGGTGTCTGTGCCGCTCCACGGGGGCTTAGCCCCAGTACCCTCGATAGCCAGTGAAGCTCAACTGACGGATCTGCAACTGACGTTCCTGCTATCAATGGCGTTGGAGCATCAGTGGTCTCCGTGGCGCGGACTTCTCCTTGACGACCCCACACAGCATCACGACTTGGTGCACGCGGCGTCCGTCTTTGATGTACTTCGCGACTACATCATCGATCATGGCTTCCAGGTCGTCATCGCCACTCATGACGCCCTTCAAGCCCGTTACTTCATGCGCAAACTGCAGAATGATGGGATCGAAGCTCGCATATGGTCACTTGTTCCCACCCCTGATGGAGTGACCGCGTCGGAGACGCTGTGGCCTGGCAGGAGTCATGTGATGGTGAGCGAGTAGCTATGCCCTGAAGATTACGCCTGGGCTCCCCGGGCGTGATCGCCTCCGGAACTCAAACCTATCCATCACTAGGCCATGGATGATGTATGTCCTGAGGAGCTAACGGCCCGCTGTCGTACTGCTTGCACAACCAACAGAAGGTGGAAACCTTACTCAGACCCGGCAGGTGTCTAGTACAGCTTCCAAGCCGATCAGGGGGATTATCCTCTATCAACCTCTTCTGGCACTTCGATATGCCGATGGGATGGACAGCCGTTGATACAGTGTGCCGGCGCCATCTAGCTTTATAATCGGAATCAGTGCGCTGAATGGCTCAACCCTTTCTAAGAGCAGCTGGGATAGACGCTGATGAGCGAATTTCCAACCTGATGAGCTTTCATCATGGCTACGTGGATTCCCTGTAATCTGATCCATGCTTCATTTCCTCGGTCGTTTCGAAGGCTTGGCGTGCCCGGCACTTTGCTGATCCTCAAGCGCAGAGAAGACATCGCTACCCTCCTCCAGGACTGGCTCATCAATCTCAGCCTGCCGCAGTTGCTCATTCTCTTCCTGAAGGGACGCTACCAGCGCCACGGTTTCTTGCTCAAGCAGATCGGCTACAGCGGCGGCCTTGTGGAGTGCCTTTACCTCTTCACGCAGAGCTGAGATCTGCCCCATGAGGTGCTCAGCCACCCCAGCGGACTTGGCCTCACCCTGGCGTAGTGCCTCAACTTGGGTGTTAAGATACTGAGCCAAGGCCTCCTGAGTGTGCAGGGCTTTGGTTTGCTGCCTGGCTTCACCGAGGAGGCGTTCATTGTCGCGATTCAATCGAGTCAAATCGTCCTGTTTTACGGCGATGGTTTCCCGCAGCTTGCGCTGCTCAACTTGCATCTCATGCAATTGAGACTCGTGCTTGCGTTGATCCTGATTCCGCTGCTCCTTCGCCGCATCGCGATAGTGCTCGAGCGCCCCGCGGGCCTGAACGTGCTTTTCCTCCAGTGAGTGGATGTGCTTGTCCTTTTCAGCAACCAGCGACTCAAGGTCGGTACAGCGCTGACTGAGGCCCGCGTTCCGGGTCAGCTCAGCCTGGAGTGAGGACTGGGTGGTCGCAAGTTCAGCGCTCTGCGTCTCTATCGCGACCTGTTGGGTGGCCGAATTACGTTGAGCAGTAGCTAGCTCCGATCTGAGCTCGATGATCTGGTTTTCCAGTGCGGCCCGCTGCAGGTCATAAGCTGCAGTCGCCTGGGAGATTACTTCCTGGCCCTCATCCATAAGCTGATCCAACAGCGTTTGCACCATACCGTTGAGCATCTCGCCCATACGTTCACGTGATGCCGCAGGCTCTGGGTTAAAGGGTTCAAGCTCTTTCAAGTACCGCGAGATCGTTGTCTTGGAGCCGGTATTTCCGAGCTCTACACGCACTGCGTCGATGCTGGGGTTGGCCCCCCTGGCCAGTAGCGCCTGACGTGCTCTCTGCACAAGAGCTTTATTGATTCCGCCTCGGGCCATGGGTATCTCCTACGATTTCGTACCGTGTTACATGTCATGTATCTACATAACACATTATAGAGATTTTACGACGTTTGATCTTGATTTACTAGAAGACCATAATGGTGCTTTATGGCTTCTTGACCCTTCATGACGCCCAGAAGCCCTCCGTGAGGCGCATGAAGGTAGGAGCGCTCCGCTTTTGAAGGCAAAGTGCGATGGAAAAGGCAGATCGGTACCTAAGCGCCGGCACCCGGGAGAACACGCGAAAGAGCTACCGGGCGGCGATCGAGCACTTCGAGGTGGTGTGGGGCGGGTATCTGCCCACTACTGGCGTAGGCGTCGTTCGCTACTTGGCGGAGTACGCCGACAAGCTATCCATCAACACTCTGAAGCAGCGTTTGGCAGCCCTTGCGCAATGGCACATCACTCAAGGTTTCCCTGATCCGACGAAGACGCCTGACGTTCGCCAGATGATCAAAGGCATCAGGGTCGTTCACCCTGCACAGGTTAAACAGGCCGCCCCACTGCTGCTGAAGCACCTGGAGCAGGCGGTCACTTGGCTTGAAGGGGAAGCTGCAGTCGCCCTTGAGCGCGGAGATTACAAATCGCTGGTGCGTCACCGGCGCTCGGTGGCGATCATCTTGATTGGGTTCTGGCGTGGCTTTCGAGGCGACGAGTTAGCCAGGCTAACGGTGGAGGACACCCAAGCCATAAGCGGTGAAGGTATTACCTTCTTCCTGCCCTACACAAAGGGTGACCGCCAGCATGAAGGAACTACATTCCAGACGCCGGCGCTCGCCATGCTCTGCCCAGTGGAGGCCTACATCAACTGGATAACAGTTGCCGGAATCGCGAAAGGCCCGGTGTTCCAGCGGATTGATCGCTGGGGCAATCTGTCAGGCAAAGCCATGCAGCCGCATAGCCTGATCCCTGTGCTGCGGCGCATTTTCAAAGAGGCAGGATTACCAGCGGAGCTGTATAGCAGCCACTCAATGCGGCGCGGCTTTGCAACCTGGGCATCAGCCAATGGGTGGGACATCAAAGGGCTGATGAGCTATGTGGGCTGGAAGGACATGAAGTCGGCGCTTAGGTACGTGGACTCGGGCATGTCGTTTGGCGGCTTGGCGTTGCGCAATACAACCCTCAAGCTCGTGCCCCATACCTGAACAAAGAGCAGGTCGCCCTATGAGGCCGGGGGCCGAACGGATGCGTACATCGGCCCGACATACTTGATGGGGGCTCCATTGAACGATTCGGCCATCTGATTTTTACTCGCCATCCAATCCTTGAAATCTTGCGCCCGCTCATTCAGAAAAGGGTGGTCAGCAACTGAGGCGGCGATCAAGAAAGCAACGGCTTGACCTGTTTCCACGCAAACCAAAAGCTCACGATTTATGTGCCAGCTGTTACAGCCTTGTACGCCGATGAGCGAAAATCCGAACTCATCGCTTCCCTCGGGCCTGGTCGCCTCTATATGGCTCAGCACCGACAACGGGTTACGCCATCAACCCCGTTTTGGGCTCACCGTAAGCCACAACCTTTTTTCTAATTACCCGTTCTTCGCGTGCATCTGCAGCTATGCTTTTCCTGCGCCACTGGATCGCTTCGCCATCAACAATAATGATATGGATGTGAAATGAACAATCTTATCTATAGCGTTGAAATTAATGACTTTCTTCTTGACCAATTTCTAACCGATGGCCCTGGTTTACCGGATCAAACGATGCTCAATCCTGAGACCGGTCTGCGGGATCCAGCGGTGCTTGAGCGCATGCTTGGTATAACGCGTGCCATGCGGCGAGCTGACGCCGCAAAACATAAGCCTGGATTGCGAATGGTGGACTATCTAATGTCCGCGCCGGGCCGAATGCTCCTGTTGATAAATGACCTTTATTCAACGCAGCAACGTATTAATAAGAAATCGAAAGCTGTGGACTGCTATCAAAGCTGGGAAATGGTGGTGCTCAGAAAAATTGACATCGCTTGGTTTGACCCAGCCGGCAAAGCGGTTCAACGGTTCAATGAGTTTTCAGAAGAGGATCGCGACGCTCTGGTAACAATGGCTGAGCCGAGATTGTCCTGGATGCAAGGCCTCAAGAAAGCCAGCTCTGAAATTAGAGATTTCATGAAGAGCCGGTGGTATTACCAGCAGTTGGCGGGCGTGGTCGGACTTCTTTTGGATAAAGTCGCTCAGTGGGACACGTTGGACAGTGATGACAGACAGACAGTCGCCGATGGCGTCTATGCCTGTACCGCACCGTTTGGTTCGAAACTCTTGGGTTTATTCATCACCCTACAACCGGAGCTGATGAGCTACTACACGGAAATTCTTAAGGATGCTAAGGCATGGAGAGAACAAGCTCCCGCTGAGGAACTGTCAGCAGAGCCCCCCTCCTCCCTGAGCCTCTATGAGCTCTACAGCGAGTTATTTCAAATAGCCGAAAAGGCCAAGTCGGATTCAAGCAATCTCCAATACGCTGAGCAGATCGAGTTGCTCATCACCGCAAACCTCCCCCGGCTAAAACAAGAGCATTCGTTAGGAGAGGATGCGATCCGCAAGATCTTGAACGAATGCATTGGGTTACTGGAAGGGATTGGTCACAGCCTAGCAATCCCAGAGTTTGGTGACGAAGAGTTCTTGACTGCTTTTCGATCGGCCTGGCTTTTTTATTTCAACAACCGTCTGTTGGACGAGGTTCCGGAAACGCTGCTGAGGGATTTGATTGGCGAACGTCAAGCGGAATCCGAGGACATCAACAATCGTCTCCGGGCGGCCGAAGCGTATCGGAACTCGGTCGAGGCTGATCTGGCTAACCTTAACGGCAAGCTCAAGACAGCAAATTTCCGTGAAAAGAATGAATTGCGCATCTGCATTAGTCAGGCGGAAGAGTCCCAGGTTAGAGGTAGGAAGAGGCACCAGGAGGCTGAACAAGATGGATGCAATTTACTGCTACCGCCGGGTTTGCTGATCGACTCGCTACCCGAGGGACACGGTGTTGAGTTGACTCCCGAGTCTTACCATCCGACGGCCAAAGCTGCGCTAAGTGCATGGGCGTGCGCATCGCAAAGCAATGAGGCGTTGGTTGATAACACGCTGGTGGACTGTCCTGAAGATGATGAGATAGCTTCAGACCCCCATACAAATATGATCCCGGAGGTGAGTGAACCTGAAGCAGATGCTCCTCTGGATGATGAAGTCGAAGAGTTGCCGGTTAGCCTCGCTCACGACCCTATTAGGTTTGAAGATGAGCAACAGCCGGAAGACCGGCAGAGCGATATCGGTAGCGACATTTTTAATGCTGAAGAACTATCGACCGACGCAACTACGGACTCGCTGATGGAAGAAGGAGTAAACGTATCTCAGTTCTTGAGTACTCCTACCGACTCCTGCGAAAGGCTCGACCATTGTAAGCAGTCGATGAGCGTGATCCCGGCAATTGCAGTGGAAAACATTGCGCTGCTTTGGATTAAACAGGGTCACCTTCCATTGGCGAGCAAGACGTTGGAAGTCGCTACGCGGATGAGGCTTGCCGGTGAGCTGTTATCACTCCCCTTGGTTCAAGCAGCATATCAGGGAGAGCATGTGTGGCGTGGGGATCCCGCGACCGTCTCACGCGTGCAGCAAAGCATGAATCAGCTGTCATCGGAGGTAATCGAATCCTGGATATATCGACGCCCAGGCGGGCGTGTGGTGCCTTACCTCGTGTTCAGTGCCACATTCCAGCCGACACTATTCTGCGGAAATCTGACGAATGCACCGCGACTTCTGGCCTCGGTAGCTACAAACTTTGACGGCCCTATTGTTCGTCTGATCGAGGAAGTGGTCGCCTTCGCCAGTCATAACCTGCGCCTTGATCTGGACACTCTCCGAGATCAACCGACGAGCGACAAAGAGGCGCGCGGCAAACTGGCGTCTCGGATCGTTGAGTGGTACGACCGAATCCAGAATAAACAGACAGGCTGGGCCCCCGCCCGTAAAGCCATGAAGGAATGTTTAGAGCACGAAGAATTCTCTTTTGCCTATCACAGCATCACTAACGATGACTCATCAGCACTAGATCAGGTGCGGGTATTTGCCGACAAATACCGCGATCAAGAAGAGCAAAGTCGCCTGATGCATGCCGAAATTCTGAAGGTGATGAACGAGAGCACGGCAGCGCCTCAGATTGAGGGCAATGCTCGCAACTGGTTCCTGCACACCCTTGATGAAGTGGTGGCTATTGCTGATCTTTGGATCGAAGGACATGCGCTCCAAGGTCAACGTAACAGTGAGCTCAGCAAATTCGCCCCGCGTTTCTTGACGATGGTCACTACAGCGTCGAATCATGTAGCTGAACGCATCGAGCGCACCGATGACCTAGAGCATTTGGCTGGTCTGCAAATTGTTCAAAACGTGCTGCGCCGTATCTCTCAAAACTCCGAAGGCCAGGATGACGCCAACTGGGAAGGTGGTCGCATCTCGGGCTGGTTAGCTTGGCCAGCAGAATGGCTGGCGACATTGAATGCCGATGACGCCGATCATCAGATGGAATTACTGTGCTCATTACTTGAGCACGGCATGGATGATTTCGCCCTGGCTGAGCAAGCATTGGAGCAGAAGAATTTTCGCCATGCGCTCCTGCTCACGCTTCATCACCAGGACAGCACAGGGGCTTCTGTCGCAGAAAAGATCGACGTGATTAAGCGCCTGTTTTCCGAAGAGGTGTACCTGTGCAATAACCGCAGCGTCCACATTCGCGGGTTGCTGGATAATGCCAACGTTGCATCTCTGATTGACGACGAGCGTCATCATCAGCTGCGCGGTGAGCTTGAACACCTTCAGGATCAACTCAAGAACCTGAGGATGCTGGACGACCTTTGTGAGATTCATCGTAGTCTTGATGAACTGGAATCGAGCATTACGGCGAAATTCACCACCAAGAAAGAGGAACTGCAGGCTTCATTGGATGCCCTGATTAGCCAAGCCTTGATCGATCATGGCGTTGACTGGGTTCCGTCTCATTGGCTGGAGCAGATTAGTTCGGCGCTTGCTCAGCACGACACTACCGTCGCAGAGGAACTGCTGCAGCATCTGAAACACTCGCTGGAAACCGGAATCTCATTGGCCGACACCGTAGAAACGAGCACTGAGCTGTTGAAGCAGTTCTTGGGACTTGAGCCGCAGCTGTACGCGATTTTAAATGCAAATCCCAATCCGCGCGAAGTCGTTCGACATCTCGCGGGAGAAACCATTGAGGGGCTGACGTTGGATGCCCTGCCGGTGTATTTCAAACTCGCAATAGAGAATCTGGTCGGCCTTCGTCGACGCGTCAAAGCTTTGGATAAGGCCACCTATGAAGAGCTTGTGCATGTAATGCATGCATTGGGTTTGGAGGCGGTGACACCCACGTTCAACAGCGCGATGCCGCAGCGCACGGCCTTTTCAACGCACAATAAATTTTCCCATTTCGCGATGCCTGTGAAACGCCGAGATACCGGGCGCGGCATCGTTTTCTTCAATCAGCAATCAGAAGAGCAAGCTGTCAATATTCTCATGGCGACAGGCGAGTGGACAGTCGCGGAGCTGCGCGTGTTGTTGAGCGAGCAAACCCAATTCCTACATGACCGCACTGTTCTGATTTCAGGGAAAGAGTTGTCCAATGACGAACGAAACGAGCTGGCATACTTTTCCAAACGGGAAAAGCACACGCTACTCCATGTCGACCCGGTTTTGCTTACCATGCTTGCCGGACTCAATGTCCCGGATACTTCGCGGCTCAAGACCTTCCTGCAACTGAGTCTACCGTGGACATTTTGTAACCCCTACACAGGCAATCAGATGCAACCGGCACCACCGGAAATGCGATATGGCCGTCAGAACGACATCAAGATGCTCACCACCATGCGCAATGGTGCTGCGATGATTTTTGGCGGACGACAATTGGGTAAGACGACGTTGCTCAATGAAACTCAACGGCGATTCCACAACCCTGATCAACGCCATCACGCGTTTCTGCATCAAATGGATGGCAACCTGGATCGTGCAAATCTGTCTGGAGATGAGCTCGAAAAACACCGAAAGTACGTGTGGAGAACCATCTACAACGACGCTGTATCAAGCGGACTGGTGAAAGAGACCTACGGCCTCGATACCGCCGCAATGGTGGCCGCACTACAAGACTACTTCCGCCGGGAGAACTCTGACGCATTCATGGTTTGTCTCGACGAAATTGATCCGATCCTGGGACTTGATGCGGCCAACGGTTTCCGTATTTTCAGAGAGTTGAGCGGCTTAGTTAACAACAGCAACGGCCGTTTCAAGGTGGTGATCGCAGGATTAGAAAATGTTCGTCGATTTGCAGATGCCCCTAACTATCCGCTGCATCAGCTTGGCAGTGCAATCCAGGTCTCTATCATGAGCCCGATGGAAGCTCTGCAACTGATCCGTGAGCCACTTGGGTATCTTGGTTACGAGTTTGAAACACCTTTGCTGATGAACCGGATTCTGGTGGAAACGAATAGGCACCCGGGTTTGATTCATATCTTCTGTCACGAATTGATCCAGACCTTAAGTGCACGTCACCAAAGTCGAATAGGTAGCCTCACGATTGCCGCCGATGACATTGAGCAGATTCGCAAGGATCCGGCGATACGCCAATTGATCTGCGACCGTTTCGATATCACGCTCAACCTTGATCTGCGTTACAAACTGATCGCCTATAGTTTGATTGCTCAGAGTACGAGCAGCTTTTCCCCAAGTCGTGCCAAGGCCATTGTTGAAGAATGGGCTCCCGAGATTTTCGAGCCCATGACTGAAGCGCAATTTGAGGCTTTCCTTGATGAGCTGTGCGGCCTGGGTGTGCTGCAATACATGCGACGCACCGAAGGCGGCAAAGAATACGCTTTGCGCAATGCCAACATCTTGAATTTGGTGGGTGGCCTGCAGAAGATCGAAGATAAACTGCTTGGCGCGCTTGAGGCCATCAACGACAACGACCCGCTCTCCGCTCACGCCTTTCCTGAAAAGGCCGTTCGCCCGTCCCCTTTAACCCTACGCGATGAAAAGCTGCTGATCAGTGAAGAAAAGAGTGATAGGTCTAATTTCGGCACTGTTGAAGCGCGCTCCTCAAATTACTCGGTGGGCATAATCACCGGCTCAGAAGCTTTAGGTTTGAATCCTCTCTGGATGGTGGAGTCGCTGCCGGCCATTGGGGACGAAGAGCCTTCCATCAATAACAATTCCTATGGTCGGTACCATCCAGTGCATAAAAAGGATATTGACCTAGGTACTGCTGGCGATTTCAAGAAGCTTCTCAATGAGAGCGTGATGGGCGTGCAGGCGCTCAACAAGCACATCATGCTATTTGTCGAGTTGACTGGCGATCAGCCGATCAGCAAGACACTGGATTTGCTGGATGTAGCTCATGAGGCGCGCCTCAACACCATTGCAAAACGTAACCGGGTTCGAGTGATTTTCCTCATGACGCCCCGAGCGCTTTGGCAATGGGAGACGCATCCGATGCTGACCTCCGGCCGTGAGGCGATGCAGCCATTTGTAGCCCTGGATGTTTGGAAAAAGACCGCTCTGGCCCATCTTCTGAACAAACTTGAACTGGAGAACACCTCGACATCCGTCGACACCCTGGAATCCTTCAGCCAAGGCTGGTACTTCTCCCTGGATAGACTGCTGGACGCCAAGAAAAAGAAACCTGAGCAAGTGCGTATCAACTCCTTCGGTCAGTCCTATTCACCGCTGTTGCAAGCCAAGCCGAAGAGCATGGATGAGTTTCTTGGTAAGGCTGGCGTTTCGGCGGTGGATTGGGCACGCCCCGTACTAACGGCGCTTTGCGAAGAAGTGAAGTTTGACGAGGACGATTTTGAACTTCAGCTCATGGAGCTCCATTCGCAGGTTAAACCTCAGGAAGCCCTCCGTTGGCTTTCTCGCCTGCGTTTAATTGTGCCCGACAAGGTGATTGGCAAGAAAAGCTTTTATCGGGTGTCTGCCAGTATCAAGGCCGCACTTCTGGCTAAATCAGCACAAGAAGTCAAAGCCTGATCATGGTAGAGAAAATCACAAGCCACTCAGAGTGGATGACGGCGCTGCAGGATGCCTGGGGGGCTGTGCCTGCCAATGATCTGTTGCAGCCCTCCTCTGGTGTCTGGACTTCCTTAGGTTTGAATGCGCCTGACGTCGCCGAAACAGTGAGCTTTGCCGCCGCTGGACGCGCGCTAAAATACGGGCAATCCATAGCAGTCGCTTTACCAGTCATGAGCGGTGAAAGCATCACACGGCTGATGGTGTACCTGCACCGAATCCGACTAGACGCGTTACAAGGCGGGATTCGCTGCCCATGGCTCAACTCAGAAAACGTAGAGCGACATCCGGACATTGTCTTCATCTCTCGGCCGCGCATGGGCTTTCAGGACATTTCGCGAGTGGCTGCTTTGCACGCGCGTGTTCTTCGGCCTGCAACTTTGAAAGACCGCAAGAGCACACATACCTCTCAGACGTTGGTAGTGGATGGCTCCGCAGATTTGATAGAGCTTACCGACCTTATCGATAAAAGCAGCTGCCCTTTTGTCCTGGTTGTGGATGGTAGTCGAGGCGGTAACGATAATGGATGGGCCGTGGATAGCGCGCTTGAAGAGTGCTTCCCACAAACGCCCCGAATTGTTTTGCTGTCGTTGGGCGATAGCGAATCCATCTCTAAATTACGCTTTAACCGAAGCCGTACTCACCTGTGGATCATGCGCTTGGCGGACAAGGCAGCGCTCAATTCTGAGGTGGCCACCGAGTTTGCTTTTCAGCAAGCGCTGATCGGTGACGAAACGGCAAATACTGTACTTGAAAATCTTGCCTACAGTTTTTTCCATCTGCGCCGAGAACTCCACCGGACAAAGGATCCCGTCCTAAAGGAACGTTTAGCAATTATCGGAAAAGTATTGCGCGGCTTGAACGAACTGTCCGTTCCTCTTGAGCGACTGGAGAGCGGTTTGCAGGCGGCTACACGCCCGGGGCTGTTTCCTATCCGATGCTTGGAGCGCTGGCTGCAGATCGCGGAAAAAGGAAGCTGTCAGTACGGTGAGACTGAGATGGACTCCCGCCACTTGATCAAGCGAGTGTCTGAGCTCCATAGCTTGATGATGTCTGCGGTATCAGGCAAAGCCGACTGGTTGCACCAACACCTGCAGGCTTCTCGCGAAACGCTGGTGAAAACACTGGTCTTGTGTGGGAGTCCGCACGAGGTCGGAGCCTTGGCGAGCTGGCTCGACGACACTCTCGATACGCAGTGGAACGAAACGATACAGCTTATGGCCATGGATGGCGTGAAGGCTTTCAGGCAATACCGCGGTTCGATTGATGAAGTAATCATAACCGGCATGCTGTGGCCAAGCCGACAGCATTGGCTCGCCACTCACTGCAAAAAGCTGACGATCCCGGTGTACACCTACGAGGTTGATCAGATGCAGCGCCTCCTTCATCGCTGGTGGCAGGTGCATGGAGCTGCCAGTCGCTCCGACGGTGACAAACTTACTCACTGGCAATTGGGTTGGAGCGACTCATGTTGTGAAGACAGCGACACGATCGGTCAACCGCTGATACTCAACACCATTGATTGTCCAAACTACGGTGAATACCCACCCCGTAAACATCACGTTGTGGTTCCGTTGAAGGTGGAAGCAGACAACTGGCTTGAATTGTTGCTTGAAGAACCAGTAGAGCCCATTCCCGAGGCTCAGAGCGGTGAAATCTTGAGCCCCGACCTTGTCTGGATCACCACTTCACAATCGGATACTCCATTGCCATGGGGAAAGTCTCGCCCAGTGTTGGTGCTTAAGGATGATGACATCCACCCTACTCTTCCTGAGCACCTGGAAGAAGGTGACCAGATCATCCTCCTTAAGTACACCGACGAACGTGTGGCAACACAGGAAAAACTGTTCGAGATGGTGGCAGTGTCTGAGGGCATACAACAGTTTATCCGTGCTGCTGGGCGGTGGACGTCGATGGTCGATACGGTGTCAGCCCGCTACAAGCCTGCTCAGGTACAGTTTCATCTCAAGAAAGAAAACGTCAGCGTCTGCGATGCCACGGTTTCGAACTGGTACAGACATAACGTTTACGGCCCACGTGATCGTGCGGCCGTTCTGGTATTTGCACGGCTGGCGGGCTTGAATCAGCCAGAAACAACCGCAGTTTTTGTCGCGAATGCCATCGAGCAATTACGCAGCGTTCATCAACAAGTGGGCAGGCAGCTGCGCAAGGCACTTCTGGAGCGAAGCAAAGGCGCCACCACCGTCACCATAGGCCAGCTGACGATGGACGGGCACGCTTTTGACGACATGATCGAAATCTCAACCATAAGAGCTGTTCGGTTGCCTACCACTCAGATCGTTGCGGCGAAAGATGAAGGCTTGGCAGATATCGCGGATTGCATAATCGCGCAGTATCCGGAGCGTATTCATTTGACGATACCCGCTCTCAAATCCATGCGCGACTCGGTTTACCGGGACACGGACAAGTTCCGAACGTGCTTGTTGTTGATGGCTACCCAGCTGTATGACCACTACAGGAACAAAGCGGCCCGTCTGCATGATGTCCTCGAGCACTTCAAACGCGAGAGCATTGAATTTCAGCCCAAGATGTCCAATGTGACCATGGGTCAGTTTTCCGATTATCGAAAATACAAAGGTAGGCCAGCTGATCTCAACAGGCATTTTTGCCTGGGCAACGCTCGTGACCCCGCTCGTACCTTGCGGATTCATTTCGAATGGGATGAGGAAGATAAGCTACTTGTGATTCATCACGCTGGTAAGCATCTGGAAACCACACAATCATAAGGACGATCCATGGCACTCAACTATCGTGAGGAAATGGGGCTAACGGCTGCATTCCTTAAAGAGATGCGCCTGCGACTGAGCGACAAGGACACAGATGTTCTTCCTCCAGATGGCAAGTTGTATGACGGTGTCGAACCTAATCGGTTAAGCCTTGTAGGCTGTCTGGGCCCCTCTCCTGATACTGCTTATACAGGCCCGCAACCACCCAACTCCGTGGGCATTGTCCTGCTTGTCTCCCCTAGCAGCAACGGTGACATCAAATGTGAGCTGGATGGGCAGTTCGACGTAGTACACCGGTATATCCCTGATCTGAAGAGCATGGCTCGCGATCTTGTTTTGGATTCCTCCGCACCACGTCGAAGCCAGATTATCTCCATGGCGTTCATGCGCTACACCGTATGCTTCTCCTCCATCAATCTTAATTTCGATCCCAGCAGGCCCAACGAATGGGTGTCCGCAAAAGCAGTTTTGGCTGCCACGCTGCACAGTGATGAACAACGCTGGCTGGATGATCCGCGGGTCATGAGACGCTGCCGATTGAATCCAAATGGGGGCGCAAAATTCAATTTCGAATGGAGCGAGGCTGCGTTAGGCGATCAGCAAGGCTTAAACCGGGCGGTTTATGACCAGATCATCTACGACCCCGGTGAAGTTCTGAATTATCAAATCAACCTTCGTGGTCGCCTGCGTCCGGCTCCGACAACATTCGCTGAGCAATCAGAAGGACGCTTTCTGCTGGAGCTGTTTCTGGAGAATCAGACCACCACGGCAGACGCCCGAGCCTTTGGTGTTGAATTTCCCTACTTGCTCGACGTTCGTCTCGGGACGAGATTAGTGGCGGGAACAAGCCACAAAGTGCCCCACCGCTTGCAACCTGAGGATTACCGATATCGGGACGACGATGGGTTGCCAGGCTATGGCATCAACTGCGCCGTTAACCAGATCGACGAAACCCGGTTCATGACCGATGGGATGCCTACCTCGGCACAAGCGCGCGTTGATGCGCCCTCACCATATGAAGTTGGAATGGCATTCGCTCCAAGCTATGACCTGCTCGCGCGTGACCCTTTGCTGGTGTGTGAGAGCTTTCTTGGCGCGCAGGAACATTACCTTGGCTTCTGGGCTGAACGCATCCATGGCTTGGAGACTTGCGGGCTCATGGCTGATCGCGATGTCGCTATCGCTGACCGTGAAGCTTTCAAAAACGAAATAAACCGCATACGGGACGGCGTCGAATTGCTACGCATACATGACGACCTGCGTCAGTGCTTTCAATGGATGAATGAGGCGATGGCCGGTGCTATCAATATGCAGGGTAAGAAATTCACTGGCTGGCACCTGTTCCAGCTGGGCTTCATCCTCACTCAGATACGTTCGATCTATGAGCGCCATGCCCCGCTATCTGATTTGCGGGGAAGCATGGAGACAGCGGACGTCCTATGGTTCGCTACCGGCGGCGGAAAGACCGAGGCATATCTAGGTATCATCAGCATGGCCATGTTGTTCGCGCGGATGAAGGGACGTGACCATGGCACCACTGCCTGGATGCGGTTTCCGTTGAGAATGTTGTCGGTTCAGCAGTTTCAACGACTGTCTTATGTGCTTGCGCACACCAACAAAATCCGTCATCGCGAACGTTTGAGTGGATGGCCTTTTACCATTGGCTACTACACTGGCGACGGCACGCCCAATCGCATCAGCAGCACCTATGGGGATGACATTCACACAGGCTTCTTGCCTGCGATCAGTGAGGATCGTCTCAAAGCTTACCAATTCATCAGCGACTGCCCCTACTGCGGAACCGTAGGCTCTATTGGCATTGAAAAAGACCTAGGGCGAGCCCGCATCAAGCATGTGTGTAGCAATCAGGACTGCTGGTCAAACGTTGATGCTGACCCTGGTGCCCATGGCGAAGGGATACGTGGCGAAATTGGAATCTATGTCTCTGATGAGGAGTGCTATCGCTATCTGCCCTCTGTGCTCGTTGGGACAGTCGATAAGCTCGCAGTTATCGGACACAACAAACGCTTCGTGAATTACTTTGGCGGTGCTCGTTTCTATTGTCCAGATCACGGATTCTCACAGACGTCCAAATGCGAACATCGCCGGATTGTGAAAAAGAACGAGGCATGGGAAACCGTACAATGTGGCAATAATACCCGAACAAGTGAACTGAAAGTCGTGACAGTGGCGTCCATGACAGACCCTGGATTTGCTCTGCTTGTCCAAGATGAACTCCACTTACTTCGGGAGTCACTGGGGAACTTTGACGCACATTACGAAACCCTTCTGAGTAATCTTCAGATCAGTCACAAGGGGCGCGCGCCCAAGGTTCTGGCGGCCACAGCCACTATCAAAGACTTCGAAGACCATATCCATCACCTGTACTTGCAGCACGCAGTACGCTTTCCCGCGCCAGGCGTGAGTCAAGGCGAATCTTTTTACTCCCGTAAAGCCAAAGATCACGAAACAGAAACCGCGCTGATTCGGCGCTGGTTTGCTGGCATCCTTCCTATTGGTCGGAGCCGAATCGCGATGCAAGCGGTGGCAGAAATTAGTTCGCGTTTTCTTGACCAAGTAGATCAATGGCGAACCAGGCTTGCGGGAGCAGACGCCCTACTGCTGAACAAGCTGGGGCTTGCGACGACGCAAGCCAGTGATGCGTTGCACTACATCGAAAAAAATCTGAACACCGACTTGGTGTATGCAAACAGCAAACGCAATATCACCGAAATTCTGCGTTACATGGAAGAGGTCAACAATAAGACGGGAGCGGAGCGCAACGCCCGGCTGCTGGACGGAGAAACTCGTCTGGACATGATTCTCGATGCGATTCGGCATGTGGAAACCAAGTCCCCCGACGACACGTGCCGTCACATCATTGCCACCAGTGTGGTTTCGCATGGGGTCGACATCGCTGAACTGAACCTCATGATCATGGCAGGTTGGCCGAAGTCGACTGCGGAATACATTCAAGCATCGGCACGTAGTGGACGCGTTCACCCGGGAATTGTGTTTTGCGTGCTGTCTTCTCACCAACTGTTTGAATCAGGCGTCTTCATGAACTTCGGGGATTACCACACATTCCTCGACAGGCTTGTCGACTCGGTGCCGATCAACAGATTTGCTCCCAACATTATTGAACGCACCCTGCCCGGGATCCTGTCGTCTGTTCTACTCAACTGGGCCCCTCAACAACCGTGGGGAGGTGAGTTGAATAATAAGGTGACGCGGCTGGTGGCCTTGCTGCGTTCCACCGACGGAAAAGTAGCGGGCAGCGCCATCAAAGCAGTGGTCATCAATTCTCTGCGAATTCCTGCAGCGTTGCAGGCCAAATTCGATCAGCGTGTCATTGCAGGTTTTAATTTGTCGCTTGAAGAGCGCGTAGATAACGCTTTCTTTGAATTGGAGAACTGGCCGGGAAGCAAAAATGATCAAACTCTGAGTGATGCTCTCGGTGACATTTTTGGCTATGCCCCCTTCCGGTCTTTTCGCGATATTGAAAATCAGATCTTGATCAAACCGGTCAACGGCTCGGCCGACAAAGTTCTCATGGCGCTGGCAAGGTAAGGAGTGGGAAATGGATAAGGAATATGTGAGTCGAAGCCGTCTCTTCAGAGAGTCATTTCTACCGGGTGCTTACACGCGTCTGCGTAATCAAGCCTATGGTCGCGTAGTTGGTGTCGTAAGCAGCGGCTCCGCGCTGGATGGCGTGGATAAAGAGCAGCTGCGAGAGGCAGTACTCAACTTTGTAAATGACTGGGTCAGTTCGGGTGGAGCGGTTGATCCTACCTTTCTGACAGCCGCTGAGAAGAAGCGACTCGAAATTCAGTCCCCATCGGAAATATCGGTGACGCCCGCCCCGCTTATGCTCAGCTGCAAAAAGTGTAAGGTGATCGATTTTTACGACCCCCGGTGGCCGGAAGATCAAACCCTTTCAAAAATGGAAGCTCGCATTCATCACCGGGCTGGAAGGAGCTACATCCAATGTAAGCGCCGGGAATGTCCTGGGGAAATGATCCAGATTCCATATTTGGCGGTTCATCGATGTGGTTATGCCAGCTCGATTTACGTCCACCATTCTGCTCGGCGCTCCAAAAACATCGGATACAGGGATGCAGGCTCGTTTATCCATTCATTCTTCTTCGATGTAGACACCAATGAGAAGCTCGCCGGCTCATTGCAGGACAACTGCACCGCCTGCCAGGATCGGTTTCAGCAGGAGATCAACAAACGAGGGACGCCGCTTACCAGCGGGGAATCCTTTTACGCACAAAGCACACAGTACATCGCTTTGAGTGAAGAACGCGGCAAGCTCATCGCCAGGTTACTGCAGTGTTTGCAAGGAGGCCTGAGTGCCGCGGGTGGGCCAGCACAAGACATCGCCCAGGGAATAGCGTTGGCGTTACTGCACAAGATGCCAGGGCGCGAGCTCGAGCAGAAACTTACGCTCCTGCTGTCAGCGAGTGTCGGAAATCCCGAGGAACAGGCCGCTTTGCGAGCGACCCTTGCCAAGAAACTTGAGAGTATTTCCAAGTTCGCCGAACTTGCCAAGACTAATGAATCCATTGCAGATCTGCTGAACTCTGCGGAAAAAGAGGTGGCCGCAATTGAAGCCCAATTGGCGAGTTCATCTGGGTGCTTCAAGGCAGCGCACGATCTAATTCCTGACGAAACAACATTGATAAATTTGATCCAGCATCGTCGCTCTTTGGAAGCTGTTTTCTTGCCTCACGACGTCAATGGAATCTCAATTGAGAAGGAGATTTTAGGGACTACTGATACCGCGCACCGGGACGCGTTAATTGAGCAATGGGAGAACGTCAAGAACCGATACGGGATAGAGTCGATCTCTCACATTCCGGACTTGCGCGTTGTTCTGGCAACGTTGGGTTACTCGCGTGAAAAGAGCAGTCCATCGATTACCGAAAATGTACCTCAAGTTGTGCTCAACGCCTTCGCCGACCGAGTAGACGAAGCCATGAAGGGAAAAACCTCGGTGTATGCGATGTCCGCGAAGACGGAGGCTCTCTGGATTCGACTGGATCCTTGTAAGGTTTTGCAATGGTGCATTGAATCGGCCCATCTCGACGCACTTAGTGAAGATGTCCTTGCTGACAGATCAAAAAGTCATGGTTATCTATTGAGTCACTATCCCGCGCTCTCCATGCACCCGGGAATGGTCACCAAAGCAATTTCGACGGAACATCCAGCTGAGGGTGCACCCTTCCACTTGCTGCATTCAATCAGCCACTCGCTGATGCTCACAGCCCGTCGCCACACAGGGTATGACTCAAAGAGTATCCAGGAATACCTATTACCGATGGACTTGTCAGTGATCCTTTACGTGTCGTCAATTCAGAACTACACGGCGGGTGGTTTGCTGACCTTGTTTCAGCATTACCTCCAGCCTTGGTTCGACGACGCCAGCATGTTCGCTTTCAACTGTGCCTTTGATCCCGTGTGTTCGGATGTCGGTAGTTCTTGCAGCGGCTGTGTGCAGGTAGAGATCGGTTGCGAGACATTCAATCAGGGCTTATCTCGTGGGTACATTCACGGCGGCCCCGTAAATCGGGATGCGACGCTGGTCATAAAAAGGGGTTACTGGGACGCCCACTGAGGGCGCTTCAAACAGGATCAGAGGCAGTACAAGGCGGTGCAGGCAACCGAGGGTGTTGGCCGCCAGAAATTCGTAGCGTTATCGATCCTGTCTGCCCAGCGCTTTATTCACACGAACTTGGGCCCTGAGTGAGTAATTGAATTCAGGCTTGGGGGATTGCGTCACATGCCTAAAGCCTCAGTTAACATAGCAAACCCGACATATCGTTCCGTTTAACGGCCACAATTGAATGTCGCTTCGCACCGCGTTTGCTGCCGCCCTGCGGCTTCATCCTGTAAGAACAATTCATCAGATTGTAGCAGAAGCGTCTGAATTGAAGCGCAAGATCGCCGACCTATCCGGCAGTAGTGGGAAAGGTTTGCTCACCACTACCCTGAGTTACCTTTCAATCCGACACATCCGCAACCTCAAAGACAGCCGCCCCATAAGAATAGTCACGGCTCCATGCCAGAATGCCAATCCGAACTTTCCTGCGGTAGGCGGCCTAGCCTCCTAAATGTGTGTCTGCCAAGCGCCGAATAGGTTGAACAAATTCCAGGCTCGCGTCACCGAACACATCCTTACCCTGCAGACTGGTAAAGCTCAGGCCCGTCTTCGTTTCTATCGCTAACAAAGGTACTTGGGATGTTTGGAAATCATCCAGGTCTCTAGCGATGCCCGTATCAAGGTACTTTCGCTGACTCATAACATACGCTATGGCCGTCAATTTCCCCGACTGTTCGCTGATGAAGGCGACCACTTTCCAGAAGTCCGTGGGGATTTTTACATCGAATCGCACCGGATCGTCGTTTTGAAAGAACGGCCCGGTAAACACGCTGATCTTTTTTTCATCCCCTTTGGCATTGGCCAGGATGTAATCTTCCAGGTCGCCCCATAGCCCATCATTGAACGGCTGCCATTGAGGACACGCATTGGTGACGAAGAAGGTATCAATATTTGCTCTTTGGGCGATTTCAAACGTTCCCCAATTCGGATCTTGCCGGCGGGTCATGTGTCCACGAGAGAAGCGCTTGTCCTCTTCCTTCCCGTAAGCCTCTTTCAGGATTTGATACTGCTTGTCGATTCGCCCATCGTAAGACCAGACACTGTGCCGGGGAATGTTTTTGCTCTCAGCACCATTTATGTTGCAGGCGGAATAGATAGGTAACCGTCTGGATTTGGATTGGACAGTGCTGAAGTGCTGGTATTTGAGTTCAAAGGTTTGGTCTTCCAGCGGCACCACATCCGCCAGACGGTCAGCATCAACAATCGTTGGCAACTCAACAATCAATGGAGCGCCCAGAAAGTCCCTGGCGTAGCCCGTACGACCTTCAAAATAGGAAGCGGGTTTGGGAGTCAGGACGACCCCCTGGATACCAGCCCAAGTACTTGCGACTAACTCAACGTCTTCATCGGACATAGCCCCTCCTTGGTAGGTTGTGCACCCGTTTTTAGGTGCAACAGGTCGTCATTTCAGTTCAAGAGCTTTCTCGCGAAGTTTGTTCCAGTTCGTACCTGGTTTACGGATCTCAGCGTAGGACGGAAAAGTCACCTGCCACAGCGACTCGTCAGCGATAATTGATAGCTGCCGCTCATCGACTTGGGCTTCGAAAAGGTCGGTAGCCCTGCAGACAAAGTCTGCGCCACCGAGCTTCTGACGCAGGCGTGACTCCGCTTCCTTTCTCAAAGAAGGTGGGCCCTTGTAGGTCAATACCACGCTAGTCATTTCAGTACTCCGAAACCTTCGTAGTCGTTGCTCCAACCGACCTTCCTTGTCGCCTCAAAAAGCATTTTTATGATGGCGTCTGCACGCTCTGGGCCACGTGCCATCGCAAGGATCTCAGGGTGTTTGGACAGCAGACGAGCCGCCATACCGCTGGTGAAAGGCGTCGCCATTGAGGTACCTGACATATTAGCATAGAGCCCTTTGGGGAACGTTGAGATCACCGCCACCCCTGCCCCGATGAAATCTGTCTCCTTTCCGTAGTTAGAGAACTGGGCAACGAATTCATTCCCTCTCCTGACAGAACTTTCATGATTCACATCTGGGGAGTCGAGAGGAAATGTTTTGTCCCGACCTAGCGCTCCTACCGCTAGCGTATGAGCATAGCGGGCCGGGTATCGAATCGACGGCTCTCCATCGTTGCCTGTCGCAGCAAAAACAACCATACCTGCTTTACGCGCATGCTCCAGTATGCCGGGAACCTCAGGCATAGCTTCAAGGCTTCCCATGCTGATATTCACCACATCGCACCCATCTGCTATCGCCTGCTCAATGGCAGCAGCTATTTCAATAGACCTGGCACGTCCACGATTTCCAGTTTTCGGGCACACTCGGTAAGAGAATAGGCGACACGCGGGAGCGACTCCATACACTTCTGTTCCTGGCAATTTCTTAGCTGCAATGGTTCCTGCAACATGAGTGCCATGCCCAAGACCATTATCAAGGTAGTCGTCAGCGTTCTCCCCCGGTACCAGACAGGCGCCTCCGACCACATCCAACGCGTCATGGGGGCCTACACCACTATCGATCACACCTACGCTTACGTTCACGCCAGCATCTTCTTCGTAATCAGCGTAATGGTTAATCAAGCCAAAGCTGTAGGGAATCAACCCCTGTAGCTGGATATTTACGCGCTTTGGCGCCGCGGCTCGCTCGAAACCGGAAACGAACGCTGACCAATAGGTATGCTCGGGCTCGACGATGATGAGCTCGATTTTTGGATAAATGAGAGGGATCGAAAAAAGAGCAACACCCTTACTGTCAGACTCAACGCTGACATGCGCGCCACTCCAGTCAACCAGTGCGCGCACTTTGACCTTTGCCACCGGCTTACCTTCTGCGTCAGTCAGACGTACCTCGAAACGCTTGGCCCTCGTCCCTTCGGTAACTTGTATGGCAAAAGTATCCAGCTCATCACCCATTGGCCGTATGTACTGTGGATAGAGCCATGTTGCTGAAGTAACCTTCAAGCCGGGCGAGTTGCTACGTAACGCCATTAGGGCAGATGTGTTCGCTTTGACGGCCATCGAGCCGTCGAACTGATGAAGTAAATTCATCTTGGGGGCCGCCCGCCGTCCCCATTGAGCGAAGGCTGTGGCGGCGTTCCCGAGCCCTAGAACCGAAGCTGACTGAACTTCAGGGCTGTCTGCCGTTACTTCATCAGACAGTCGCACAACGACGACGTCATCAGAGAATCTCTCTTCCTCGCTAACGCGCGCCCTACGAAGTTGCTTGACCAGTTGCTCAAGCAACTGAAGTTGCTGACCCTGGGCAAAATCAACTTTACCTTCGAGAACATCAAGCTCATGCAAGATGCTTGGTTTGGTCTTACTGGGCTTAGGTTTGGCCGTACGGGTCTTAGGTTTGGCGGGCATTTCGCGAAACCTCCATTTATTACGAGGCGTGATCAAGATGATCTGAGCGTAGCACTCACCTCTGCACTCGACATGCAAAGACCTTAGACCCAAATGGAACAGGGGTTATTGATCGGCTAAACCTCCCCGAAGAGTTGGTGGGCCATTCATAGATTTAAGGCGCTTAGAAACCGTGTCAGTGCGCCAGCCACGTAAAATCGGTCGTGTAACCACCGTGCAATTGCGTAGTGTTATCGTCCCTTGGTAGGTCGTAGCATGCACTCAAGATTGGGGCAGGAAATTCCGCATCACCATCAGACCCTCAGTCGTCAGAACGGCCGGTGGGCTTCCCTGGAGGTAGCGGTTGGTACGAACGAAAACCCCAGCATTTACTGAAAAAAACCTCACTGACAGGCAAAAATAATCCCACCTTTCCAGCGCATCAGTTTTGCACCTTATTTCGGTTGCGCGCCCATTCCGCGTAGGTTTCACTCGTCGAACCTTCTTTCCATGGTAGAGAATTTGATGAGCATCCTTTCCAAATTGCGCCGGCAGTTGTCTGCAATCCCCTCCTCCAGAAAAATCGTAATCATCTGCTTGTTGTCTGCGGTCTTATTCGTTATCGCGGCATTCAAAGACCCAGCGCTGTACCAGGTACTGGGCTTTCCCCAATCGGCCGCCGAATGGGTACGCCCACACGTTATGGGAATTGTCGGGTTGTCGATTTTCGCCTGGCTGTTATCGAATATGCAGTCGATTCACCGATATTCCTTGGTCAAGCTCCCTGCGGCGGATCATGCGCGCTATGTGCGATTGAAAAACTGCCTGCAGAGAATCACATTGCGCGAAGAAGTTGCGAACGCTCGCCAGCACCTTCAGAAAGAGACCCAACTCCTGGAGCGACAACATGGATTTATGCTGGACTCTGCGGGAGCTTATAGAGCCCTGCGGATACTCAGCGGTGGCATCGCCGTCATCTGCTCGCTCTGGACAACCTGGCTGCTCGCACGCGGTGTTGAAATGAGACAGTTGGTGCCTTTCGTGGAATGGATGAGGTAAGAATTGGAACACCGCGGCGGCTACCCCAGCAGTCATCAACAACCGATTTCACGAGAGAAAAACATGAGTTTTATCGAGCTGATTCAGCGTCACGCCGAGCAGATCTTTGGCAACAAAGCCAAGGCCGACGCTTGGCTGAACCAACCGAAAAACACCCTCGGTGGAAGCACACCATTGGAGCTCGCTCACACTGAAGAGGGATACGAACTGGTAAAAGCTGAACTTGAAAAACTCAGTCACGGATTCACCTGCTGACGTCTCCCTCCTCCAAGTCCCGGACTCAACATGATTGTTTTTGATCTCAACACAAACGATGCCGAAGCCCTGCTCCGTCACGTTGAAGAATTCAAGCCGAACTCAGGCGATGCCCGGGAAGACGCTCGACTGCGAGAAGCGTTACTCGAATTGAAAGAAGCTTTGGTGTCGCATCTGGAAGATGCCAGCACTCCAGCCGCCCCTAAGAGCGACGGATTTAGGTCGAAATGGGAGCTCAAGCACATCATTATCCTGGCGTGTGTATGAAGATCACTGCCCCTCTCGAAGGGCAGCTTTGGCAGTTGGCTGTTGCCACACTAGGGGCGGAACGCCTAGAACAGTTGGTGGCTGAACTCCTCACGGGCTATGTGAGGACTCACAAGGTCAACATGTATGGGTTTCTGCGACTCGAATGGCTTGGCTACGCAGCGCTGGAAGCGCTACGCAGAGGCCTGCGCCTGGCGGGAGCGGAGTTTGGATTTTCTAGGGAAGATCCGACCAAAGTCGCGATACTTCACTGTCATTCCGGTCACCTCTTGCGAGGCATCGTCCAAACTTTGCCTCCAGATGTATTGCCAGAAAACTTACTTGAGTGGCGTATGCAACTCGATATTGGGTTGTGATTTCATCCCGTAGCTCCTTGTGCCTGAAGTGCGCTTCGGCGAGGCTCATTGAACCGGCCTAATGATTTTTGATGCCTAAAGACGAGTATCGGCAATCAATACGATGGAAAATTTGAACACAAAATCTGCTCTCACCGCCCGCGAGGCCTGCCAGGTGCTGGCTGATAGAAGTCGCTCTCGGAAAACGCTTCATGACGCGAAGCACCATCCAGTCATGGAATTAGATCCACGAGGGCCTCATGCCCGTGGAAATCGATGGCTGGCAGCTCAGAGTCTTCAATGACTGTGACGCCCTGGGCTACTGCTAGTACGGCGGATCGCCGATCGCAGATTCGGGGCACGAACTTGGACAGCGTGCCGGAAACGATTCCGGCGATCTGTTTAGAGCTTGAAAACGTAAGTATCACGAGCATTTGTTCGCATCGTGGCGAGCCAGATGTGAAGTGGCTCGCCCGATAAAGGTGAGACTTTATCAACCCTTAAGTGGATAACTTACATAGCTGCATATCAGCTGCGAGATGATGGGCTCTTGAACATACGAGACCATCGCACTCAACAGAGCCATACCAATCACTGTTGAAAGGATCGCACGAATCCAACCGAAGTCATGCACTGAACGCTGCATTTTGGCGATGGCAAAGCCGATGAACATTACATAACCGATCAGCACTATATCATCTGAAGTCTTGGCCATTGAGCTTTGCTGGATTGCCGACGTGACCGCCTCGTCATAGCTGAAGGCACTGCAACTCTGCGCCATCGCTTTAAATCGTGCACCCAAAGCGGGCATTTCGAATAACTTTAGTACCACCAGCCAACCCGAGACGTAAAAGAAGGTGTTAACGCTGACCAACATCTCGCGGTCACTTCCGAGTAGCCGAGATCCTATCGCGAAGCACACTCCGTAGAACGCAACGAGGAGCCAGTTCATCATTGTCATCACGCCCGCAAACTCAAGGTTTGGAGTAATGCCGGCAGACCGAGACGCTGGCAGCCCTAGAACCCCCAAGCCAATCGCCACGAAGATGCCGAAGAGCCAGGCATTCGAGCAAACTCCCTTGCGATCTCTCATGGTTGCGAAAAAGGATGAATTCGACTGAATGAGCTCCCGCGCGTCCTGAGCGGATGCGCACAAGGCTGGCCAAATCTTCTCCAAGAAAAACCCTATTATTTTTTCCATCTTCTTATTCCCTTTAACTTCAATGGCCATTCACCCAATAGCTGATGATCCAATCCTTGCCCTCTCATCTCGAAAAGCCGGAATTGAAAAAAACAGGTACACGGATAGGGCATCACCTCAAAGTGATACTTAATGTTCGTTACTAGCGTTGGTATGATTCGCTTGCAAAGCGTTCTTTAATCGCAACATTTCTTCCCCCGCACCCGCTCACCACAACTCCATCTAGGCGTATGAGCGGGGTACCACGTTTAGAGGTTGCGGTTCAGTCTTCGTCGTCTGGTAACCAAGGGACGACGCCCTGAGGGCCTACGTCCCAGTTGTGATAAAGGACTTCACCGCTCAAAAACGCCCCTGTGGTACCGGTGAATATGCAGCCATTGATATTCGCATTGCGCAGATCAGCTCCATCGACTTTAGCCCCTTTAAAACAGGCTCCTCTCAGATAGGCCCCTCGAAGGTCAACGCCTCGCAAATCTGCATAGCTAAAATCGGTTTCCCATCCGTAAGCGCCAGGTTGAATCACTGGATCAGCAGTAATGCAGTAGAACTTTGCATCACTGAAGTTGCAGTGGCTTGCCTTTTGAACGTCCTGAAACCAGTCATAGTGCACGAGACTTCCGGGCGCCTGCAGGTAGCTGAAATCAGGGACTTTCAAGCGCTTGAGGACACGACGAATTCTGCTAAATAGCAACGAGCTGAAATGAAATCCGCTGAAATCGACGCCCCGCTTATCTGCAGCAGATGCAAGTGGAACTTGGTCGCGAAGACATTCAACAAGCGCATCGAATTGCAACAGGAATCGCGCCCTTCGGAATCCACCTTCATATGGTTTCCGCCAAAACGCTTGAGAAACACAGTGATCCGCATACCGGGATATCATCTGATCTCTAGCAACAATTTTGGGGTATGGCAGACCATGCTCTTTGGCAATGATACGCAGGCAGATATCACGGTTCACGGGGCCCGAACTTATCAATTGAGCACTAATGGCTCTGTCGAGTGCAGAGCGACAGCCGCTGCGTAAATCACGATGCAAAACAGCTGCATCTGACTTAAAAGCAGCAAGCGAAGGAGTATCAGGGAATTTCATAGCCTAGCCTCTTACGGTCAACGCTAAACCCTAGTGTCAGTGACCATGAAGGTGGCAATAAAAGATGTTGGAGCGACGTTGCAGAGGCTTCACCTAGCTAGGGCTGAACGCCAACGTCGATGGCGCAGATATATAGTGGGAAAAAAATCAGTCTTCGTCAAGGTCTGCAACCACGTGGATTTAGGATCCTGTCGATGTATCTTGGACAGATCAAAGTTAGGACATACTTGCCATGAGCATTGAAGCGAAGCTCCATCACCTCCAATCCATCCAAAACCTGCTAGCGCCATACCGCTATCTGTATTGCGTAGACCTTGAGGCAACCTGTGATGAGGTTGGCGAGTCGGAATCACCAAGGCCACTTACAGTCGTCCCTGACCAGATGGAAACGATTGAAATTGGCCTAGTGGTGATCGATCTGGAAACGCTTGAGATCGTCGATGAATTCCAGCGTTTCGTCCGACCTCAAATCAATCCCCTCCTCACCGACTTCTGCAAAGAGCTGACATCCATTCAACAAGCGGACGTGGACAGTGCAGGAACCTATGTGGAGGTTGGCCAGGAGCTAGGAGCGTTTATTGCACGATATCCAAATGCGGCTTGGGCATCGTGGGGTGACTATGATGCAAGGCAGCTTGAGCGAGACGCAGGGTATGCTGCGTGCCCTTCCCTACTCGAAGGCTTGCCACATTTCAATGCCAGGAAATGGCATGCCGGCTTGTATGACGATCGACCGAAATCACTTAAGCAAACGGTAGAGTCGTTGGGCTTAGTTTGGCAAGGTACCTATCACCGTGGGATAGACGATGCCAGGAATGTCGCGTCCATCCTTAAGGAGATGCTCGGCTGATTAGGTGAGCCGAGCCCAATGGCCCGAATCAGCGATCCCTCCATTTACGTCACACCACAGCTCAGCTTCGCCCTCCAGCGCAAACTAGCCATCAGGGCGGCAGCCAAGCCACCAAGGAAGAACCTATGCGACTCGACCAGATGCCGTACCACTCGATGCCTACCTTGGCCGTACTCCCATTCCGTCAATTTGGCATCGGCTGGTCATGGCAGTTGCGAGCCCTGAAGCTCTTCCCCGACTCCCTGCTCGCCTGGAAGCGCTACTTCTACGACAACGGCCAAGGGCATGCACGTGGCTCCTCCTTCAGTACATTTGCGGAAGCTATGATCGCGGCAGATGCGTTCAACCAGTCCACCTCCGAGCACATAAGCAACGCGGTGCATGATCCCGTGATCCAAGCCTCAATCACCCTAAAGGTCGACAAGGCTTTAACTGCGGCTCGTCGTATTCAGGACGAAGAGGAGCTGATGGAGTGCGAGGCCGTCAAACGGAATGCCCATCTGCCCCGCCCAGCCATCCAAGATTTAGAGCTGCCCAGTAAGATGGATAGTTTGCGGCAGCCGCTGCACGAACAGCTTGAGCGCGCTCCCTATCTGCAAGTTGTTGCCCTCCCAACATTCAACGTCTGCCTTCGCCGCACCGAAGACCTGAAATGGGAAGAGATTGGTGCCCTGTCGCCGAAGCGCTCACAAATATGCCTCAGAGAACTGACTGCCAAAGGCTTTGGTCTTTCGGGAGCAGATCACTGGGGAAGAACCAAAGCACAGGTTCGTGCGCTGTTACTTCCCCGAGCCAACCAGCTGCTTCAGCTTGCCAGCGTCAGACAAATGCTCGCCGAGGCAAGAATGCGTGGCCAGAGAGTACTGGTCTGCGGTGGCTTTGTGTTCTGGTATGAGGACGATGGGGTGCCACAATGGGTCGTGAAAAACACGGGTGGCGAGTCCAACAGTGATGAAGGGAACACCCTGTGGCACGAGGGAACGATCCTTTCCAAGAACCATGGCCGGATCGTAGTGCTCCCCTATATCAAGGAGAGCGGGGAGAAGGTTCAAGGTCACACGAAGAACGCACCACACGATGGAAAGGCGCTACCTCGCCATCGAGATCATTACGTCACACTACCTTTTGAGGTGCTCGAAGGGGATCTCATGATTGGATTGTTCGGTGAGCTGCACTACGAATGACATCCGACTGCAGCTCAATACGTCGTTGGTCACGAAGAACACGTTCCCCAGGCGCCACGCATGCACGCCAGGGTAACCAACCTCGGGTGTCTATGCCTTACGGCCTTCCGATGAACGAATCCTCGCCAAAGCACGGCTGATCGGAGGATTATCGACCCCTTCCGGGATCAACACATCGTCATCAGGTTGAAGTGCTGTAATCTCTAGGTGGTTATCATCAATTTCCCAAGCATTTATAACCACAACCCCTGAAGTTGATAAATGATGTGTGGGTCTCCCCTTTGAATCCACCGTGACGACATAGCACCTTTTGTAGTTTTCATAATCGCTGAGGAACCTATCAAGATTCTCAGAGGAGTCCGGCGTGACCGTAAGAATTCTGGACAAGGCCGAATGAATACTCGATGAGTCATCTTCCCGATCAAGATTACTTGTAACCACGACTCGATAGTGCGCGGGGCTCTGCTTGTTAATACCGCGTATCAGTGCGATACGCAACGTATTGTTAGGATCTTTATCACCAACAGTCTTAGCAATGTTTGAAAAAATTCTTTCCCCAACTACCAGATTTTCAAAGAGGAATACGATAGCAGGAATCCGCCCTCCACCCCCTTGAAAACCTACGCCCCTCCAACCAGCTTGATCCCACAGGCTGACCTGAATGAGAGATAAAATCTTCAACTCTCTATGTTTAAGGGTCGAGAATTGGAACGGATGTTTTGGTCGCTCCTCGGAAACATCAGCTTTAGGTCGCCAGTCCATGGGCTCAATGTTGTGATGCTCAAACCAAGTCACGCGACGAGTCGGCTTGTGCAACTCTAGGGACGCATCCTGATGAGACGCAATTCCTGGGACAGCATCACACCCCATGAAATAGCTGTCCAATCCAATATTACAGTTGAAGACAACGGCTCGCTCCAAGGCTTTATCGTCTCGAAGCATTTCTTCCAATCTCGACCAGCCAATCTGAGGGCAGATGATGGTGACAAAACGGAGGCAGAATTCACTGTAGAAATCCTTGATTGCATCTCGTTGCTCGTCGGTTAAATTGGCGATACTGAATGGCGAGCAGAGGATTTCAGCAGAAGTTACCTGTGCAGCAGTATCGAAACTGTGCTGCAGTATGAAGTCGTCCTCATCTTCCAACGAGATATCAATATTTACGGCGGGCAATGTAGACGCTAGATGGTCTGCCATCATCGGCGCGCAGAAGCTTTCCAGCACAGCCAGCAATTGCTGCGCTAGCTCCATGCAAGGGGACTTCACGGGGAAGGATACGGACACCTTACAACCCAGGATGTAGGAGCTTATGGTCGTCCAGCGGCCTAGATAAAGGTCGAGCGGGGCCACCGGAGCGCCCATATCAATGCTGCGCCACATATTTATAAATTGAAGGTCAATAGGCTCACCTTCGGGCCCTGCTTTATCTTCATGGCCTAAGCAAATCAATAGCGCATCGGCACTAAGCCATAAATCCAACTGATTTAGTTTATCCGGCAGCCAGGCTAGTCTTTCAATATCTGAGAAATTGGCATTAAGAAATAGCTTACCAATGAGAGCCTCATAACTCATTTTCTGATTTTCTGTCCACAGATCTTCATCCAGTGTTTGAGAGATCAGTTGAGCCAGGTGGTACCAAGTTAATGACTGACCCAAGCGACCCAGCTGACCTTCAATCCACATGAGTTTCTGGTAAATAGCAGCTTGCTTAGCACTACTCCGCTGTTCCTTCAGTGCGTCTGCGGTAACAAGGTAAGCTGCCATCAGCGCAGCACCTCGCGCAGCCCAGAGCAGGCCCTGCTTCTCGTACGCATGGGACAACATATAAAGGGCAGCGAACATTTCCGTCTTGCTTTCACTGCTATACAACCCATACAGAGACAACCCGAAGCACTTGATTGCCCTGTAGTAATCCTTTTTGTCGCTACTCAGTGCTCCTCGCCTCAGGTACTTATCCGCCTTTATCCGACTGTTCTCCCGTGCACCGGCATCATCAATGAGCTTATCCATCAGGTCTTCGTAAGCTTTGAGATCTCCGAAGGCCACATCGAGAGCTTCCAGTAAGTTGACGAGGCGAGCCATGGGGTACCCAATCAGCTTATGAGCGCTATCAGCGATGATGCCCAAAGACCTGAAGGTATTGTTGACCTGTTCCTCGCTTTTAGCAGCCAACAGATCCAGGAGCGCCAATGACGTCTTGGCTTGCAATGCACCGCTTATCATATCCGCGTCGTCGGCTAACGAGTTCAACTTCTCCCGAATGGTGACTTCTATGGAGGCCACATCGAGGGTGCACTTGCCGTCTCGATGAGTGGTGACAACCAGATTGAACAACGTTACGACTTTCTCCCAGACCTCAACGTTGTCGGTCTCTTGAGCCACGCCAAGTGCTTTCTCAAAGGTGTCCTCGAAGAGCTCGGCATTTTCCAGCCACCAATACGCGGCCCATGTCAGCTGATAAAGGGAATCGAAATGCTGCCTCTGGCTGCCAAACTTTTTCGCTGTCCGCACAGCGAGATTGAACTGATGCTCCACAGCGACGGCATCCCGCTCCAGCTCTTTGTAGGTGATGGCACGCTTGGTGTAGAGGTCGACCTGGGAGAGCGTTAAACGGCCTGGATCTTCAATCTGCTCGATCTGGCGCTCGATGTCTGCTAGCTGGATCTGCTTGTCAGCGTCGAATGGGCCGATCTGAATTTTGCTCTCAATGCTGCCTGTAAGACCTAGGTAATCGATGGCAAGCTGCTGATTGTGGGGCTGCAGTGTTTTATCAAGCAACCAGGTTCGATCGAGGATTGTGACCTTGACGCCATGCTTTTCCGAAAGGGCATCCTGAAGCTGCGCCCTCAGGCTGTTTTTGATGAATCGACTGGAGACACAGAAGATGCGTGAGTACCCACGCCCGGTGGACATGATGCTCTCGACATCCTTCGTGCATTTTGTCTTCCAGTCTTTCTGGGTGCTGACACCGAATGCCCATCGCTCAGACTCCGGAGCCTCGTTTAATCCCCAGAAAAAGGCGATTTGGCTGGCCACAGGGTACGTTTCGGTATCGGTTTTACCGTCTCCACCCGCAGTCGGGCCGGTCTGGGCAACCAGGTTGGGACAGATTTCTCGCTCACAAAGCTTGCGTGCGAATATCTCGAACTCAAGCTCTTGGCTTCGGTTGTTCAGGGTCTCGAAGTGGTACTCCAGCATGGAACGATCAATAGTCGACTCCTGTAGCTTTACCGAGTCCGAAAACTGCTCCGGACGTCTCGCTCGCAGAAAGTCTTGCGGCTTAGGGCCATTGATCTTGGTAGCCGATTGTTCCTTGTCCATCATCCACTCCTTAAATGACCAGTGGCATCGCCCGGCTACGCTCAACGCTCTAGCCCTAGGTCAACGCAGGCCTCAACGTCATCTTTATGGTGTGCGGTTCACGATGCTGAGGGACGCCCGCGCAGAGTTGATGCGCGAACGATTGTTCACATCAGCCATAGCCAACCAGGCTGATGCTTGCTCGCAATTATGGTGTTGTCCTTTCGGGCTGCCAAAAATTACAGCTGAAATTATTCAAGCCCCCACCGTAGGGACTAGACCTTACTGCGAACACCTCTGGCACAGCATCCCCATCGCCGCCCTCGCGGAAGAACTCTCTCATAGAGAACAGCGCCTGAGCCTTCAAGCGCTCCCATTCTCGATACAGACTGTCTTCGAGATCCCTCGCTGCCTGCGCAGCGCTGGGTTTGCGCTTGGGCAGCGGCAGGGTGTAGCTGGGCTGAGGGGAGAAATCGTAGACGAACGTCAGGTGACCGTGCTTCCAGTCCGCAGACGGCGATGCTCGCCAGCGGAATGTAACCTGCAGTGATAGTCGCTTGCTGAGATGGAAGGGCGGCCTGATCTGATCATCGATGAAGAACAACTCCCCCTCTTGGCGCTCAGTTTCGAGCCGGCCCTTCATTTGCTGCACCGCGTGAACGAGGTCACTGCCGGCGCGCAGCGCATCTTGCCGAGTCCGTTCGCGCTTGGCATGAGCCTTGGCCTTGCCGTACTCAGCGATCGCTTGTTGGAACCCATGGAGCTTGGTAGCCACGTAAGGCCCACAGTCACTGAGACCAAGCCCATGAATCGGCCCTACGCGCTCTTCATCCAAGCATTTGCGTACTGCAGCCCGAAGCACCGTCTCGTCGACGTCGCTGATTGCAGCTTGCTGGTCACTGGGCAAGTTAATGTACGTCATACCCAAAACTATCCTTGTGTAATGGTGGCCTAGCTACCGCCTCATCTTAGCCCAGAGCTACTGGCAGGATGACACCATACAGCATGGCTGCAGGGCGAGGCGAAGCCTCTCTTGAAAGGGCCGCCAGTAGCTCTCGTCAAGCCCGTGGCAAGCAGATGATGTATGAATATCAGCCAATAACAGGTGTACGAAACGTGGATTCCCCCCCTCGTCGACGTCCCTCACATCGGACACAACCCCCTTATCGCCGTAGTGAATCAATGACACATCGCTGGTATTCTCGCCGGCAAGTTCGCCAATCATTAAGGGATGGAGGCGAAAATAGAAGCCCCGAAGCCGCGAACCTTCGGGGCTTTGCTTTTTGTGTTTGGGGCTGCGCTGTGCAAATAGGTCATTCACAGTTCGAAAAAACTCTTTCACCCTAAAGCTCGCACTCGATTTGCCCGGAACTGTGCCCAACCATCCTCAGCTAGAGGAACAACCTGAAGGGCAGGCCTGCTCCCTTCCCTACTCTTCAAAATCAATCAAAACCAGCTCGCCCTCGAAGCCGCGATCATGGAACTCACGATCTGGGTCGAACAGCGCGGATCAGCGGAGGTCGCCGGTAACGTACGCGGTGCTTTGGACACAATCAGCAAGAATGAAGAATTCATCAACATCACCTTAGCGGTGCTCATGACTCCTGAGTGAGTAGCTTTCGAGTTTGGTAGGATAGCCGGGCCTCGTTGGCCCGAACGAGCGACCTCTCAATTCACGCCACTTCATACCGTTGCTTAGCTATGGGCACGCGATGACTCGAGCTCAGAATGATCTGAACACAACCTCTCTTCTCACAGCCCTCGAGGTCTGCCAGGTGCTGACGGACGTCGCGCTTGGCAAACGCATCATGATGCGAAGATCCATCCAGTCATGGATTGAAATCTATCATGGACTCATGCCTGTGGAGATTGATGGCTGGCAGCTCACGCTATTCAATGACTGTGACACCCTGGACTACTGCGAGTACTGCAGGTCGCCTGACGGTCGAGTCGGGACACTTCAACTTTGGCAGCGCGACGCAGCTGATCCTGTTGAACTATTGAGTGAGTGGGAGCATGAGCAGCTCGAGCGTTTACTCGCTGCGCTCTGAGCCTGTTTTCAAAACAACGTTACCATTGTCGACTCAAATACAATGGAGACCACACGTGAGAAAACCAGGGAAATGCTTCTGATGGAGAGTGTCTGCGCCAATTGCTTTAGTGACGACGATTTAAAACAGTGGATCAGAGAACGGGGCGGCCGTCGTGGGTGCGACTTTTGCTGCGGATATACCGCACCTACGGCACCGCTTAGCGACCTTTGCGAACATATAGAAGCTTTATTGGCTCAGCACTACGGGAAAGCTGCAGATCATTTGCCCCACATCAGCGCAGAGGGTGGTTACCAAGGCGAGACGTGGTCGACCTATGAGCTGGTATTCGAGGAGTGTTGCATGGATTTGCCCAAGGACTTTAACGACTCTTTGCGCAGTGCAATCTCCTTCACCCTGACAGACGATATCTGGTGTGACCGTAACTGGATGTCGCTGGATGAAGATGATGCAATGCGGTTCGCGTGGGACAGGTTTTGCAACCACATCAAGCACGAACGGCGATTTTTCTTTCAGAATCTGGACGCTGAAGATCTCAGCTATGACGCCTACTCGCCGATGGATCTTCTCACAGCAATAGCACGCCTGGTCGAGGTGGAAGATCTTATCCAGACGGCAGTGCCCGGGCTCTTACTGTATCGTGCACGACCGGGATTCAAGGGTCGCTCACCGACCGCAAAGGATTTCGGCCCTCCTCCTCGGCATGTTTGCCAGACCAACAGGATGAACCCGGCTGGTGTGCCAATGTTTTATGCCGCCCTAGATCGCAGAACCGCTGTTTATGAGGTGAAGGAGCTGGTGAGTTGTGTGGGGTGCTTTGAGGTGATCAGGCCACTACGACTATTAGATCTGTCGAGACTCCCTGCTATACCGGGAATTTTCTCCGAGGAACCCTATAGACGACGGCTTCTCCTTTCTTTTCTTCACTACTTCACGAACGAGATCATGCAGCCCGTCGCTCGGGATGACCGAGTGCACACCGAATACGTTCCGTCTCAAGTGGTGACTGAGTTCCTCCGTGATTACCCGTTCGAATCCGGCCGGCTCGATGGGATAATGTATGGGAGCGTAGCGGCGCCAAAGCAAGGTAAACGTAACGTCGTCTTGTTCCTGGATAATTTAGAGCCTGAGCGGAGTACCTACTCACCGCGAGTAGAAATTCCGCTCAGATTCCTACGAGCACAGATTGTGCAACTCTGACCGGTGTGATCATCGGTAACTGGAAGGGTCAGGTATACCACCTCTCGACGGGGTGCCCTGGCTATGGTCAGGTGTCTGAAAAAAACCATGTCTCCTTCAAGTCGGAATCCGAGACCCAAGCGGCAGGATATCGAAAGGCAGGCAGCTGTAAGTAGTTGGTGCTTGTTGAAAGCCGGTCTCGTGAAACCGATGCCGATGCCGATGCCGAACATTAGGCTGAGAAATGCGTCCGGCATTTGCTATTTTCATACTTGATAACATCATTCACCGCAGGCGGTTGGTGCTAAGGCTTGGACGCCCCGTCTCACACCACCAAGCCAATGAGCCAATCGCTGACTGCCAACTAGGAGTAACAAATTGGTTACCCGTCCTGACAAAGACGCCCTTCGTGCGATGCTGGAATCGCAAGTCCAAGAAAAGCTGCAGCACGACCCAGACGCGGTAACGACTTATGCAGCCAAACCTGAACCAGAGCGAAAGCCGTACAGCAGCAAACCTACGGTTCAGGACAAGGCATTTCAGAAGGAGGTTGAACAGATGCGTGCAGATGCTGAAGCCGGAGTGATACATACGCCCCAGCGCGAGCCGCAAGACGCGAGCGCTCCTAGCCTTAGGCTTGACGATTATCCGGATCTGTAAAACTTGCCTCTGAGAATCTACAGGCAGGAGCGACTTGCCGGCTCAAAGCAACGGAGACCACACGTGAGAAAGCCACCTATGAAAATCATCATCGAAGAATGGGACGGTGACGGCGCAATTCGAATTCCCGATGAGGCGCTGCAGGAACTGGAACTCGATGTTGGCGACTCGCTGTATTTGATCGAGGAGTTTGTCGGCAATACGCGCTGCCTTGTCCTATCAAAAACGCCTCAGATTGCGGATCGAATAAACGAACTCACTGAAGGATGGGATAGCGGACAGCTTGGCAACGCCTAGAAGAAATAGGCCGCCGTGATGCGCTTCCGTGACTCATCCAGGGTATGAGAAGACTTGGGGTCTAGCCGGGCTTAAGCCCGTAGGAGCGATAGCCAAAGTATTTATAGCTCCACTGCCCAACATGTCGCCTATCGAATCTCACACAAGAACGCCCCTCTCCAGTCTGCCAATAAGATCAAAGACGGCCTTCGTTTCCACCCTCGTCCTCATCATATCCAGAGGACGCTTCGAACCAAGCCCACGAACGGGCGTGCTCATCCATTCCGTTGCAGTGGCGACATCGTTTTCGAACAGAGAGAGGGCTTCTTCAAGGACACCAATCAATGCGACGAGGCGGTCGCTCTACGCGCCAACGTTGTGGGCGGCACACCAATAGCCTTGGAGATATCCCCTCGCTGCATCTGCAGTAGGCTCGCTACCCGGTCGAGGAATTCGAAAGGTAGTCCTTCGCGAACTAGGTCATAAAGCCTGGTACCGCGTGACGGCAGTCCGAGGGTCATCCAAATGCTCTGTGGCATCTGAGGCCCTGATTGGTATTCCTTGATCGATGACAGCACTTTCACCTCCATCTGAAAAACCTACAACTAAGCCGGGCCCGCTGGCCCGAACCACCGACATCTCCATTGCCCAGCGTAGGTCTATTAGTATTAGATACGGATGAGCAGGCGTCTGCAGTCAGGCTGGAGCGAGAGCGGCCTCGATCAAGCGTGCGTTAGGTACGGCTCGGCGCACGTCTTCTATGGCGTCCTCAATTGTGTCATGTACAGAGGATGCTTCGCGGACAAACTCCAATGCTAGGCGACCTGGCTGTCCGATTCCGACCAACGCATCATCACAGCCGGCTTCCGCCAAGCGATCCATGATCGCATCCATGTCGTTGTCGTCAGACGGCAATTGGTACGTCAGGGTGAAAGTACATTCCATTTCTGTCCTACCGCCTGCAACACAGCAGCTTGGTCGCGCAGACAAAGATCAAATCACGTGAGCGAAAGCGCAAGGACGATGACGGTACAGAGGACGATGAACCGTTTTGATCTACACCGGGAATACCCTGCCGCATGCCTGCATGCGGTGGGGCTTAGTGCCTCTGTCAGCGGGACACTGCTGCTAAGCTTATCCACAATTGCTGGGGCAACAATCAGCAATCCGCCCTGGGTCAATTTTCAATCGGCAGGGTGGGTCAGTTTTCAATCAGCGCCGACACCATGCTCTCTGTTAGTTCGGCTGGCTCAAGCCGGTTCACGGATGGCCTCGATAACTAATCCCTGACAGTAATACCTGCTCCGCGGCTACTGCGATTTTTTCGGCCACTACTGGATCTGCTACCGCACGAGTAAGTGTGACGGCACCAACCAATGTGGACAATGCAAACATGGCCTCACCTATGTCGGCAGGAGCATGATCCGATGCAGGGCCTTCCACGATTAGAGCAGCGACGTTGAGCAGTTCAGCCTCAAACTCTGCACGTGAGCAGGGATCAGACCTGGAAATTTCTGAAGCAAGACTCTGCAGTGCGCAGCTCTCTGCTAGCCCGCATTTACGCTTCTCTCCTAAGTAGAAACACACGAACTCAGACCACCAGGTGTGTCCATGCTGGGCTTGGAAGTGGCGCACGCCGTCCTTGAGTTCAGCCATCCCCTGTCCGACCGACTCACGAAATGCCGCAGCCTTAGAGTCAAAGTGGGCATAGAAGGCGCCGGAGGTGACTCCTGCTTCTTTTGCCAGGCCATCCACACCAACACCGCCAAAGCCGGCTTTACGAAAAACACGGCCTGCCGCGTCAAGAATTCGTTGACGTGTCTGCTGCTTTCGTTCGGATCGAGACACAGATACCTCCGTATTGGATTCAGGGTGAGTGATCCCAGATTGTACTTGGCAAAATAACGATCGTTATGTAAATTTAAATAACGATCGTTATTTTACGATCGTCGCGGTCGCAGATGCGACACGAACCCTCGATTACAGGAGTATGGAAATGCCTCTCACCCTTACACTTACTGAAGGTGTGCTGCCTAAAGGCAGTGAAAAGATTGCTTTCGCCCACCTGTCTGACGCCATGTTGAAGTGGCATGGTCTGACCGGCAACAGGGTCATGACCCCGAACGTCGTCGGTTCCATCCATGTATTGACCGCAGAAAACACCTTCTCTGGCTCTGCCGAAGCTCCAGTCGCTTTCATCGAATGGAAGGTGCCTGCTTTTGCATTCGCCAATCGCGAAATACAGGTTGGCTACATTGAGGAAGCAACCAACATTATCCATGAGATGTCCGGCGGACAACTGCCCAAGGAAAGCATCTGGGTCAACATCGTGCATGCCGTAGATGGTGCTTGGGGTATTGCTGGCGAAGCAATGACCAATCAGCAACTCGGTGAGGCTATCGCAAAGGGTTGAGACGCCAAACTTAGGGGCGGCGCGTGCTGTAGCGTTGCCCCTAAGCTATCAATCCCCACCGCCATCACCCTAGGGATGGTCTGAAGTAGCCCTGTATTTCCGGGCTACTTCAGCCACCGCCGATTTTGAAAGCGGCAAATCGATCAAAAGCGATCAGGCCACCCGCTCATTTCTGTGTCTTTAGCCGCCGCGAGCACCTCGCGGCAGCCATTTCCAACATTACAGGCGCACCTCTCCTGCATTTGCCAGCAACTGTCGGCGCGCCATCCGTAGGTTCGACAGGGCGAACAGCGTCACCAGTTGCGCGGTGTTCTTTGCCAGGCCACGGAAGCGCGTCGTCACATAACCGAACTGGCGCTTGATCACCCGGAACGGGTGCTCGACCTTGGCGCGAACCTGCGCCTTGGACTTCTCGATCTTGCGCTTGGCTTTGTACAGTGCGCTGCGCTTACTCAGCTTCTTGTATGTACTACGGCGGGCAGCGATCTGCCAGATGACCTCACGGCCTTCATGTTCTGGGCGCTTCTCGACGCCGGTGTAACCCGCATCGGCACCGACCATGTTTTCATCGCCATGCAGTAGCTTATCGACTTGGGTGACACCCGAATCCATTTGTGTACGAGGTTTGCGTTGAGACCATGACTGAGCGCGATGCTGGCAATCGAAGCCCCGGGCTGGGCACACTCTTGAATGACCTGGGCTTTGAAAGACTTGGAGTAGGAACGGCGTTGTGGCTGCATGAAATACCCGCTTAAAAGGCTAGAACTGGTGTCCACTTTAGGTGGACACCATCGTCCTTATGGCTGGGATCGAGAAGGTGACTTCGCCGGACGCTTAGTGCGCCAGTTAAAGCTGGCGGAGGATAGTCGATGAAAGTTCGATACTGGTAAGAAATGGCGAATCAACCAGGCCCCGAGTCATGCATGTTGCACCGTGAGGTGCAGGGTGAAGCGTTGACAGGGGAAACCGATGGGCCAGCCATTGAGCCGCGTAATCAGGAATTCGGGATGCCGATGCTGTTAAGCGAAGCAGAAGGCAATACGGAGCATGGCGTTATACGCCAGTCATGCTCTGATCCCGCGCGGTCGGAGACCCTGTGCACGTCGGGAAGTCCTTCGCACAGAAACTGGGAGATCTCAGCGGCGCCCGGTGCGCAAGCACCGGGCGGAGCAGGAAAGGCCAAAAGCCGAAACCCTGCTGTCTACGCCGCCGAGAAGTCGGATACGTCCGTAGTACCTGAGAAGCCATCGAACAAAGGGTCTGGCCCTGCGGAGATAGTGGAGGAAAGGGACGTAGCCAAGGGAAACACCAACAAGCCTCCCGCGCCCCGGACACTGAGCCGGATCAGTTGCGCGTCGATGGGACTTGAAGGTGTACGTGAAGCCGCCCGAAGGAACAAGGGCATGCAGTTCACGGTTTTGCTGCACCACATCACACCGCAGTTATTGGCGCAGAGTTTCTATGCCCTGCGCCGCGATGCAGCGGTAGGCGTGGACGGCATGTCGTGGCGGGAATACGAGGAAGGTCTTCTCCAGCGGGTAACTGATTTGCACGCAAGGCTCCACGGTGGAGCCTATCGAGCAACGCCATCGCGGCGGGTCTACATTCCCAAAGCCGATGGCAGGCAACGCCCGTTGGGCATTGCCTCTCTGGAGGACAAGATCGTACAGCAGGCAGTCGTTACCGTTCTGAATGCGATCTATGAAGAGGACTTTCTGGGATTCTCGTATGGGTTTCGGCCGGGACGTAGCCAGCACGATGCGCTGGATGCGTTGACGGTCGCGCTGAAGGGCCAGAAGGTGAACTGGATATTGGATGCGGATATCACGTCGTTCTTTGATGAGATCGACCATGAATGGATGCTGATGTTTCTGGGACACCGGATTGCAGACCGGCGCCTGCTCGGGCTTATCTGCAAATGGCTTCAGGCGGGTGTTATGGAAGATGGCCGTAGGGTGGCTGCGACCAAGGGGACGCCCCAAGGCGCAGTGATATCGCCATTGCTGGCGAATATCTATCTTCACTACGTGTTGGATCTGTGGGCAAGGCAGTGGCGCCAGCGGCATGCCCGTGGCGATGTAATTATTGTGCGTTACGCGGACGACAGCGTGGTGGGTTTCAGGACGAAAGTGCAGGCTCAGCAGTTTCTGGTGCAGTTGCAGGAACGGTTGGCCAAGTTCGGTTTATCGCTCAACGCCTCGAAAACACGACTGATTGAGTTCGGTCGTTTTGCTGCGAGAAATCGTAGGAAGCGAGGTTTAGGTAAACCGCAGGCCTTTGACTTCCTGGGCTTCACACACTGTTGTAGTACCAACAGAAACGGTGGCTTTCAAATACTGCGACTGACGGTCAAGAAGCGAATGCGTGCGACGCTGCTGGCCATTCGGGATGAGCTGAAACGTCGACGTCATGAACCCATCCGGGTTCAAGGGCAATGGCTCACTCGGGTGGTGAGCGGTTACTTCAATTACCACGCGGTGCCGGGAAACCTGATACGTCTGGGTGGTTTTCGTTCGGCGGTCTGCCGTCTATGGAGGCAAGCCCTCAAACGTCGTAGCCAGCGTAATCGGCTTCAATGGTCACGCTATGGACGCCTTGCTGACTTCTACATACCTAGACCCAGAAATGCACATCCTTACCCTGAGGATCGCTTCGCGTCACATACCCGAGGCAGGAGCCGTATGCGGTAGTTCCGCACGTACGGATCTGTGCGGGGGGCGGCAGGTAACTGCCGTCCCTACCGCGACCCGTTGAACTGCAATACTGCATGTACAGTCTAGTTAACAAGTGAGTGTGAATACTCTGATCTGCTGTACTGAATGGGATTTGTGTATGAGCTGCCGCATACGCTTGAATTATCTGCTGGACACATTTTTTGGCCCCATCGCAAAAAGCGCGGAGTGCGTGGCGATGATCATCCCGATTACGCGTGGCGCCTTTCAAGTGCAGGTGAAAGCTCCTTTCCCGGATGATCTTCACAAGGCGCATGCGATAACTGTTATCCAGCTTTCAGAGCGGCCACTGACCGGTACCCTTGTTAACGCTCGTATATTGGCAAATGGGGATCTGGAATTGCAGATTGATATATGACATCCATCATTTCACGCATGTAGAAAATACCTATCACTGTCAATCGGCCGACTTGCGCAGCCCATCAGGCTGATCGGAGCATTGGCGTTTCGCCACGCGTTCCTCCATGGCTATGCTGCCAAACGACACGAGCCTTCTCGGTCTTGTTGGTGGCCACGCTGGTATAGGCTTTGCCTTTGAGTTCGGCCTCTTCAACCTTTTGAGAATCAGCGGAAAAATCCGTGATGGAGTTCCTGTCGATTGGTCATGGCTGTCGTCGGCATCGGTGGCGAGACTGATGCGCCTTGAAGAACAGGTACCTTCGAATAGGAAACATCCAGCCCCATCAATCCTCTTACCGCAGCGATAGGTAAGCAGAACCAAATGATTGCTTAAGCGCCCAGTTTTCGAGCCCTGCATCCAAGCTGACTGACGCCCTACTGCATTTACCCTGTGAGACCAGCTTTCGCCAGATTGTAAAAAAGCTTGTTAGGATAGGCATGCAAACATCTCGTTTTTACCATAGGAACAGCGGGGCTAACGACCACTGCACGTCATAACGTGCCACCATCAAGGAGGCTCTCATGGGCCGAACACCTGGGGATGATCTACCAGAAAAACCTCATAAAAGCAGTGAGGATGGCATTCCTGCTCCTAGCGGGGCCGCCAATCTGATTGACACCGACTACGTGATCGGACAGGACAATATCAAAGGTGAGTTTTCATTTTCCCTTGATATCCATGGCAAAGTGTTTGTCATCTCAGCTGCCACCATCTTGCTGTTCGTCATTTTGACGCTGGCGCTCCAAAATGAAGTAGAACCGCTGTTCAGTGCCATCCGAAACTGGCTGACTGGCAATCTCGCTTGGCTGTTCATGAGCATTGCAAACATATTTGTCTTGCTTTGCATCGGGCTAATTTTCTCGCCGCTGGGGAAGGTTCGATTGGGCGGTAGGGATGCCAAACCAGACCATAGCTACGTGGGCTGGTTCTCAATGCTTTTCGCTGCAGGAATGGGCATTGGCCTTATGTTCTATGGCGTAGCCGAACCCATGTCTCATTATCAAGCGTCCATGGGCGGTGTAACAGTCGATGCGAGTGGAGCCCGAACCGACTGGGCACCGTTAGGAGGTGCCGCGGGTGACGCCAAGGCATCAGCTGACTTGGCAATGGCCGCCACTATCTTTCACTGGGGACTCCACCCCTGGGCGATCTACGCGATTGTCGCTCTCTCCCTAGCCCTGTTTTCTTACAACAAGGGCTTACCGCTCTCTATACGGTCGATCTTTTATCCATTGCTAGGCGAGCGCGTCTGGGGGTGGCCAGGGCACTTGATAGATATCCTAGCGGTATTCGCCACATTGTTCGGACTGGCGACATCGCTGGGGATAGGAGCCGAGCAGGCAGCAGCAGGGATTGAATATCTCTTCGGTATTGAGTCGACAAATCTAAGCAAAGTAGTGCTGATCGTTGGTATCACCATAATTGCCCTTTGGTCAGTACTTGCTGGCTTAGATAAGGGCGTCAAGATGCTGTCACAGATCAATATGGGCCTAGCGTTGCTGCTGCTGGTGTTCATCATTGTTGTTGGGCCGACCTTGGCAATCTTCACTGGATTCTTTAAAAATTTGGTGACCTACGCTGAATACCTACCGGCACTTTCCAATCCTTTCGGACGCACTGACACGGAATTCACGCAGGGCTGGACTGCATTTTATTGGGCATGGTGGATCAGTTGGTCTCCATTTGTGGGTATGTTTATTGCGCGGGTCAGCCGTGGACGAACGGTCAGGGAGTTCTTAATCTCTGTTTTGTTAGTTCCTACCGTGGTGTCCGTATTATGGATGACGACGTTTGGTGGCACTGCCATCGACCAAGCTACTGTACAAAACTTGGTTGGCGTTAAGGATGCTGTGCTGGAGTTGAAACTGTTCGCCATGCTGGGAGAACTGCCACTAAAAGAAATATCTTCGTTCTTGGGCATTGTTCTGGTCATCGTCTTTTTCATCACTTCCTCAGACTCCGGTTCCTTAGTCATCGATACGATTACAGCAGGGGGTAAGGTCGATGCGCCTGTTCCACAGCGTGTATTTTGGGCCGTCATAGAAGGAGTGATTGCCATTGCGCTGTTGTTGGGCGGAGGTCTCGTGGCACTACAAGCCATGGCGGTATCTACGGGTCTGCCTTTTGCTCTTGTGTTGGCACTGGGCTGCGTGTCTCTTGTGAAGGGACTGATGTCTGAGCCCCGCTAGTTAACTATTGAGGGCGCCAAGCATCCCGTAATTTTTACATAACCCGCTAAGTACTCGCTGGCGGGTTTAACCTCGAAAAAAGGAGGTCAGAATGTTTCAAGAAACATTAAATTTTTTTATGACTTACGATTTTCTGGGAATCTCGCTAGCCAATTGGGTTATCGCTATTTTGTTAGCGACGATTAGTTTCGTCTTGGCAAGAACTGTGATTGGTTTTTTCCTTAGGAAGCTTCGAAAAATATCAACCCTACCAAATGCCCCCGTTAGTAATATCGCGGTCGTAGTGCTTTCAGGCACAAGTAACACACTCTTACTACTGGCATCGATACTCATTGGTGTAGGCGTCCTTGACCTACCCGAGCGTTGGTTGGGACGAGTCAGCAGCCTTTGGTTCGTGGTCGCTGCTTTGCAGATCGGCTTGTGGGCGAACCGCGCCTGCGCGTTGGCGCTCGCTCAATACTTTAGACGGCACAGCGCTTCTGAAACATTCCAAGGCAGCGCCTTGGCAACGCTAAGTCTGTGGGGGGCGAAGGTTTTCCTGTGGGTTGTAGTAGTGCTGTCGATGCTCTCGAATGTCGGCGTGAATATCACAGCTTTCGTTGCCAGCCTTGGGGTAGGAGGCATCGCTATTGCGCTGGCTATGCAGAATATTCTAGGGGATGTCTTCGCTTCGTTGTCAATTGCGGTAGATAAACCATTTGAGGTAGGCGACTTCATCGTTGTGGGCTCATTATCTGGTACTGTCGAGCATGTTGGATTGAAGACAACGCGGATTCGTAGCCTGGGCGGTGAACAAATCGTTATGGCTAACGCGGAAATGATCGGGAGTACTATACAGAATTACAAACGGCTTCTGGAGCGTAGAATAGTCTTTGAGATAGGGCTTACTTATACTTGCTCTGCGCAGCAGGCCAGGGAAGTAACACAACGAATCGAGCATATTATCAGGCAGCAAGAAAGAGCCAGATTTGACCGATGCCATTTTCGGAGTTTTGGGGAGAGCGCCTTAGAATTTGAGGTCGTATACATCGTGCTAGACCCAAGTTACAACATCTACATGGATGTTCAGCAGGACATAAATTTAGCAATAATGGACACATTTAACGAGATAGGAGTCAGCTTTGCGTTCCCATCACGAACCGTTTACGTTGCATCTATTTCCGGTGACGAGGTGCCTGTGGTTCGTAATAAAGACGTGGCTGTGAGGAGTTCAGAGCACTCGATATAAACGCATGTTCAGCGCACACCTAGAACCATGGATATCTTCTGAGAAACAATCGAGGCTCTTGAGGAGCTTCCCATCCATGGATTCTCGGGCGAACCCGCTTCCAGTGCAGGGCAATCAGTCCCATAGCGCGCCAATAGGTGAGGCTGATGAATAATGAGTAGCTATCTGCGCTTGTAGCAGCTCAGCGGTAGCGAGGGCATCGGTTAACGCATGATGCCCTTGATAGGCTGGAAGGTTATAGCGCGTGCGGCTGTCGGCCAATCGTATGGATGTCTGCGGGCGGCGCATGAGCCTGGCAACCCAACCTTGCTTTTGCCGATGCATCCTGGCTTCCAATTGCATCGTGTCTACGACCGGAAACCTCAGGCCTTCTCCGAGGTGCCTCCGCAGTGCTGCATCTAGGAACTCACGCTCGATATTGCGGTAATGGACGACGACCACTTTGCCTGCCATGGCGTCCAGAAGTGGCTCCAGCACTTCCGGAAGCGAGGGAGCATTCAAAATCTCAGCATGGGTAATGTGGTGAAAGGTCACCGACTTTTCATTCAGTTCTGATGATGGGTTTAGCACCCAATACGCCGCCTTGCTGCAATAAATGCGCTCTAAGGTGAACGGCACTAAACCAATGCTAACAATACTATGAGCCTGTGCATTGAGCCCGGTTGTCTCCACGTCCATCGCAAGAAATTGCACGTTTTCAATCAGAGTCTGTGGTGAGACGACGCCCGCCTGATAAAACTTTCGCAAGTAAGAATTAGCCGACTTCTGCGCCAACTCGCGGAACACTTCTGGCCAGTTTCCCGGGTGATCTGGCTCCGCCTTGGCATCATTCATTTTGAGACACGACTCTTTGGCGGGTAGCGGAACCGCAGGAAATTCTGGCCGTTACTCAACACCTTGAAGGCCTCTTTGAGATTGTGCCGCTCGCTATTGGAGAAGCGCTCAGGCTCGATATAGTTATTGGGCGCTTCTCCCTGCTCCAGCGCCTCTACCTGATGCCGGATCCTCACCATAGAGAGTAACTCAAGAGCATAGCGCAAGTGCTTCAATGCTTCGGGCGGCATGATGTTAGAGCTAGCGATTGCATCGATACGGTCAAACGAGTTCTGCGCAGTACTGCCGCAAGCAAGAGCATGGATGCGAATAAGGTCGGTGAGTGGTGCCGTACCGCGACCTTTAAGATTGATGATTCTTTTCTGTTGTCCATCTGTCTCGACGACAAAGGTACGAAAAAATCCTAGGGGCGGTGTCCGGTTCAGTGCAATCCTCGCCATGGCACTGAGAAATCCGGGGTGGGAACTGGATTTGCGAGCGCATAGAACTTTGAGTTCTTGCACTAGCGAGAGCTGGCCGAATACGCCATCCAAATCGAAAAAGATGCAGCTATTTAGCAAAGTTGTCGGGTTTGGTTTTTCGATCCACTGATCAAAATAGCTGTGCCACACCCTCAAAGGTTGTCGCCATTGATCGTTGGTCGCCATGACTCCGCCCTTACAGTAGCTGTACCCACACGCGGCGAGGCCATCGCTGACAAAGGTTGCCAAACTACGAAAATATGCGTCATGCAAGGAGGGATCGAATCGATCATCCAGCACTAAGGCGTTATCTTGATCGCTTACTAGCAGTTGCTCATCGCGCGCCATGGAGCCTAGAACCATGAAGCAGTAAGGTACTGGAGGTGGGCCCAGTTTTTCTTCTGCAAGCTCCAGCAGACGCTGCGTGAAAGCTCTGCCGATACCTGAGATAGCGCTACCGATCATGTGCGCGGTCGCGCCATCCTTCACCATCCGGATGTACGTTCCACGCAGGTCTCGTAAAAGCGACTTTAGACCGTCGACCGACGTCTGGTTAGATATTCTGTTGACCAGGTACAGGCTACTATGGGATTCGTACCGAATAATATCTGAGAGGTTGATTACGCCAATCGGGCGCCCATGATTGAGAACGGGCAAGTGATGGATGTTGCGGCGCAGCATGACTAGCATCGCTTCAAAACCTGAGTCATCAGCATTTATGGCGACAGGATCTGTCGTCATGATGTCGCTGATGAGCGTTTTGTCGGCGTTCTTCCCGGCAGCGACGACCCGGGTGCGAAGATCTCTGTCGGTCACAATCCCCTGGGTCTCTCCTGCCTGCAGTCCCGATGGCGACATGACCACGACACAAGCAACGCGTTGCTCAGTCATCAGCCTTGCAGCCTCGCCAACAGTAGTATCTGACGTCACCCACACCAAGGAGCGTGATAGCAAGGCTCGGCATTTGAGCTGGATCAGTTCGCTCGCCCGCCCCTGCGCCTCGACTGCGGACTTGAGCCTGGAGTGCCCTTCAGCTTCAACGAAATCCGCAAAGGCGTCATGCTGTGCGCACAGATCGGCGAATACGTCGGCGGGGATGTAGTAAATCAGACTGTCTTCAAGTGCTCTCGCAGGAAAACGAACTTTGTTGCTGCGCAAGAGCCCTGCCTGGCCAAAGATATCGCCTTCGACAAGCCGGTTGTAAAGCTCGCCGCTGCGTCGATAAATCTCCACTGCGCCGCTGCGCACATAGTGCAAATCCTGGATAACGGCACCCGCTTCCAGGATGTCGCTACCGGCCTTGAAGTAACGCACATCAACTCGCCGAGCCATAGCATCTACCGACTCCCTGGGCAGTTGATCAAACGGGGAAAAACGATAGAGATGGTCGCTGATCTCCTGCATCTCGGCTTGCATGGAACCTCGGTATGCTGGAAGGAAAAAATCGCCAAAAGGCGTATGTTGAAATTTGCTGCTCGCCCCAAAAGCCTATCAGATACTTTCTATCGGATTATAGGATTAAGGCAATTCAAGCCGAGTGGGCGGCAGCGGCCTTCGCAAAATACGGTATCCATCCGCTCATAACAGTGGGCTATCGATTTGAGTGAAAGTTCTGTAACCATCGTGGTTAGCAGTCGAATGACTCAGCGTATCGCGCATGCCCCCCTCCTCTGCCGCCACACACAAATGGCATGGGCCATATCTTTGGTTGTGATACTGATGCGCCGATGGTGTCCAACCTACCGTCAGGGCAGCGCGACCAACCGGCAAATGTTGCACTCTCAGGCATTATTGCTTTCAAACTGAATGGCGGGCCTCGCCGCAGAGCGCATCCTTATCATTAACTATCGCACAAACCCCGGAGCTAACCGTTGAATGCTAGACATTATTGCGATATTTCTAAGTGTCACAGCCCTACTTGCCTACGTTAACCGACGTTACGTGGGACTTCCTTCCACCATTGGCGTCATGGGTATCGCACTTGGCATATCGCTACTGAATATGGCCGCTGATAGCCTTGGCTTCCATGCCTTGCACACGCTTGAGCAATCGCTGGTGGAATCCATAGATTTCTCCGAATTGCTTATGCAAGGCATGTTGTCGTTACTGCTATTCGCTGGGGCCTTGCACGTCGACTTGTCGCAGTTACGTATCTACAGATGGCAGGTAGCGTCCCTCGCCGCAATAGGCACAACCCTGTCGACGCTATTTATCGGTTTCGGTCTATGGGCGTTATTGTCTTTGACAGATCTCGGTATGCCGCTCGTCTACTGTCTGGTGTTCGGTGCTCTGATCTCGCCAACCGATCCTATCGCTGTGATGGGCATTTTGAAGTCTGCTGGTGCTCCCGATAGCGTTGAACTGGTTATTTCGGGGGAATCTCTATTCAACGATGGAGTCAGCGTAGTCCTGTTTTCTCTCATTTTGGCTATAATCGCCAGCGGTGAAGGCCCATCGGTTGCGGGAGCCGCGCAGTTACTGTTGAAAGAGGCAGGCGGCGGCGCTCTTCTAGGCGCAGTCGTCGGGTACGTCATCTACCGGATGCTCAAAAGTATCGACAGCTATCAAGAGGAAGTCCTCATCACCTTGGCCGCTGTGCTCGGCGCCTATGCCCTCGCAACGCATCTACATGTTTCCGGCCCCATTGCTACGGTAGTAATGGGGCTGATTATTGGCAATCATGGCCGTTCCTATGCAATGTCTGAACAGACCAAGAAAAATCTCGACATGTTTTGGGAATTGATGGACGAAATCCTTAATGCAGTCTTATTTGTCCTGATCGGCCTAGAAGTGGTTCTGATACATTTTTCAAATGCTCTTATCGCCACTGGATTGATGGTCGTGGCTTTAACGTTGCTATCGCGATTGCTGACGGTCGGTGTTCCTATCGCTGTCTTGGGTAAACGCTTTCGGCTTCCTAAAGGTGCTTGGAGCGTAATGACCTGGGGTGGCCTACGAGGAGGAATTTCAGTGGCCCTCGCTTTATCGCTTCCGCCGAGCGAGGCACGCGATACAGTGGTTTCCCTAACCTACATAATCGTAGTGTTCTCTATTTTGATCCAAGGTATGACCATTGGGAAACTGGTCAGGAAGGTCATGCCCTGCTCGGGCAGATAATAGTTAATACAACATTGCGATAAAAAGAAATAATACGGCGATAGCTATCTAACGGGATATCGCAGGCAGGCTTATAATGCTCGAGGAGCCGATAGCCCGTAAGAAGATGGCGAACACACCTTCCGGCCAGGATGAAAATTGCCGTCGCACAAACATGTCCAGATATGAACCGACCACCTAACACAACTTCCCGACCCAAGCACTTAGGCCAATGATGCCGCATCAATCCAAAGTGGAAACCTGAAATGCCCATACCAGCACAGTCGCATTAGTTTTGGCTAAGGTCAGTTATCCCGCCATGCGTCTCGAGGCGTGTTTGCCTGCGATAAAAGGCGTGAATAGCCCAAACAACCCCTACGAATAGCAACCCAGTTCCAAGCGCTTCCATAGGAGAGGGCCAGCGTTGGTTGATGAGCAGGCCCATCGTAGTTGCATAAATGGTTCCGCTGGCGATCAATTGCCCGCTTAGAGCCAGAGGTAGACGCCGAGTTGCGACTGACCACGCCCAGGCACCTGCAAGGGTGGCCCCTAACCCCTGAATTAACCCACAGACTATTAGCGCCTGAGTACCTGTTAACCCGCTCGGATGGCTAGCGAAGTGGGACAGTTTCAAGTACAGCCCAACTGGGATGAAGGCCAGCATTTCGACGCTGCACATGAAGATCAGCATGGCTGACCACAGCATGGGGGACATGCTTGGGCGTTGAGCCAAAGCACTTTCATTTAACAATCCAAAACCAGTCCAAAATCCAATTGCCATTAACGATGCGAGCAGCCCAAGCAATATCGAAGCTGTCGGGAGCACTGAAGTTGCACGGCTAAAATCAAACACGCTCAGATTGACCAAACCTATGCCCAAGGCCGCCACCACCAGCGGCCCGGCAATAGCGCGCCAGGGCACGCTGGAGCTTCTCATGTTGCCGGCGATCGCAAGCACAATCGGTACTGACCCCATCATTACCGGAGGGATCACCGGCCCAGCTGCCAAGACCGCAGAGGTGATCAGGAAGAAGTAGCCGATGTATCCCACGAAGCCCAGCAGTGCGGCACAGGCCCAGTCGCTCAGTCGCAATTGCCGAACTTCGCTGCGGTAAACAAACAGCACAAGCAGGCTACCCAAACCGGCAAAGGCATAGCTCACCACAGCCAGATCAAAAAGGCTGTAATCGCCGACCAACCCCGGAAAGATGTAGAGCAGCGACCAGGAAAAAGTGGCGGCAATGGCCGCTAATAAGCCTAGGGTCATACGCTCTGCTCCTGCTGGCCCTGCTTCCGGATCCAGCAATGAGCTACGTGTCGGGCAGTGTCGAATACCCGCACGTCCTGGCCCATGGCGCCGCTTACAAAACTGCCCTCCAGTAAGATAAACAGCCCCTCAGCAACTACGTCAGGGTCACTTATACCGGCGCTCACGGCCAAGGCATTAAGATTGTCGCGTATCCCTTGCTTATGCCTGCTCACTGCCAAATGCACAGGGTGGCTAAACTGGGGGAATTCAGCCGCACTGTTGACGAACAGGCACCCGCGTTCGCTGTCTTGCAAAAGAAAGCGTTGATACAAATCGAAAAAAGCGAGCATGCCACTGACCGGGTCAGGATGCCCTGCCAAGGTGCGCTCTACCTCTTCACGCCAGCGTCGGTCGCGCTCCTCAAGGCAAGCCACTATCAGCGCATCCTTGGAGGGGAAATGGCTGTATAGCGTCATCTTGGTAACACCCGCCATCGCGGCGAGGGTCATCACACCAGTAATGTATATACCTTGTGACAGAAAAAGCTTCAGTGCGGAGTCAATCAAGCGCTCACGGGTATTGTCCATTTAAGGCACTCCGGCAAAGATACGGAGTTGACTATACTGACCGGTAAGATTTGGGCGCATCCAAATACGACCTGAATCATGGCTTCTACGACACCAGCCGCAACATGCTAACGCGGCAGCAAATCGTAGGATTTGGCCAATCAGGACGTTCGTTACGCTAGCTAAGCACAGTACGGCTTCGCCGCACCGAACACCGCAATCACTCTGGCCAACGCGGTCTCTGTACCGGCGCGCATACCATGGACTCAGTGGCGAGCCAGATAGCTTCAATGCGAATCATTGAGCAACCTCACGGATAAAACGCGCACAGCCATCCGGGTTGGAGGCTGGCCATTTCACCGTGATGGATTTATCGCCCAGCGATAGCGAAATGACAGCCATGTCTTCCTTGGCCCGCTTGGGCGTGGTTTTCAGAGGCACGAATGCGGGCAGTACTGCGGGTGGTTGATCTCGGTAAATCGGCAACCATTTGCGGATGACGTTGGCATTGATGCCGTGGTTGATGGCAACGCTGGAGACCGTCGCTCCAGGTTTCAGGCATTTCTGGACGACCTGGGTTTTGAACGGTTTGGGATAAGAGCTTCGTTGGCGCATGGAAATCCTGTCAATAAGGGCAATCGCGTCCGCTCAATACGCGGACACCATCGTCCTTAAACCTGGAGTTCGGAAGGTGTGTTCGCCGGCCCCTTACAACAAATCGCCTAGCCTCTACGCTGGAAGCAGCATGAGCCCCGTGAGGCGCCGGGCTTTTCGTTCTCATCAACTTCTTCGACTATGCTTTACTCTCTATGGAGGAAAACCATGTCTCTGCCTGACGACCCTACCCCTGCACTGCTCAGCCGCCTAAACCAAAACATCACAGCGCTCAAGTGTGCGATTGAAGAGATAAGTACTTGGATCGATCAGCAAGGTTCTAAAGTCATATCCGACCGAATCAATGAGCAGATGAGGGTGCTGGAAGGTAACAATGACGCCGTTGCAGAATTGTTGGTTGACCTAATCGCCAGATGGACGCCTGAGGAAGAGAAAGATCCAGAAGATTGAACCTGGCCGAGCGCCGCGCTATCCGCTTCCGACTTGCGCGTGGGAATACTCAATCTACAATGACCTCAGCTGATGGATCGGCGCCCCCTTTGTGAAAAAAGCAGCCCGCCTCCGTGCGGGCTTTTCCGATTCTGCTCTACAGCCACATTTGCCTGATGTGTGGAGGCTCCACTCCGAATCACACTGATCAAATTTGACCAGAAAAATAAAAAACCCGGCACTTGGCCGGGTTTTTACCTGCGCTTCTCAACTACGCAGTTCCCAACTGAGAGGGATGGAGAACTGACAAAAGAAGCGCAGGCGAGTGATATTGCCAAAAGACCTTTCTCAAAGCAATCCGCCCAAAGTGAGGTGGCGGGTCGCAATCGACGATAGCTTGACTGTATACTTCCCGCTCAGCCTGCCCCCTTGAGCTACAAGAACACCAGCATGACTGTACTCCAAATAATTTACTGGCAGCCTACGCCGCCTTAGCACTACGCCCCCTCGCAACACCTTGCTTCCGCTAGCTTCGCTCGCGGACGCGCACTGCTGTACGCCTGGTTTTACACCTTAAGCACACAGCAAAAATTCTCAAAATTTGAATTTGTATCGATTCGTTCGCCATCCATTTGGCGTGCGCGATGCTTTGCCTTGGATATTTTCTATGCTGCAAAAACTCAGACAAACGTGGTTTTCCAACGTCCGTGGAGATGTGCTCGCGGGGCTCGTGGTCGCACTCGCGCTGATCCCGGAAGCCATCGCTTTTTCCATCATCGCCGGTGTCGACCCCAAGGTCGGTCTTTATGCCTCCTTCTGTATCTGTGCTGTTATCGCATTTGTCGGCGGTCGTCCTGGCATGATCTCAGCGGCAACTGGTGCCATGGCACTGCTCATGGTCACCTTGGTAAAAGATCACGGGCTTCAGTATCTGCTAGCAGCCACCTTACTCTGTGGGGTACTCCAAATCCTCGCTGGCTTCCTGAAGCTGGGCTCACTGATGCGCTTTGTTTCACGTTCGGTGGTCACAGGCTTTGTGAATGCATTGGCAATTCTGATTTTCATGGCGCAGTTGCCTGAACTGACCAACGTGACCTGGCACGTCTATGCCATGACAGCAGCGGGCCTCGGAATCATTTACCTGTTCCCGTATGTACCGAAGATCGGCAAGCTGATTCCTTCGCCGCTGGTGTGCATCCTGACCCTGACCGCAATTGCCATTTACCTCGGGCTGGATATCCGCACCGTGGGTGACATGGGCCAACTGCCGGACACACTGCCGATTTTCCTCTGGCCTGAAGTCCCGCTGAACTTTGAAACCCTGTGCATCATCTTCCCGTACTCAGCTGCCTTGGCTGTAGTGGGTCTGCTTGAGTCCATGATGACCGCGACCATCGTCGATGATCTGACCGATACCACCAGCAACAAAAACCGCGAATGTAAGGGCCAGGGTGTCTCTAACATCATTGCCGGTATGCTTGGTGGGATGGCGGGCTGTGCCATGATTGGCCAATCAATCATCAACGTGAAATCCGGTGGCCGCACCCGCCTGTCGACACTTTGCGCCGGCGTCTTCCTGCTACTGCTAATCGTCTTTCTTGGTGAGTGGCTCTCCAAAATTCCCATGGCCGCACTCGTGGCTGTGATGATCATGGTGTCCATCGGCACCTTCAGCTGGGATTCTTTGCGCAACCTCAAGCAGCACCCGCTTTCGACCAACATCGTCATGGTCGCGACTGTTGTGGTCGTCGTCGCAACACACAACCTGGCCTACGGCGTATTGGTAGGCGTGCTTCTGGCATCACTGTTCTTTGCGAACAAGGTCGGACATTACCTAAATATCAAGAGCACTCTAGAAGAGGCGGAATCGCATCGGACTTACCACGTCGTGGGCCAGGTGTTCTTTAGCTCTGCAGACAAGTTCACTGAAGTTTTTGACTTCAAGGAAGCGCTCAACAAGGTCACCATCGATCTCACGCAGGCGCATTTCTGGGATATCACTGCCGTCGTAGCGCTGGACAAAGTGGTTATCAAATTCCGTCGCGAGGGTGCTGAGGTTGAAGTGTTAGGCCTTAATGAGGCCAGCGCCACTATCGTTGACCGCTTTGGCGTGCATGACAAACCTGACGCCATCGACAAGCTCATGAGCCACTAAGGAGATCAACAATGACTCACGTAATGGCATGCATTGATAACTCAAAGTTCTCACTGGCGGTCTGCGACTACGCAGCATGGGCGTCACAACAATTAGATGCGCCCCTTACTTTGCTACATGTCTTGGATGAAGAGAAATACCCGGCAGCAGCTGACCTGAGTGGAAATATTGGCCTCGGAAGTCGAGAGCATCTGCTGGAGGAACTGGCTACGTTGGATGCCCATCGTGCCAGAATCGCTCTGGAGCAGGGAAAGCATATGCTTGAAGCCGCCAGGGAGCGAACTGTCATCTCCGGTGCTGGCTTTCCTGAGTTGAAGCAGCGCCACGGCCACTTAGTAGAAAGTCTGAGCGACCTTCAGGAGGATATTCGGCTATTGGTGATCGGAAGAGTGGGAGAAGACAGCACACGCAGTACGCGCACCCTTGGTAGCCAGATAGAAGCTGTCGTGCGGACAATTCGCCGGCCCATCTTGATCACAGCCAACTGCTATAAAAAGCCCGAAAAAGTGATGCTCGCATTTGACGGCAGCCCTACGGCCTACAAAACCGTCCAAATGCTCGCCGCCAGCCGGCTTTGCGAAGGTTTACCCATTCATCTTGTTATGGTCGATGCAGACTCGGAAAGCAATCGAGAGGCGCTGGAGAAAGCACGAGGCATGCTTCTTTCTTCAGGCTTCGTAGTCCAAGCTGAAATACGACAAGGTGAGGTGGAGGCGGCCCTGCACGTTTATCAAGCAGAGCACGGAATTGATCTGCTGGTCATGGGCGCCTATGGGCACTCACGCATCCGACAGTTCCTGGTGGGTAGCACGACTACGACGATGCTTCGAACAGCCAGCATGCCTGTCTTGTTGCTTCGCTAACGCAGGTTTCTAAACCACAGTATTTCTATGCTTCGAGAAATACTGTGGTTATCTCAAGCGAGATTATTTGGCTATGGCAGCACTTGCTAAAACGCTGCTGCAGCGCAGCACCAGAACACCACCAATTGCAGCCAGAATCGAACCGATCAACACTCCGACTTTGACTTCATCGATCAAAAGAGCTGATCCGGCGAACGCCAGATTGCCAATGAATAGGCTCATAGTGAAGCCAATGCCGCATAACAGTGCTACGCCGTAGAGCTGTACCCAGGTACTTCCTTCCGGCAACTTGGCCAAGCCCATGCGAATGGCCAGAGCAGCCAATAGGAAAATACCGACCTGCTTGCCCACCAACAGACCCAGAGCGACACCCAGTGGAACCGGATCGACCAGGTTCTCCATCGAAATACCGGCCAATGAAACACCCGCGTTGGCGAAACCAAAAATCGGCACCACAGCGAAAGCTACCCACATGTGCAGCTTCTCTTCCAGGAAAAGCAGCGGAGATTGGGCTTCCTCTTCTGGCTTGCCCATGGGGATGCACAGCGCCACAGCGACACCGGCCAGCGTGGCATGGACACCCGATTGCAGCACGAAGAACCACAACACGCCCCCGACCAGGAGATACGGGAACAAACGCCTTACGCCCAATTGATTCATTGCGATCAGAATGACCAGGGTCGCAAGCGAGGCCAGCAACATCGGCATGGAAAGGCCCGACGTATAGAAAAAGGCGATGATCACCACCGCGCCCAGATCGTCAATGATCGCCAAGGCAGCCAGAAACACTTTCAGCGAAGTCGGGACTCGCTTACCCAGCAACGACAAAACACCTAAGGCGAATGCGATGTCAGTAGCGGCCGGGATCGCCCACCCCCCCAAGGTCTCAGGATTACCCCAGTTGATTGCGATGTAGATCAGCGCAGGAACAACCATGCCGCCCAAAGCACCAAATCCAGGTAAGGCTCGCTGCCCCCACGTGGAAAGCCCACCGGCCAGCACCTCTCGTTTGATTTCTAGACCGACCATCAGAAAGAAGATCGCCATCAGACCATCATTCACCCAATGCTCTACAGACATGCCCATCCAAACGCTGTGCAAGGCTGCAAAGTAACTCTGGGATAGAGGTGAGTTAGCAACAATCAGAGCGGCCAGAGCTGCACCCATCAACACGAGACCGCCAGCGGATTCCGACGACAGGAAGCGAGCCAGAATCGCGGCTGCTCTAGGGGTTTCGGCTTTAGCTTGATGCTTGGTCATCAACGTCCTTGGTATCACTTAAAAGGTAATAGATTAACATCTGGCCCACACGAGTGGCGGCGTTAAATAGCCTGAAACAGTTCATGTTCAAGGCCATAAGGGGCATTAATGCTGTTCCTTCATCACTCTGGAATGGGGGGTTAGACCAGAACCTATTGGCACGCGAAACAATATACATGCCGATCATCGGCTCCATACCCCATGTCCTTTTCGAATAATCCGATCAGTCTTCGCATCGCTTGATACCATCCAGCACACTTGTATGAAGATTTAATGTCTGGAAGGTCTTTTCGTGAACGTTATCCGTCACTGGCTACGACAACCCTACGCACGCCTCACCGCTTTGATTGGATTGGTTCTGCTCGTGCCTTTGTGCCTGCGTGCGGCACTGGGCTGGTCGAATCCACTCGGCTACCTTTCAGATCTGGGGATTGCGAGCCTGCTCATCGTACTCCTGCATCGCCGTCCTTGGTGGCTAGCGCTACCAGTGTTGCTGGTTTGGGGACTGATGACGCTGGCGACTGTCGAACTGGTCAGCGCAGTCGGTAGGCTTCCAAACTCCTCAGATTTGCACTACCTGATCGACTCTCAGTTTTTGGAAAACTCTACCGATGGTGGTTTCGCCCAGCCTTGGCTAGCCGCCACTCTTTTTCTTGGACTGGTGATTTGGCTGATCACGCAGTATCTGGGACGCTCCACCCCCGCTCCGGGCTTACCACGAAGCGCGTGGGCACCACCACTACTGCTATTGATCGCCCATTGGGGCGCTCAGCACCTGTACCCCTCAGAAGAAGACCAGTGGCGCTTGTTCAACCTCCCGCATCAGTTGCTGGCCGCGAGCGTTGGCGATGTTCAGGCAAGCGCAGAAGAGTGGTTGGAAGGTGATGTTGTCGATGCCCTACCGCAAATGGCGGGGCTCACTCAACTCGATCTGGACGGACAGAAACTGCTCGCGGCACCGGGGCGTGCGCGCAATGTGTTGATCATCGCACTTGAAGGTATTCCCGGCGCCTACGTCGGCGTCAACCGCCAAGCCCTGCACAGCAAGTATCAAGAAAACCTCATGCCCAATCTCAGTCGTTGGGCAGAGCGCGGCATGACTACACCCGACTATGTCCTGCACAGCCATCAAACCATTCGCGGTCTGTACGCGATGCTTTGCGGCGATTACGACAAACTGGACAACGGCACGCCCAAGGGGGTGGAAATGTTGACCCAGAATCAACGCAACCAGGCGTGCCTGCCGGCCCAGTTGTACAACAACGGATTCGCCACGCACTACCTTCAGGGGGCGGGCCTGCGCTTCATGGCCAAAGACAAGATCATGCCGCACATCGGCTTCGATGCTACCCATGGCCTGGAATGGTTCACCAACAGCAACTACCTGGAGTTCCCTTGGGGTAAGGATGACAAGGCCTTCTTTGAAGGGGCGCTGGACTACGTCGGCCAGCTGAAAAAACAAAAAAAACCGTGGATGCTGACGCTACTGACCGTTGGCACTCACCAGCCCTATTCGGCTCCTGAAGACTACCTGCAGCGCTACGACACGCCCAAGCAAGCCGCAGTGGGGTATCTGGATGATGCCCTTGGGCAATTCCTCAGCGGTCTGGAACGTCAGGGCATCTTGAAAGACACTTTGGTGGTGATCACCTCGGACGAATCCCACGGCATCGATGGTGTGCGGCTGGCCTCCTCTTGGGGCTTCAACCTGATGCTGGCCCCCGAGCAGGCGCAGTTGCCCAAGGTGAAGTCCGGGGTCTACGGGCATGTCGACCTGAGCGCCTCAATACTCGACTACTTTGCCTTACCCGTCCCTTCAGCCTTGAGCGGTCGCTCCCTGTTTCGTGACTATGAAACGGGCCGCGAGATCATGTCGTTCACCAACGACAAGCTGCGCTATCACGATGGCCAAGGCACCTTGACCGAGTGTGACTTTCAACAGCGCTGTCGGTATTACGCCAGCGCCGGCTTCATTGCCGAGCGTGCAACCTTGACGGGGCAGTATGGGGGCCTGCGTGCCCGCCAAATCGTAGCCAGAGCGACGGCACTGGATCATTCGCTGCTCCGGACACCGTTGAACCAGCACTACCAATTCGGCAGTCCCGCCATCATCCCGCTTCAGGCGCAGATCAAGGATGACTGGGCCGATAACCTCATTGGCGCGCAGTATCTGGAAATGCCCAAGGGCTCACACACTCGCGTGCGCCTGACCGTGCGCTCGGTAGATCCACAACAGAAAGCCTACATTCTGCTCAAGGCCAAGGAACTGGAGCAGGATGTCCAGTTGGGCCTCCCCGCCGAGATGCTCGTCACTGCAGACCAGCCACTGGAGATGGACTTCAGTTTTGACAATCCGAAGTCGCGTAAGGCGTTTTCGTTCCACTTGTTGGGCTATGGATTGGGTGCCGTTGAAGTGAGCGACTTCAGCGTGATTACCGAGTTGCCAGAAGCACTAGAGGTACTGGATGAGAACCCGGTCGACAGCAGTGCTCAATCAAGCTAGGTGCCGCCGTATGCACTCCTACTTTAAGTGCAACCAATATGCGGACTGTAACGCAATGATTTATCAAAGTATTGCAGTAACTGCATTCCAAACTTTTAACAGATCGAACTTACTAAAAACAATATCAGGGCGCTGACACCATAAATCACAAGAGACTTAGATCGAAGAATAGATTGCTTAGTAAATATCTTGTCACACTACCGACTGCCAACAATTTGATTTAAGTCAATAATTATCAAGCGCTTGGTTGCATAGGTCTTTTAGTTCGTATCAGCTAGATGGCAGAGAGAATGTAAGAACGACGAACGAGCTTTCAGCATTCTGATATAGCCACGCCCGCTCATGACCACCTCAGCCCGTTTCAGTTGAGCTGTGCGCACAGGAGATAATCATTGATGAATCAGGTGGTCGACGCAGCAGCCGAGCAAACACCAATCCCCCCGCATTCCGTGGCCTGGCACTCCCTGCCTGCAGAGCAGGTGACGAACCTGCTTGAGGTCAATGAGCATGTCGGGCTGGACGCCGCCGAAGTTCAAGCCCGGCTTGACCGCACTGGTTTCAATCGCTTGCCAGAGGCAGCACGGCGACCCGCGTGGCTGCGATTCTTGCTGCAATTTCACAACATTCTGATTTACGTGCTTCTAGGATCCGCTGCGATTACCGCGATGCTGCAACATCTGTGGGATACGGTGGTGATTCTGGCGGTGGTCATTGCAAACGCAATCATTGGCTACGTCCAGGAAGGCAAAGCGGAAAAAGCCATGGACGCTATCCGGCAGATGCTGGCACCGCACGCCGCCGTGATTCGCGCAGGCCAACGCTTAAGTATTGTGGGCGAGGAGCTGGTACCGGGCGATATCGTATTGCTGGAGGCGGGAGACAAAGTCCCTGCTGATTTACGCCTGCTGCACGCGAACAGACTACAGATTCAAGAAGCCATTCTTACCGGTGAATCCGTACCAGTAGAGAAACATACCCAACCTGTGGGCCTCGAATCAGCCTTGGGTGATCGTACTTGCATGGCGTTCAGCGGCACACTCGTGACTTGCGGGCAAGCAACAGGGGTTGTCGTTGCTACCGCAGCAGCTGCTGAAATCGGACGCATCAGTACGCTGCTTGCAGGAGTAGAAACGCTGACCACTCCGCTGGTGCAGCAAATGAACGTATTTGCGCGATGGCTGACGATCTTGATCTTGTTAGTCGGCGGCCTTTTACTTGTGTTCGGCCATTATGTCGGGCATTACGCATTCACCGAGATCTTCATGGTCGTGGTGGGGATGTCGGTAGCGGCGATACCTGAAGGGCTGCCAGCCGTCCTTACCATCACGCTGGCTGTCGGAGTACGGGCAATGGCTCGCCGCAACGCCATCGTGCGTCGCCTACCAGCCATCGAAACGCTAGGTTCGGTATCCGTCATCTGCACTGACAAGACCGGCACACTCACCCGCAACGAAATGATGGTGGCATCTGTCGTCACGAACGATCTCGTCTTCAAAGTCGATGGCGCAGGTTATCAGCCTGCAGGAAGCATCAGTCTGGCAGATCAGCTAGTCGATATATCGACTTATCCTGCGTTGGCAGAACTGGGGCGAGCAGCTGGCCTGTGCAACGATGCTGTGCTGCGCCTGCATGATGACTTATGGAAGGTAGAGGGAGACCCGATGGAGGGTGCCTTGCTGGCATTTTCCGCAAAGACCGGAATTGATAGCGATGAAGATCATCGCGTCTGGCCCCGCACCGATGCCATTCCGTTTGACGCGAAACACCGACTTATGGCGACGCTTCATCACAACCACGATCGCCATGCCTCCATCTATGTGAAAGGTGCGCCAGAGCAAATACTGGCCATGAGCACGCAGCGGTCGTAAACGCCGGCGGGACTGAACCGCTCAATGCGGACTACTGGCACGAACAGGCAAACGCCATTGCTGCCAAGGGGCAGCGTGTATTGGCGTTTGCAGTTAGATCAGTTCCTCCCGAGCACACCGTGTTGGAGTTTGGGGACGTACAAGGAAGGTTAACCCTGCTGGGTATGGTCGGACTGATTGACCCGCCTAGACCCGAGACGATAAAAGCAGTTCAACAATGCCAAGCAGCAGGCATTGTCGTAAAAATGATCACTGGCGATCACGGCGGTACCGCCGCCGCTATCGGTCGCCAGATTGGCCTGCAAAATCCCGACAGTGTGTTGACCGGCGTAGACCTCGACGCCATGAACGATGCCGCCCTCAAGGAGGCGGTAAAGGACGTCAATATCTTTGCTCGTACCACCCCCGAACATAAGCTCAGGCTGGTAATGCTGCTGCAATCGAACGGCATGACAGTGGCCATGACCGGCGATGGCGTTAACGACGCACCAGCGCTGAAGCGTGCCGATGCCGGTATCGCCATGGGTGGAAAAGGCAGTGAGGCCGCCAAGGAAGCCGCAGACCTGGTGCTGGCAGATGACAACTTTGCATCCATCGTGGCTGCGGTACGCGAAGGCCGGACAGTCTACGACAACATCAAGAAAGTGCTGAGCTGGACGCTGCCTACCAACGCGGGCGAGACCATGACCATCATCGTCGCGCTGCTACTCGGCATTACGCTGCCGGTGACGCCGATACAGATTCTGTGGATCAATCTGATAACCGCAGTGACGCTCGGCATCGCGCTGGCGTTCGAGCCCACCGAAGAAAACACCATGCGCAGACCGCCTCGTTCACGCAAGGAACCACTCATAAGCGGAGCCTTAGTCTGGCATATGGTGCTTGTTTCTATTCTGTTTCTCTGCGGCGTTTACGGTATTTTTTCGTATGCGCTCGACCGAGGCTACTCGGTGGAGTTGGCCCGAACCATCGCGGTGAACACGTTAGTCGTGATGGAAATATTCCATTTGTTCTTCATTCGTAATCTCTACAGCACATCGCTTACCTGGAAGGGCATTCGTGGCACCAAGGTCGTGTGGATGACCGTCGCCGTGGTGACCTTAGCTCAGTTCGCCATCACCTATGCACCACCGCTGCAAAAGGTGTTTGCCACAGAAGCGATCCCCTTCCTTGATGGCCTGCTGATCATCGGCGTGGGTGTTGCGCTCTTTGCGATCATCGAGATTGAAAAACAAATTCGAATCCGCTTGTCCGAGTAGAACGGGTTGCAAGCTGACCCCATACTCTTGAGGTGCAATCTGTAACTGTTCCCCTTTAGCCCCAAGGTGGTTCACTTGGGGAACGCTTGCTGTACAAGCACCTTCAGGCCACTGAAAAAAAGGATCTGGAAATGCATAAAATTCTTGTTGCTGTCGACGGTTCCGAGCATTCAGAGCGCGCGGTGCGTTACCTCATCGGACTGATCCAGGATGGTGGATTGCTGGGGGGAAGTGTTGAGGTACATCTGGTGAATGTGCAGCCACTTTTACCCACTCGAATCGCACACGACATGAGCGAGGATGAGCGTGATCGTTACTATGGGGATAAAAGTGCTGAGGATTCACAAAAAGCTGAGGTGCTTCTGAAGCAAGAAGGGATTGCATTCGCACTTCATACCTTAAAAGGCGATGCAGCCAGCCAAATTGTGGTGTGTTCGCATTCCCTTGGATGTGACAGCATCATCCTAGGTTCGCATGGCAATGGTTTTTTGGCGGGGATTTTTCTGGGCTCTGTCGCGGCAAAGGTGATTCAGCTCTCGGATTTACCAATCACCTTAGTCAAATAAGAGATCGTGGATGGTTTGATAGCACGGCACCCATAACTGGATTGTCAAAGACAGTTGTTTTGGAAAGGTTTTGATTGAGCCTTGCCCTTTCGCCGACCATGAAGCCCTATGACGAGTGGGGTGTTGATATTTTTTGAATCAAATGCCTTCTCGACAATGATGTGATATCGATTAGCCTAGGATTGCTCCCCAAGAGAAGACCCTCGGCGAATCCAATAATGTTTAGGGCCTTTGTGACCATGTTATCGCGTTGCCTGCGTTATGGGCGGGGTCGCGTCGGCACCCGAAAGGGTGGTCGGCCTTCGTGGTCGGCACTCCAACCTTCGCGGCTTTGCCCACCACTCATTATAGTGATATCGCGCTCAATCAAGCAGTGGCATCATGCCTGGAAATGCTTAAAGCGCCTTGGCTTACTCATGCCCCCTAATGAAAATACCTGAGACTCGTTTAGAGTTATCGAGCCTATTGCTGTGTCATCAGCAGCTGTTCCACCATGAAGCCTTTGTCTTTCAGTCGTTTCAGCAGTGCCGCGTAGGCCTGCGGTTTCACTCGAGTTGTTCGCGACAAAATCCATAAGTATTTGCGAGTCGGCTCGCTGACGGCGACCAATTGGTATTGTTCGTCAATATCAATAATCCAGTAGTCCGCCCATACTGCTGGGAGAAACGACATCCACGCTGGTGCGAAACGCACCTTGAGCCTGGGAGAGTCCGGAGCACCCACTTGCCGACCAGTAGCGAGAGAAAGATGCAATTGGCCATCGCGTAATCGACAACGGTTGACCGCTTGCACCGTACCGTCGACCTGTAGATGGAAATCGGTTCGGGTGAAACCGGCGCACTTTTTCTGAATCCGGTTGGGAGTGCGGGCGATCTCGTACCAGGTACCCATGAGCCGAGGCAGATCGATGCTGGCGACAGGCTGCAACGGCAGACTGGAACTGTCTGCCTGACCGCCGGGAATAGCAAAACTCAATCCAGACCAAAGCAGGCTAGTAAAAAGGTAGAGAACTACTCTGCGCATAGCACTAACGCTCACGGTTGGCGGTCGACGATGCATTCCCCAATGCCATCGGAGAAATCGGGTGTACGGAGATTGGCCTCTCAGCTCAACGATAGGCTATAGCCAGCTCAATCAGAGAAAAACCGGCATCGGGTTCGGCCATGTGAAGCACAGACTTACCAGTGCAGCCAGCTTCGACCGAGTAATGCGCCTAGTACCGTCGGCACCAGCATGCCCAACAAGTACCCCAAAATGGTATCTGCATCTCGGGGGCAGCCAAGGGAGTAAGCAATCGTTGCCATTGAGCCTGCTAGCAGTCCGCCGCAGGCTCCTGAGAGCCTCAGGTTGGTGGGTGCGAGACCGCGTAGCGCCCAAAGCACAGCGATAAACCCCGGAATCGACATCAAGGTAATGTTGAGCGCGCATACCTTCCAGGTTTGGCCGAGAATGATCGCTACGCGGTCGTCAGGTGGGGCTACCAAGAGTACATAGATCATCATGTACATCTAACTCTTAACGCCAGTGCTTTGAGCCCTCAGTGTAGATAGTTGCTGGCAGATAGGATGCAACCTACCATTCCAAATTGCCGAATAAAACTTCTACCCCGCCCGCTACTCTCATTAGATGCAGTCACTGAAGGTATTGCACATGATCGCCCGTTGGCGCTGGGTAACGAATCAACTCACTAAACGGCTGTGGTTCAGAGCGTCCTTGTTCTCAATTCTGGGGGTAGCTACGGCACTGCTCGCCGTTGTTTTCAAAGACTTCATCCCGGAGTCATTGCCAGCGCGCATCGGTGCGGATGCGGTGGACAAAATTCTGGGGATCATTGCTTCCAGCATGCTGGCCGTTACAACCTTCTCCTTAAGCACGATGGTCACGGCGTATGGTGCCGCGAGCAGCGGAGTGACGCCTCGTGCCACCACGCTCGTGATGGAGGACACCACAACCCAGAATGCCCTCGCCACTTTCATCGGCTCATTCCTCTTCAGCCTGGTGGGGATCATCGCGCTGAGCACGGGCGCCTACGGCACCCAAGGTCGAGTATTGCTGTTCGCAGTGACGATAGTTGTGGTCATCCTGATCGTTTACACCCTACTGCGCTGGATCGATCACCTGTCCAAGCTCGGAAGGGTTGGAGAAACCATCGACCGCGTCGAGGCAGCTGCGATAAAGGCAATCAGCCAACGAGTCCAATGGCCCTACCTAGGCGGTTCAGCTTACCCGCCTGATCTGGTACTTCCCCCTGGCGCAATTACAGTCACAAGTGATCTAACTGGCTATGTGCAGCATATCGATGTGAACGCTCTTGGAACCATCGCGCAGGACAATCAGACCCAGATTTATCTGGACGTACTTCCGGGGACATTTGTGCACGAGGGAATGCCACTCCTACACATTGTGAGCTTGGGCAACACGATGACCGGTGATACCAATATCGCTAGAGAGGAGATTCTAGCGGCGCTGACCATCGGCATCCGGCGAACCTTTGAAAATGATCCTCGCTTCGGGCTCTGCGTGCTCTCGGAAATCGCTTCTCGCGCCTTGTCTCCTGCGGTCAACGACCCAGGGACGGCCATTGATGTCATTGGCCGGGGAGTGAGAACTTTGACTTGTTGGAGCAAACCTCACGTCTCTAGCTCGCAGACAGATCAAGGCTGTAAACAGGTCTTTCTTCGAGGATTGACTGTTGAAGATCTGTTTGACGATTTTTTTGCCCCGATCAGCAGGGACGGTGCAGGTTTGCTCGAAGTTAACCTTCGCCTGCTAAAGGCCCTCATCAGCCTCGCGAGGATAAACCCTGCGATCTTTAAGCATGCCTGCGACAGGCACGCAGAGCTTCTGGTCAAACGAGCAGATACAACGTTAGTGCTACAGCATGAGAAGGATCAACTTAGCTCACTGGCTAGGACGATGCCCCTGTAAAACCTCTCGAGCTGGATTCTTTGGCGTGGTGTCGGGTTCTACGTTCTGTAGGAAGCCTCGCGCCAATTGCTGATACAACTCAGGCCCCATTCGCGAACTGACCGCCTTGGCGATCAAGGCTACCGCCATGAGACTAGTCACCATACTGTGACTATCAATCATCTCCATCACGATGATTGCGGAGGTGATCGGAGACTGAGTAACAGCGGCCAAAAAACCAACCATACAGAGGGCAATAGTGGGCTGCGCGGCTAGATGGAATAGCTCTGCGGTATTGGCGCCGACTGCTGCCCCTACGGCGAGCGAAGGGGCGAAAATACCTCCTGGAATACCAGAAAAGTAGGTCACTACGGTCGCTAAGAAACGCGTAATGGGTGCGTGCCATGGCAGGACAACATCGGATGCGATGACCTGAGAGGTAATGCCGTATCCGCTACCGAACGAAATTCCGCCACTCAGCCAGCCCAATATTGCGACGATCAATCCGCAGATACCGGCAAACCATATTGGGTGCCGGCGCCGCCATTGCCAGATGATGAACTGTGGGTGCCGCTGTGGCCATAACAACATTCGGCTAAACAAACCACCCAATAGCCCACATCCAATCGCTATCACTAATGCCGGGACGACTATGTCGAGGTTGTTGTCCTGAATGCCGAAATGACCGAAATAGTTGTAGTTGCCCTGCAAGGCAATAGCGACCATACCAGACAGGATGATGGTGCTGAGAAGAACGCCACTCGTGCGGGTCTCCAGCTTGCGTCCCAACTCTTCTACCGCAAAGGCGATCCCGGCCAATGGCGTATTAAATGCAGCCGCAATACCTGCTGCACCTCCCGCTAGAATGAGATCCTCGCTGCGCACAATTCGCGCATTGGGCAGGAAACGGTGAAAGAAGTGCATGATGGATGCCGCAACCTGGACTGAGGGGCCTTCGCGCCCCGCTGAAAAGCCGCCCGTTAGCGCCAACGTTCCAAGGCTTATCTTGGCGAAAGCAATGCGCAGTGAAACCTGTCTGTTAATGGGCTTGCCTTGACGCGCAAGGAGTGTTGCCGCGATTACCTGCGGAATTCCGCTGCCTTGTGCGCCCACGAAAAAACGCGTTGTCAGCCAAACTACGAACATGCCGATCAGTGGGGTGTAAATAAGAGGAAGCCACGCTCGCTCAGCGGTCTGTTGCGCGAACTGCTCCAAAGCTATGTCGGCCAACCTTGCAAAAGCCACTACCAGTAGGCCAGCAATGGTCGCTGCAATCCATAGAGTTACGCGAGTGCGCCAGCGCATTGAGGCGAAGCCTCGACGAAACAGCTTTATCGGTTTGATCACACGAGGGGCTCCCGTTGAAGTCGCCATATTGACCGTAAGACTGAACAAATAAGCAGCTCGCTCCAAACAGCTTTGCGCAAGCTAGCGCAGAACGCTCTCCTATCGCTTCGCCGTTAAGCGAGTGCTACCCAGGAGTTTTTATCCAGCGTCTGCAACATCTTTAAGTAGTCACCGTGTGAGGATCATCTTGGTGATTACAGATGTAAAATCCCGCAAAAAACATTGTTATGAAGGCATAAGCCATCCGCTATTCCATGCGCGCTCTTCCCTCGACGCTTGACTCTTCGAGCGACTGAGAGGCTGCGCACTATTCACGCGCCCCTCGTATCAAGCACTCGACAGACGCTCCTCTGTCCAGCGCAAAAAACTTAATTCGGGGCATACGCAGCCACCGACTTGCAAATTTCCTCCCGGGCCTCATCAGCGCTCCCCCAACGGCCCATCTTCACCCACTTGCCCGGCTCCAGAGCCTTGCTGTTTTCGAAGAAATGCTGGATCTGTGCGAGCAAAAGTACGGGAAGGTCTTCCCACTCCTTCACGTCGCTGTACTTAGAGCTGAGCTTGTCATGAGGCACCGCGATTACTTTGACCCAGCACCTACTTCGCTTGTCATGTACATCACACCAACCGGTCGGCTGCGAACTACAACGCCAGCCGATACCGGGTACGGGCAAATCAACAGTACGCCCCGAGGATCGCCATCATCACTCAGCGTATTTGGAATAAATCCATAGTAGGCGGGATAAAGCGTCGATGTACTGAGGAAGCGGTCAACGAAGGTCTGTCCACTTGTTTTATCCACCTCGTGTGTAACCGGAGAATGGTTAGCAGGAGTCTCGATAACCGTAAAAAAGTCATTGGGGATCGCGATACCTGGTGGAACATCCGTATAGCTCACGTTCGTACCTCAAAGGTTTAGGAATGGCTTGGAGGCCTTTCTGCCGACGGTGCCCATTTCAATTGGGGTTTTTACGTAGAATACGGAAATCTCCTCAACCTCCAACCTCTTGAACAACATTTCGGATTCGTCCTCGGTGATAGCCATGCGAATCTCCGTAGGTTGATCTGCCAGCTCAAAAAAATGCGATGAGTGCAATTTACCTGTGTGCCCAAATCCTTCAATTGCTGTGCAGAGGCTCGCGCCGCGCAACCCCATCTCTTTAGCCACGTCGACGATCCATTCGCCCAGCATCTTTCCCTGACAACAACGGTTCTGCTGGGCAAAGAAAATCGCTAGATAACCTCTCATGTTCGTCTCCTCAACGTGGCCCCAGAGTGGAAATAGCGTTGCTGTGCGAGCGACCGGTATCAAGCAGATGTGTGACTATCGCCGTGACTGCGCCTACAAGGTGAGCGGAAACACCAATCACGCGCTCTACTGTCACCTCCGAATGCGTCACGGCAGTCCTTCAGTGTGGTAATCAGAACATGAGTATTGCCTACAAAACCTCGACAAGATGACTGAACCCGAACGACAAGCGCTCTGGGACGTGGTCAGAAGCTGCTCGCCAGACTTGATGCAAGGGAGTTGTTTTGAAGGAGAGTGGACTTCCAGTCAAAACTTGCGTGACTTGCGGCCTTCCCTTCTCATTGAGGAAAAAGTGGGCACACTGCTCGGAGAAAGTTCGCTACTGGTCGGAACGCTGCCGGCGTAGTAAACGCTGAACTAAAGAAAAAGGGCCATTCCAGGCCCTTTTGTACTCAAACCAAGATCACTTTGTCAGCCAGGACTCAACGGTCGCGGAGCCGTGCTCTGCTTTCCATTCTTTCAAGGTCTTGTGGTTGCCGCCTTTGGTTTCGACGACTTCGCCTGTGTTCGGGTTTTTGTATACCTTCACCTGGCGCGGCTTCCGAGTACTGGCTTGAGGCTCAGCGACTGGTGCACGACGACCAGACTTCGGATCAAGCAGGTTGATCACGTTCGACAGGCTGTAGCCGTACTCGGCAAGCAGAGCGCGTAGCTTGGTTTCAAATTCGATTTCTTTCTTGAGGCCAGCATCGCCTTTCAGCGCCTCAAGAGCTTCGAGCTGCTCGGCGAGGTGTTTTTCGAGTTGGCGGAATTCTGCGAGCTTGGACATGGTCGTTCTCTAGGTAGTTAGTCACCTAACAATACACCAAAAACCACAATTTGAATTTAGAGTCAGGGAGCCCCGTGTATGTGAGTCGAGATTCGCAGCCCTGATCTATTCATCCTCCGCCAAGAGCGGCGAATTGAGGTCAAAATCTACCTGACCGACTAACGCAAAGATGCGCGCGACCAGATTCATCTCCACATGCAGTACTCGCTCCGGATGCGCGTCCATATCCGCCGCCAGAAGCTCGAGAGTTTTCGATACCGAGAGATGAGCTCCCATCGGTTCAATAAACGCCGGCGAGTTCTCGCTTTCAACGCGGTTCGCAGGCGAGATGAGAGGGATGAGAGGATCATTCATGGCCCAACCTTATCTTCAGTTCGACTTTGCGGCAATTGCAGGAGGTTCCGTCTGCTTTGATGATGGCGTGTTGCTCCAATTCCTTTCTGATGAGAAAAATTATGGCTCAGCAATAATTATTGCTGAGCCATAATTTGGAATAATCCAGTTTTTCCGCTTCCCCAACGATGGCCGAGTCACCAGCAGTACACCGTCCAAAGCTGATCGGCCTACGTCGTAATGCGCCTCTATAGTGACAGCACAAGCCGGGAGGCTAAAATCTTGAAGAGCTCTGCAAGCATTCGCGCATCTAGCAACGCATGGTGCGGCAGATCAGGCAGCTCTACCTGTTCAAGAGATTCAGCATCGATCTTATTCAAAAGGATAGTGAGGTCGGTTGGTTCATTCATAACCTGGGCTGGCCAAGGTTGATGATCTGCACAGACGAGATCACAGAAAAATCTCCAATCCCAATGTGGCGCATCTGAACACACCTCAAGCTGCTCGACAAAGCTCCCTAGAAATCTGCGAAGAGAGGCTTGGGCTTCGCTAAGCGACTGACCACATCGCAGAGGATCAAGCTGTGGTAGAACGTTCTGAATAGCGAAATCACTACAGTCTTCGACCAAATAGGTGTCGGTCAGCTCAACGTAGAACTCTTGGCCCGATTCTGATACCAGAGCTAGGGATATCAGCTTCGAGTCCGGATTGAGCCGGGTAAATTCGCAATCAAGGAATATCTTCAACCCCCTTTCCTTTTCAACGATTTTGGCCTGTCATTGGAGCCCGTGTCCGTCCATTATTTGCCAGTACCGATGGATTTTCGGGGAACGTAACTACAAAGCCGGCTGAGTAAGATGAGGCGCGGCATTTGTAATTGGACATAGGGGCATTCAGTCGTCCCCCCAGGGATCGAATTTGGCCCCATACCTAGCGCGCAAGGCGCGATTGCGTACGATCCGCCTAATCCACGGATCGTAGTCCTTGGGCAAAGCAGCGAGCTCAGCGCTGATGATCATTTGCACCGTTTCATCACGCAGCAACTTGTTGGTCAGCTCGCGGTATTCGCCACGCGTAACCACACCATAAGTGGCGTGATTGTCTTTAACGTATAGGTCGGTCATTCCCACCCGCATATGCCCATATTTTTCTACGTCATCGGGGTAAATGTCCTCTAGGCTGAGGTATCCCATATCGAACTCCGGGCTAGGAACGTACTCACTGAATAGCACTGCCTGTACGCTCCGCAATGTCCGAAGGTGCCACCGATAGCGTGCACCATCATTGAAGTCGTCCCTTCGCGCCAGCGCCTACAAAAACTAGCCAACAACAAGCGATTTAGTGTGCGCATGATAGCCTCAGCTCAGTTATCACCGTTCCGAGAATCCGCTTTGAACACACCAAACGCACATGCCGATTTTAACAATCTGATCAACGCTCCGAAATTTTCCGATGACCCCATTGGGCAACGTCAGAAAAAGCGGTGGGAGCTCATCGCTGGAGACATTTACAAAAGCACATCCAGAGAGGCGTTGCTCGAAGCCAGGGGCAAAGCCGAAGGCTACATCGATGGCCTGGTGGACGCGGGGCACCTGTCGACTAGAGACACAGATCGCGATTATCTCATTATGAGGATCGTCCAACGGCGGCGCGAGTTTTTGCAAAAACTACTGAACGAGTACGGTTACTGAGGTAAGGCGAGCTGTGAATACGTCGACGACAAAATGAGCATTAAAGGATAGAGGCAGTTTGAAGCGCTCCGCACGGCTAAATGGGAGCGCTGATGATTAAAACGTAGGAGGCTTCCCAAGTGATTTTTCAGAGGTCTGACGGGACGCGGGGCGGAGCTCGTCCTGGATGGCGCTCCACTCTTCGATCGAGATCAGCACAACGCTCTTGCGCTGACGATCGATAAAAACCGGTTTACGCGTCATGATTACCTTCTCGAGCAACTCATCGAAAATTCTCGTTGCCCGAGCAACTGTCCAACGTTCATCAGCTGCCATGCAGTTCCAATCCCCCAGAACATTCAATCCTCAGATTCGAGACGCTCACCGGAACGGAGCAACTCAAGAAAACTACGTCGCCCACCCCCACGTTTGAAGCTACCGATGAGGTAATTTCCTTCTCGCGTCTCTAGAAGCCAAAAACGCCCTTCTTTCCAAGCCCTCTGAATTTTTTCTGTCCGAATGATTCCGCCATTGGCTGTTCGGTACGCGTCGTCTTGTTGTAGGTGATCGAAGAACACGCCAATGCAGCGATCGTCGATGATCACCGTATCGCTGATAAAGGCCGTAATGTCTACTGTGTATTTTCGAAGACTCGCTTGTACAAGGCGACTCAGTTGGAAGTCGCTGAGATACTTACTATGAAATTCGATTTCGATGATTTCTGGCATCCGGCCAAAGCTCCAAAAAATGACTCAATATGTATCCGCGGCGGTCATTGCTTAACCGGCCTTCATCGAAAAAGCAGCACCAATGCTAGCCTCTTTTCTCAGACCGGGCCCAAGCAGGAGATAGACAGTTTTATTGGTTTCAAACATGTAAGGGCTGGAAGAGACGCCGAAATTACTGCGCACCCACATCGAAGGCTGGAAGCGGCTTTGGCTGTCGAGGACAATTTCGTGGGCGAAAAGCGTCGCGGGAAGTAGACCAAGCCCGGTGAGTTTTTCCTTCTCAGCAGGTGTCACAGTGAGGTCGATCAGGATCCACTGCTTCACAACACAGAAGGCTTTGCCAGGGAACACGTTTTCGGCCAATGCAATCAGCTCGTCCTGGGTGCCCTGCCAGCCAGGCACTTCCTTCCCTGCACCGTAAAGGAGTTGGGAAACCTCTTCTAACGTAACCATATAAACTTCTCGATCGATTTAGGTTTAGATTGCAAATGGGGTTCATCCCAGGGCTAGAACGTAGGGAGGAATTAGATTGCAGAGGTTTATCGCTGAATCACCGCTCATCAAAGCTCGAGCAAAAAATCCTGATCGAAACCGGTCTCTTCAGTCGGGTATCCGCGAGGATTTGAAACAACTCGGCATCCTCGTTTAACGAAATCTGCAGCGATGTGGGTATGCCCGTACACCCAAAGATCGGCCTTCTCTAGAAGCTCAGGCCAATTGTTTGCGTACGCAGCAATGAGGTGTGCTGGAAAATCCTCACTCACGTGTTCCAAAGCGGGGGCATGGTGCGTGACGACAACAGTTTTACCCGCGAAGGGCTTGTCCAATTCGCCAGTTAGCCAGGCGTACGCCGCCTGTGATCTAGCGATCAAGTCATCAGGACGCACACGTCGGAAATTTTCATCGGTTCTGATCACGGTGAAATCGTTCATCCAGTCCCAAGCAATGCGTTTCGCAGCAACGACATCTCCGGTCGACGAGTAGTCTGTCCACGCTGTCGTGACCAAAAACCTAGTTTGGTTGATGAACAAGACTTCGTTTTCGAGTACGTGGACATGTGGCGCTGCCGCTTCTTTCATTTTCCGCAGCGTGTGATCAATGTGGCCGCCGTAGTACTCATGGTTTCCGCAAACGTAGATCACCGGGCACTGGAATGTGTCGTTCGCCCAAACCACGCCGCGCCATTTGATATCAATGTCACCAGCGAGAATGACTACGTCCGCGTTGCTTGGGGCGGGATCGAACCGAGCGAAACCGAGGTGCAGATCTGAATAGATTTGTAGCTTCATGGATTAACCTGCTGCCCTTGTAGTGGCAGAGCGATTCGGGGTCTGACAGTTGGTGCAATGGAAATGCTTCCCAGCGGCAGTCATCGCGTCGTAGATCGTTCGGATGTTTCTGAGCAAGCCTGCGTCGATCTCGCCGGGCGAGCTGCTGTAAATTGCTCCGCTATCGACTTTATGAAGCAGTACGCACTCACCTTTTCTGTCATAGCCGACGATCACACTGATCAGCTTTTCCATCCGTTCTAACGAGCTCCCGTTAATGCAAGCGGAAGTAACAACCTGAACCGCCTCAATCGTGTGCTCTCGGCTCCGCTGAGAGATTAGGTGGGCCAACATAGAGGGGTCTGTTGGCATCATTTTTTTGAACCGAACCTCTGCTCCTTCACAAACGCGAAAGCGAACGTGATACCAAAAATCTTCCGAGTCTCGCTCGACCATCCGCCAAGCCATGCGGCCAAGCCCGGGAAATCCCGGTAGGCCAACAAGACAAGTTTCATCTGAAATAAACATGATGGTTATATCCGTAACATCAATATTTTGGTTTGAGAGCTCTTAAAGCGTGAGTGACACCACCCGACATAACACGCTCTGCGGCGCTTCTTCTGCATTCAACGAGCCTGGGAATGTGGCTTTCGGACAAAAAGGAATGAGTCCTTGCCGGCTTTTTGCGTCCATTCGCCAGGTGTCAATTTATGCCAAATGTTTTTTGTTGCATCCTTCTTGAAAGTATGATTAAGACAAGAAGACGATCACGATACCAGACCCTCAGGCTCTATGTACAGAGTGGCTGGGTCAATAATTTGCTGGCCTTATCCTCCGCTTTGAGGACAAGTCGTCATGCTGACTCAGAGTCTCGCGGTGGTGCTTCGCGCGCTACGAAAAACTAGAGAGCTCACTCAGGAACGACTCCCCTCTAGTAGGAGCTACGCGTTCGCTCTAGAGGCAGGTACGCCGAAAAATATATCGCTAGGCAAGCTGCGGGAGCTTTCAAAGAGCCTTGAGATCACTCCCCTGGCGCTTATGGTGTTGTGCGAGTCCATCGAGAGTGGACAGGACTCTCTGGGGGTCATAGGCAAGCTGACGGAGGAGCTTCGCGATCTCCTTTCGATCGGCCTAGATGAGGTAATACGAGAGGAGCAGCGAAGCTCCAGCCTCGTATCAAAAGCTAAGGCTCGTGAAATCGCTGACAGCAAGAGGCTCGCCGTTAAGCGTCTCAAAGAGGAAGGTAAATCAAGAAAGGAAGTCGCCGAAGCACTTGGTATTTCAAAGTCTTCTGTCCAGAGATTCTGGGTTTGATTGTTGCCATCAACTCATCTGGACTCGAGTCATCGCTGGCTAGATGTGTTGAAACCTGTAGCGGACAAAAATAGCGAACTGTCTCTGGGGAGAAGGAAGATGCTAAAAGTCCGGTGTGTATCAAAGAGCTCATGCGTGCGTCAGCTAGACGAGAGAAATGTGGTGAGTCTCTCCACTCAATCCATCGTCGTCCTTGGCAAATCTGGGAATGAACGGTGGGGACAATTTCAAGCGACGTCTTCTCGGTGACTTCGTTCTGACGGCCTTCCCTACCTCAACACGCGGCTCCACATTAATTCAACAATTACAAGTAATGCACTGATTCGGCGTTTATTCGTAAACCTCAACTGTGACTAATTCTAACTTTTGGCCAAGTTAGGGTTCGTAGATCTGCTTTCGCAGGAGTGCTGCGAGCAGTCCGTATCATCCGTGATGACCGGTATATCGACCTTTTGGACGCCGCTCGCCTTCGGAAAATTGCTGAACTCGAGACTACCCGGACGTGCGATTCATCAGAAAAGCTGTCCCACTCTGACACCGCCGGATGTATGGGCCTGACGCGGGAGCAATTTGAGGCCCGCGACTTCTTGGTCATGAGGTCTCCTGGTAGACCGCTGAGCGCTGACATTGTGAAAGTCGTAGCAGCGCTTAAGGCGGAGGGATTAACACTCCATCAGGCTGCCACTAACTTGGGGTTAGCGTCGGCAATGGGGTACGCTGAAAAGCGACCAATGACGGCGAGAACTAAATAACCACGAAACAGGCGAAAGTTCACTAGATCTCTATGTTGGCTGTCTTGATTTGTTTAGAATCGAGATTATATAGAACACAAAGTACATTTTCGACTCTAACAAGAGATTTGGCTTTAGTGTCATTCATATTGACAGTAAGCGAAGAGGCCAGAGACTGCCGACAAAGACTTTGACTTCTATGTATAAGCAAGGACGGATCTTCCATAAAGAGATGGCTATCCCAAAACTCGCTAGTGCTCATTCTCGAACCAGTTTGATAAACACCTGAATTATAAACCCAAACCCTTCCTGAAAATCTATCTAGACAAGGCATGCAGTGAGCATCAGTAACGCGATAATTTCTTAGACTGTCCCAATGCCTATAAAAATCACTTAGGATGCAGATAACTTCATATTGGAATTCGCTACGAACACGCGTGCGATCTTCGTACTTCATCTTCCAGAACCCTCCCACATCCAAATGTTCATTATTATGAAAAAAATCAAATGGAGCAGCATGCCAATACTTTGATACAACCAATAAATAAGACATTATACATGGGCATATTGTATTGGCGTTCAGCCTATACCATTGAGGCTGACTCAGCTTTCTCATCCTCTTAAAGCATTTTATATGAAGGCGCACAAACCGGCGATAAATATACCTACGGAGCGATTTCAGACAGCCCCTCATTTCGCTATCTCCGATTTCAGGCTGGAGCTTCTCGGGTTTCGAACGCTGCATGCTATGATCGAAGCTCAAGAGATGCTTTTTAGATCGTGGCAACAATAAAATCGTAGCCTCTCGTCTCCGTTCATGGTTAAAACCAGGTGGGCCTATGCGCTGAACCAAATAATCAATCGCAATTGATACATCCATGAAGTCATTGTTGACAGTTGTAGCAATCACCTCATATGCTGACTGACCAAGCAATCCGATACTGCTTTGAACCCATTCAATAAATCTTGCAACCCAAATTTCAACCTCATTGAGAAAATTAGGTGTCATTGGGTTTGACGGTACAAGGTCAAGCAAAACGCTCAAATGCGCGCATTGATTTGCAAATTTGTAAATTCCCTGTCTAACTGGGAAATCAATATCAAGAGAGCGCGTGCATTTGTCGCAAAATTCAAGTGCAAGGCCATGCCAGGGACAGTGAGTAATCCGTGCAAAATAGAAAACCACTGAATGATATCCCTTCCCAATGCATTCAGGACAATGGCGAATTCGCATTCTGTGCCAAGAGGTTAGATATTTTGAATGATATTCGCTTGGAAACCATCCATCTACAAATGAGTATTTGAGTGATCCTGAAGCAAGACTCATAGCTAGCTCTAATTCTTTTATACTAACGTCATCTCCAGACTCCCAGAAAACTCTCTTATAACTCTGATTTGCACAAGGATTCAAAAATTCCTTCATGCGCCTGCAGCCTTTAAACCTATTCCACTTGAGAAGATTGATAAAAATAAGCCAAGAGGATGCATATGGAAGCTGAACCCCTGGATGAATGAGAGTCTTACTCTGCGATATTAGCATGACCAGCACTCGCTTTTTTCAAGTTCGCGGCATAGCCGGCAATCTGACACTCCTTTATAGCTTTCGCTAAACTTTTTGCGTCAAGGGTAAAAAATGGGCTGTCACGCTCATGCGCCCGATATAGGATGAGTCGGAACACTTCAAATGCACAAACTGTGGGAATGCACGGCAAACTGCTAGAGACCCTTTCTTCGTCCAAAGCAACAAATATTTCATGAGCGTGATTTGCCAACCTAAACCCAGCTTCGTAGGCCATTGGAAGAAAAAAACGAGTATAGGTGCACTGGCTTCCAATAGGGTAAGTTAATACGTCATCATATGGAGCGATTGTCAATCTAATCCATTCCTCACTATCGCAAAAAGGCACAGCCACAACCTCATTAAGAAATCTAATGATTAGCTCGGGGCGCCCCGATTTACGCAGATTGTTCAAGCACACTTCGATATCAGTTTGCGCAAACCCAATGACTGTCATGCTAATGTTTCTTACGGCTAATTCGTTCTGTAGAAACCGCAAGCACTCAAAATCATCATTTTTCAGAGCTTGCATTTCGTCGATAAAAAAAACGACGTGCCTTCCTTCAATTAATTTCAATCGACCATTAATAGTTGCTATCACATCCTCACGCGCTAGATCCAAGTTAAATATCTTTGGCATTTCTAGCCCAAAGGTTCGAAACACGTTTCGTATGACATTTTCATGCTTAAATGGATCAACTGATATTTTTATGATTAAGCGATCTTGATAATCTTGGTGCCCCTCTAGCGCAGCAACGCAACTATGAAGAATTTTCGTTTTACCCATCTGTGGTAACGCGTTGAAACACATGCTCTTTTTGTGGAGCATCACAGCATCAAGGACGATGCCAATAACCTTTGGAATACTAGGCGTATAGGTCGTAAACTCATTCGTTACCAAAGGATGATGTCGTATTAAGGGCTGACGGGCTTCGTGATCACAGGGGTCGAATTCGTTCATAATCAAGCATCACCTGATTTTCTTGAGCAAGACATGAATATCAATATCTACTGGTGACACAACCCAACCACTAGCCGGCGAAGCTGCTGTAGGTGCCACTGCATGCTGTTCTAGTGGTGCACTTGAGTCCGCATATTTTTTAACAGGATTCTCTACGGGTTCTCCGGTGGCTCTAGAAACTTCATGCCTAAGGCGATCAAGTTCCGCCGCGGATTTCCGATTTGCTTCAGATATTAAAAAATTAGTGTAGATCTTGATCAGATTACCGCCATTGACAAACTCTTGGACTCTTCTATGCTTTAGTCTATTGATGCTTATACGGGTTTTCCTAGAGTGGATCTGCTCCCCCCAGTAGCTCTCAGCGGTCATCCATCCCAACGGCTCACCATTTAGTAAAAAAGCATTAAACCCTCTTATATCGGATTCGTTCACCTCGATGATAATTTGTTGTCCAATAAGTTGGGCAACTCGATCAGGGTTGGTGAATCTATACCTCACTCTTTCAAAATTGATAAAGGGCCTCGGGCTAGCTCTGATAAAAACTTTCTCTCGGACAAGAGCAGTTCCGAGTAACGCGAGCTTGTCCGCAGGAAGGACACGGGCAAGAAAATGGCTATCTCTTTTGGAAAGATAATGTTCAATAACTTGCTTGGGATTAGAAAATCTTAAGCCCTCGGATGACTGGACATTAAAATTTGCGAAAGTCACGTATGTTAAATGTTCCAAAACGTCGCTAGTTATGCGGAATTTTATCGATGCTTCGATGGCGTCTTTGGCGCGACCTTTACCAGGGCCAGACCCAACAGTACTTCTCATACGGTGAGAAAGTACTGACTCGAATACCCCGAAACGACTTTCTATCAGCGCTCGCCTTTCGAACCTCTTTGGTGCTCCATAATCAAATGCGCAGCCAGTCTCTTTCCTCAAATCGATACAAACTTTGTCCCCTAAATGCGCCCAAGCGTTATCCAAGCTAATAAACGAAGGAGGCGATTGAGCGAGTTCAGGAAACATTTCAGCTACAAATCCCGCGCCGGGATTCGGCGCTAGGTTTGGAATAATTTCTACAGGCTTTGGTAGCACCTTCGATAAAGCTTGTCGCACCAATGCCGAAATATCATTCGCTGTAACATCCCCACCATAGACCACCCGATACCATACACAAGCCCGCGATAGTGGCTCAAGAATAAGAAGCACGTGTAATCGTGTCACAGGTACAAACGATGGTGCCCCTTGATCATTTAATATTTCTATTGTGCAAATGTGGTCATAGGTATGGCTATCAATCATCCAGCAATCATTGAAGTCTTTAAACCCAACTAGTGGAACCTTACCCGTTCCGACAGACAAATGCGCTATCTTCGCAGCGTCCCCGCTCATACGAACAATTTTCTCACTATTCGCATTTTGTAATTCTTTTGCATAAGTTGTGATACTCCTGACTCCTAACAAATTGGTATTGAATGGCCATTCTGTTTCTGGATGGTGGTAGCTTTCCAGCAATTCTATGAATTTTTTATGGACGTCCTTAGGTCGATTGCAAAATTTTTCTAATTCAATTTCTTTTTTTTTATCCTTGCCTTGTACCTCGACGTTCTTATCCTTGGTTACTACCTTTACTTTTAAAATATAAGTATCCAAAGTTTCTTGCAGTTCTGCATAGCGTTGAAACGTTTGACCTAGTATTCCGGCCATACCAGAATTTTTCGAACCAGACGAAAGGCACTCTTTCTTATTCCGTACATAGACTTTTATGGAGCGATTTTTTATTAATGCTCGATAACCATAAGGCAGCCCATCCGGCGCTATAGTCAAACATCGGTTAATAATCTTTCTAAGGAAATTACCTCCCACCCCTGTTGCAACATTAATTTGCTCCAGCGGTTCTCCTGTCAAATATCGAGTGATCGCTTGTTTTCTATGCTTGAACGTCGCCGCATCTTCAGCGTCCAAGAGATCCTCACGTACTTCTTCCCATGGCATCGACGCGGTTATAAGCTTGATTTTCTCAGCCCTAGAAATTCTGGATTTCATGGTGTTTTCCACTGAGTGTTAAGTCCAAAACTTTCCTGGCCATCGACAATGATATTTCCTTGGAGAACGCATCTACAAATAGCGCCGACTGCTAGCGCGGAATCTGCGATAGACATTGACTCTAAGAGGCTTCCAATGGTACCGCCACGACAAATGCTGATTGAGATGCCAACCTGTCCCATTTCATAGCTGAGGTCGTAACCTCTCACCTGAGATACGAATGCAATGACTTTTAGCCAGAAACTAAGTGACAACTTAGAAAAAGCCTGTAGGTGAGCGGCCGGAACAATAACCAGACGACTCTTCTCAATACGATTCTCTACTTTGTATCGAACAGGTACGCTGACTTTCTCACAAGAATCATACTGTTTGGAATCGACTTGCTGGAATTCAATCGACCCATCTACACTCTCAACTCGAATTACAGTAACTTCTTCGAAGCTCTCACCTGTCTCTTGAAGTGAGATCTCGACTTGGAAATCCATTGTGAAGCGCCTCACCTGTGGCTGTGTCTCCAACTCGGAGACCCAATGCAGCATCTCAAGATCACCAATTATCGGCACGTCAAGATTGAGCTTAAAGCTGTAGAACAACCATATGTTGGCTTGTCCTGCAGTTTTTTTCCGAGTCCGTATGAGGCGATTCCGCAAATGTCCCTTCACCGCCTTCGTCGACTTCATGGAACTGCACCTGCTGCATAGGTAAAATATTGCTTCTTTCATTCTACGCGCGATGAATTGAGGTTGAGAGACCATTTCGATCCTAGCCAAACTTGCGCAATAGCGATCGGCTATAAAAATGACTGTTTCGGCCTAATAATGTATTCTTATCTCTATAATTCGAGATGACGCATTCGCAAGCGCTCAGTTATGCTGACAGCCATACAGAATCACTTCTTTGCGCTGCAATGTAGTCAACTTTACTTCCCAACACTTGAAGCAATCATGGATGTTCAACGTGCTTTTTAATCTTGAAATCGAAGTTAATATGATGATCTGCTGGCATTTGATTTTAGGGGGGGGAAAGGACTTGAGTTACTTCGGCGCTCTACAACATCGTTGCGTCCACCGTTGATGGAAAAAATGCATGCAGCTCCGTACCGAATGGAAAAATGGCTGGGCTGCAATCATCGCACTTATATTTGGGTCCCTTTCCCAAGGGCTTAGTCGAGAACAAAAAAACAAACAGGCACTCCTGACTGCAGTGTATGTCTTTATTATCATGACACTCACCTACTACATAAGTGCTTCTGCCACCATTAAACACAGCACGACTTTTCCGTCCTGGGTATTGCTAACAGCCCCACCATTGATTTTTCTTTCAACTTCTATAATTCTTTGGTGCTGTTTGCGCGCTTCAGACTTAATTATGAAAGCAACAGAGAGTCAGGGATTGATCCCATATCACGCTTGATGGGTTTTTTACTCGTTTGCATGGGGGTTCAATTCGCCATCAATGGTTCGGTAGAAATCATACAAACCATCATTAACAATAACACTCAACTCTTCCGCTCTCCGTAAGCTCGTTTCCCCCTTTTAGAGCGCTTCTAAATTGTGGTCTCGATCGCCCCGTCGCTGCGTATACAGAGCACGTATCGAGCTGGACAGTTGCTGTCCGACATACGGTATTAGGCAGCGGGCAAACAGCCCAGGATGGTTGATATAGATCAATAATTTGCCGGTTGAACGAGTACACGCTGGCAAACACGCAACGATGCAACGCCATGGATTGCTCACCGCCAGCGTACACCGTACACAGAAAGCAAAGGGATGAGCCTGCACACGTCAGGACGACTGACCTCTGCATTTTTGGAACGCGTCAAATGAAGATTTATATTGAACAAAACCCTGCGCAGAATCGCTGGAGGGTTCACATGGGCCTGTGGGTGGCGAGCTTTCGCAGCCTTGATGGAGCTGAGTCGTTTGTCGAGAGATTGAACTCGCGAATTAATGCTCCGCACTCTCTGGAAATGATTACACATCATCCTCTGTGGTCGGAGACGATTTCCTCCAGTCCGCCTCTCGATCAGCACGATGTACCTCACTCGCTAAAGCAGCTTTCTCAGGATTGATACACAAGGCTTCTCGGGCAGTGAAGAAAAAAATCCCGACTGGCCAAGATGAGTCTATACCCAATATTGCCAATTATTTAGATCAGGGCTTTTTGCAGTAGCCCACATATTGACAGCGCTCAAATGCAGGTGCCCTCGCACCGGCTTGGGGGAATGTTGTGAGTTACTTGAAAATTGCCGCCAGCGTCTCGGTTCGTGATTGCTTCCGTACGGGCCGAGAAATTGTCCCCTTCGACCAGACCGACTTTACCGACGTGGCGGTAGCTGTGGTTTCCCGAGACGATGTGCTGGCCGGCGCGCTGGAAACCATTAAACGTACCGGTTTCGATATCCCGATTTTTCTGGTCGTCTCCCAGGACGGCGGCAATCGTGCCCTGGACATCTACAAGCAACTGCAAGACGTGCTGCTGCAGGTAAATGGTGTTTTCGATCTATCGCAAAACAACCTCGATCACTATGGACACCAACTCGAAACCGCTGCGAAGTCTTATGAAGACACCCTCCTCCCGCCATTCTTCAATGCGCTCAAGCAGTACTACGAAGTAGCCAACGCGACGTTTGCCTGCCCAGGCCATCAGGGCGGCCAGTTCTTTCGCAAGCATCCGGCCGGCCGACAATTCTTCGACTTCTTTGGCGAAACACTGTTTCGCGCCGACTTGTGCAACGCCGACGTCAAGCTCGGCGATCTGCTGATCCACGAAGGTCCTGCGCTGCTTGCACAAAAACATGCCGCCAAAGTGTTCAACGCCAACAAGACCTACTTTGTGCTCAACGGTACCTCGGCCTCCAACAAGGTCGTCAGCAACGCCTTGCTCACGCCGGGCGATCTGGTCCTGTTCGATCGCAATAACCACAAGTCCGTTCACCAAGGCGCCCTGATCCAGGCGGGTGCCACACCGGTTTATCTGGAAACCGCGCGCAATCCCTACGGTTTCATCGGTGGAATAGACGCCCACTGCTTCGAGGAAGACTACCTGCGTGAGCTGATCAACGAGGTCGCTCCAGACAAGGCCACGCTGGCGCGTCCGTTTCGTCTGGCGGTTATCCAGCTCGGCACCTATGACGGCACTATTTACAACGCCCGCCAGGTGGTCGATCGAATCGGTCAGCTGTGCGACTACATTCTCTTCGATTCGGCTTGGGTCGGTTACGAACAGTTCATACCGATGATGAAGGACTGCTCGCCACTACTGCTCGATCTTGACAAGAACGACCCCGGTATCTTCGTCACTCAATCGGTGCATAAGCAACAAGCCGGCTTTTCCCAGGCCTCACAGATCCACAAAAAGGACCGGCACATAAAGGGTCAGGCGCGCTACTGCAACCATGCCCGAGTGAACAATGCCTTCATGGCTCAGGCCTCCACCAGCCCGTTCTATCCGCTGTTTGCGTCACTGGATGTCAATGCGCGCATCCATGCTGGCCGCAGCGGCCTGCGCCTGTGGGAAGACTGCGTCAAGTTCGGCATCAATGCGCGCAAATTGATCATGGAAGCCTGCACCATGATCCGCCCATTCGTACCGGGCACCATCGATGGTCGCCCCTGGCAGGACTACCCGACCGATGAGATCGCCAACGACGTTCGGTTTTTCGAGTTTCATCCGAAGGATCGCTGGCACGCCTTCCCCGGGTATGCCGACAAACAATATTTCATCGACCCCTGCAAGTTGCTGTTTACAACACCTGGCATTGACCCCGTCGACGGCAGCTACACCGATTTTGGTATCCATGCCGGCATCCTGGCGAGCTTCCTGCGGCAGAACGGCATCGTTCCTGAGAAATGCGATCTCAACTCGATTCTGTTTCTGCTTACACCCGCCGAAGACTGGGCAAAAATGAGCCATCTCGCCGCGCAGTTAACGCGCTTCGAACGTTTCATCAATGATGATGCCCCCATGAGCAGGGTGCTTCCGGCGATCTACGAGCAGTACCAGGAACGTTATCGCGACTACAGGATCCGCCAGCTCTGCCAGGAGATGCACGACCTCTACCGCAGCCACAATGTTCAGCAACTGCAGAAAGACATGTTCCGAAAGGAGCACTTTCCCAAAAAGGCGATGAACCCTCAGGCGGCGCAGATCGAATACATCCGCGGCAATGTCGAGTTGGTGCCGTTGGCACAAGCCGATGGACGCATTGCTGCCGAAGGCGCGTTGCCCTACCCGCCGGGTGTCCTTTGCGTGGTGCCCGGCGAAATGTGGGGTGGCGCGGTATTGAAGTATTTCCTGGCGCTTGAGGATGGCATCAACCGTTTGCCCGGCTTCACACCGGAACTGCAAGGCGTTTATCTGAAGCAGGAAGGCGGACGCACCAGTGCCTTTGGCTACGTACTCAAAACCTGATGCATCGCCAGCCACTTTCTAAAGGAGACGCCCATGAGTCGCTCGCAAACACGGTTACCCGCCGACCTGGCGCAGCGCTACCCCGTGTTGATCGTGGCTGATGCCTTGGAAACCGACGACAACATTCTGGTGCGCAGTGTCCAATCCATCGCCACAGCGCTGCACGAGAATGAAGTGGCAGTTGAATGGGTGAGATCTCTTGATGAGGCCGAAATCGCCATCAAGGCAAATTCGACTTACTGCTGCGCGATCATTGGATGGGGCCTGTGTGAGAACGCGCCTGATCAGGCCCTGCAACTTATCCAGCTGATGCGCCGGCGAACGGCTCAACTGCCGATCATGCTGGGGATGAGCCAAGCCCATCAGAGCCGGGTTCCGCTGGCATTTATCGAGTGCATTGACGGGTTTATCTGGCAGCCTGAAGACAGCGCCGAATTCATCGCCGGGCGCATAGAAGCGGCAGCCCGCCGTTACCTGGATACCATCCTGCCGCCGTTCTTCGGCGCGCTGGTCAACTTTGCCGATACGCACGAGTATTCCTGGCACACCCCTGGCCATACCGGCGGCACGGCATTCATGAAAACGGCTGTCGGGCGTACGTTCCTCGACTTCTATGGTGAGCAGATGCTTCGCTCCGACCTCAGTGTTTCGGTCGGCCAATTGGGCTCGTTGAATGACCACTCAGGCCCCATAGATGAAGCGGAAAAGTTCGCGGCCCGGGTGTTCGGTGCCGACTTCACCTTTTTCTCGGTCGGAGGCAGTTCGGCGAGTAACGAGATCGTCCTGCATTCAGCAGTGACCGACGGCGATGCCGTGCTGGTCGATCGCAACTGCCACAAGTCGTTGAACTATGCGTTGAATATGTCCGGGGCGGTGCCGCTGTATTTGCGTCCAAGGCGCAATGCTCGGGGCCTGATCGGGCCGGTCCCCCTTATAGAACTGACGCCGGCTGCAGTTGCCAGGAAAATCGCAGACAGCCCGCTGGTGAGCGATAAACAAACGCCCCCGGTGCTCGCGGTGCTGACCAACTCGACCTACGATGGCCTTTGCTACAACGTGCAAACCACCACCCGCGAGCTGAGCCAGAGCGTCGATCGCATCCACTACGACGAAGCCTGGTATGCCTACGCGCGCTTCAATCCGCTTTACGAGGGCCGCTATGGCATGCACCGTGGCGAACGCCACCCCGACGATGCCACCGTCACAGTCACCCACTCTACCCACAAGTTACTGGCGGCGCTCTCACAGGCTTCGATGATCCATGTCCGCTCGGGCAAGGTTGAGGTCAAGCCGGCTCTGTTCAACGAAGCCTTCATGATGCACACCTCGACGTCACCGCAGTACAGCATCATCGCTTCGATTGATGTTTCGTCGAAAATGATGGATGACGCAGGGGGCTACCTTACCGATGAGTCCATCGACGAGGCCATTGCCTTTCGCCAGGCCATGGCTCGCC